>JAHRVC010000197.1 GCA_019090885.1 Marinosulfonomonas sp.
CAGGCGTGCGTCTCCGCGAGGGAGTTACAGTCCCCTGCCACACCTTGCGGCCTGTCGCCCACGACCGGCGGCCGATGGCCGTCGATGCGAACCGCTGGATACCGATCACCCCTATGGCCGTCAACAGGAAAATACCTTGCGCCTGCGTCCACACCACGCCATTGTCGCTCGCTTGTAATACGCGGACACAGATGATGAAAAAACCTAAATGGGTGATTGAAAAAGAACAGTCCAAGCGTGCCTCGGCCGCCGAGACATTCTGGTTGTTTGGCCTGCACGCCGTGCGCGATGCGCTGGTCAATCCGGCGCGCAAGAAATTGCGCCTGGTGGTCAGCAAGAACGCCCATGATAAACTGGCTGATGCGATCGCGCTTTGTGATCTGGAACCGGAAATTGCGGACCCACGAAAATTCCCGGTGCCGCTTGATCCCGGCTCGGTGCATCAGGGGGTCGCGCTTGAGGTTAAAGCGCTTGACTGGGGGCCGTTGCAAGACGTGGCCTTGGCCGCAGAGGGGCAGGTGCCTGTTGTGGTGATGCTCGACCGGGTCAGTGATCCCCATAATGTGGGCGCGGTGCTGCGCTCGGCTGAGGTGTTTGGGGCACGTGCGGTGATTTCCCCGGCGCGCCATTCTGCACCTGAAACCGGGGCGCTGGCCAAAACTGCCTCTGGTGCGCTGGAACGTCAGCCTTATTTGCGGGTGCGCAATCTGGCTGACGCGATGAAAGTGCTTAGTGACATGGGCTATATTTTGGTCGGTCTTGCGGGCGAGGCGGATAAGGCGCTGGCCGACGTGTTGCAAGATATAGGAGACCGCCCCGTTGCGCTGGTTTTAGGGGCCGAAGGGCCGGGGCTGCGGCAGCGCACGCGCGAGACTTGCGATCATCTGGCGCGGATTCCTGCGATGGGGGAATTTGGCTCGCTTAACGTTTCAAACGCTGCTGCGGTTTCTCTCTACGCTGTTACAAACCGTTAGGTTTTGTTCACACTTGCGGGAAGCGGGTTTTCAGACGGCTCGTGAAAGTGCATGTTTTGGGGGTAGCCTGACGGGAGTGAACACATGACGAACCGCCGGAGATTTCTGCAACTGGCCCTTGCGGCCCCGTTTGCGGCGACCCCGCTAAGCTGGGCCTACGCAGCCTCGCCAGAAGTGTTTTCACGCTATGGGTTTGCGATCAACGGCCATGATCCGGTCGCCTATTTTACCAAAGATGCGCCCACAGACGGTTCTGATGCGCATCGGTTGAAATGGATGGGCACGATGTGGCGATTTTCCAGTTCCAAAAACATGGCGGCGTTTGAGGCCGATCCGCACAAATACGCACCGCGATACGGTGGATATTGTGCCTATGCGATGGCGCAGGGCGCTGTGGCAACCACGGTGCCCGAGGCGTGGACGATCCATGACGGGCGGTTATATCTGAACTACTCGACCGGCGTGCGCGGTATCTGGCGTCAGGATGTTGTCGGCCATGTTACCTCGGCCAACGGCCATTGGCCCGCTGCGCTGAACAGTTAATACGCCGTTCACAGTTTGATTACTTGGTCTTTAATCACCGCTGCGGCCCCCTATCTTTAATATCAGAGACTGGGTTCGGAACACCCGGCCTTTTATCACTGTCCCTCGTTCCGTGACTGGCGCCCGGCCATTTCTTGGTCCGGGCGCTTTTTTGTCGCCTGATTGCCTGTTAGGGCAGGGCATGGATTATTCGGATGATTTTTTTCGCAAGGTTTTGAAACAAACGCGGGTGATTGCCTGCGTTGGGGTTTCAATGAACCCGGTGCGCCCAAGTTACTTCGTGGCCCGCTATCTGGGCTTGCGTGGTTTCACAGTTATCCCGGTCAACCCCGGTCATGCAGGCAAGAAATTGTTCGGGGCTGAGATTTACCCGGATCTGGCCGCGATCCCCAAAGATGCCAAGGTTGACATGGTCGATATTTTCCGCCGCTCTGACGCAGTGCCGCCGATTGTCGATATGGCGCTGGATGAATTGCCGGACCTGAAAACTATCTGGATGCAAATCGGCGTGGAAAACCCGGACGCGGCGACAAAGGCCGAGGCGCGCGGCATCCAAGTGATCCAGAACCGTTGCCCGAAAATCGAGTATCAACGCCTGTTCGGAGAACTGCGGATGGGTGGGTTTAATACTGGGGTGATTTCTTCGAAGCTGTGAAAACGGTTGGTTTGGCTGCTGTTCAGCGCAAAGCAATCATTGGATCTCACCGCTGTCACGATTGGCTTGGTTGATCCAGTCGGTCGCAAAATCTACCAGCGCATTATAGCCAAACAATTTGCTTGGTGCCCCTGCTATATTTCCCTTTGTGACCACGCCTGTCTTTTCGAATGCTGCGCCAACCAAAGGAAACAGCCGGTCCATATCGTCGGCGACGTCGGGTGTTCCAATCCACGGGGCATTGCCGGGGCCGCTTTTGAAACGCCGCGTTTTGGTTCGTTTGTGCTGTGCAAGTGTTTCGGCGGTGTGCAATGCCGAGCATCGGTTCCAGCCAACGCCAATCAGCAAAATTTTCATCTGCTCCCGTTTGCAAAGCTGCCCCAATGGCGTCTTTGGCCCAGTTGCCCATTCCTGCGAATGTGGCGTAGAAAAATCTGCAGCGTCGGGGCCATTCAAACAGATTGACGAGGTTGGGTGATGGCTGCGAATTGTGCCGGGCCAAGTTCGAAACGTCTCAGCGATCACACCCATACCAGAGGTTGGCGAAGTGGCGGTGTCAAAGCCGGGAACTGCGTATTCAACCTGAGCGATGGATTGTTCGCTAAGGTCGGTTTGCTCAAGGTGAGAGGGAAAATAAGCATCCTTGGAAAAGCCGGGCATTGCCAGCAATCCGTCGGTTGAGATAGCGGAAATTATGGCTTGAATTACAGCCCGTGCGCCGACGACAGTAGGCCCGATAGCGTGCATCGAGGCGTGAACAAAAAGCCCGTCGCCGCCTGAAACGCCAAGGTCGGTCAAATCGTTCTGGAGGGACGCGGCGGTGATGATCTGGTCGCTCATCCGATAAGTGTAAAAGGGCGTCTGCGCGGCTGCAATATGTTATCGGTTGAAACTTTGCCCCCTACCGCCCGGCCTTTTCGTCAATTCCCGACCTGCCTTCTCGCCGTTCAAGCTCGGCCAGCACATCGGCCAGCGATACATCGCGCGCGGCCAGCATCACCAGCAGGTGATAGAGCACATCGGCGGCTTCCGACGTCAGGCGTTCCCGGTCGCCCTTGGTGGCTTCGATAATCGCCTCAATCGCTTCTTCGCCGAATTTCTCGGCCGCCTTTTCCGGGCCAGCGGCCAGCAGGCGGGCGGTCCACGAACTGTCAGGATCCGCAGATTTGCGGGCCTCTATCGTGGCGGCCAGACGTTCAAGTGTGTTCATGTCAACCTCATCGGGATGCCAGCGGCGGCCATGTGTTCCTTGGCCTCGTGAATAGTATAGTCACCAAAGTGAAAGATCGAGGCCGCAAGCACCGCCGATGCATGGCCCTTTGTCACGCCCTCAACCAGATGATCCAGCGTGCCGACCCCGCCCGAGGCGATGACCGGGACGTTGACGGCGTCTGATATGGCGCGCGTCAGGGGCAGGTTGAACCCGGCACGGGTGCCGTCGCGGTCCATGCTGGTTAACAGGATTTCGCCCGCACCTTTGGCGGTGACCAAACGCGCGAATTCCACCGCGTCAATGCCGGTGGCGCGTCGCCCGCCGTGGGTGAAGATTTCCCATTTTCCGGGCGCGACGGTCTTGGCATCAATCGCCACAACAATGCACTGGCTGCCAAAACGGTTCGCGGCGTCGGCCACAACCTGCGGGTTGGCAACAGCGGCAGAGTTGAAGCTGACCTTATCGGCGCCTGCCAGCAGCAGTTTGCGCACGTCTTCGCTGTTGCGAACACCGCCGCCGATGGTCAGCGGCATAAAGCAATGTTCAGCCGTGCGGGTGGCCAGATCATACATCGTGCCGCGGTTTTCCTCGGTCGCCATGATATCCAGAAAACACAGCTCATCCGCGCCGGCGGCGTCATAGGCGCGTGCACTTTCCACCGGGTCGCCCGCGTCGATCAGGTCAACAAAGTTAACGCCTTTGACGACGCGACCGTTGGCCACGTCAAGGCAGGGGATGATGCGGGTTTTAAGCATTTTCGGCCTTTCGGTTGCGGCGTTTTTTGATCCAGCCAAAGACCATCATTGTGGCAATCACCAGCAGGGTCGCCGCCCCGACGGGGATCGTTATCAGGCCATACCAGCCGCTAATGAATGCAGCCCCCAAAGAGTGCCCCCAATCAGTGCCGTTGACAATGCAGGGGTGATAGTTCGCCTCATTCAGGGTGCAGCCGTGTTTGCCCGCAAACCACGATGACCAGACGATGCCAAGCAGCGGAAGCGAACAGATCAGAACGACGATCCACAGGATGACATATGTGAAGCGTTTCACGGCTCAACCCTTCAGGACGGCCAGCGCTTCGCCCAGATCAATCGCCCCATCATACAGCGCGCGGCCCGAAATTGCGCCGTTCAAGGGTGCGCCACAATCGCGCAAGGCCGTAAGATCATTGATAGAACTGACGCCGCCCGAGGCAATCACCGGAATTGAAACGGCATTGGCAAGTGCTGCCGTGGCGTTCACATTCGGGCCCTGCATCGCGCCGTCACGCTCAATATCGGTATAGATGATCGCCGCGACGCCTGCGTCCTCAAACGATTTTGCAAGATCGGTGACCATCACGTCGGTTTCCGTGGCCCAGCCTTTGGTTGCCACACGGCCATTGCGCGCATCGATGCCCACAGCCACTTGCCCCGGAAATGCGCGCGCGGCTTGGCGCACCAGATCGGGGTTTTCCACCGCAACGGTGCCCAGAATGACCCGCGCCAACCCTTTGGAAAGCCAGCCCTCTATCGTTACCATATCGCGGATGCCGCCGCCCAGTTGCGCCGGAACGGATGTGGCGGCAAGGATCGCCTCAACCGCCGCGCCGTTCACCGGCTCACCGGCAAATGCGCCGTTCAGATCGACCAGATGCAGCCATTCGCAGCCCGCATCCTGAAAAGACAGGGCTTGTGCTGCCGGGTTGTCGCTGAAAACGGTCGCCTGATCCATTTCGCCTTTGTATAGGCGCACACAGTTGCCGTCTTTCAGGTCGATGGCGGGATATAGGATCACGGGGGGCAGCCTTTGTTGTGTTTCAAATGGTCTTTGCCATGAAGCGGGCAAAATTGCAAAGCCTGAGCATAGCGGGACGTATCCGGTCAAATGCCTGCTAACTTACGGTTTCCAATGTAGAAAATTGGAAATCATCTGCAATCCGGCATGTTGGCTTTTTTCCGGGTGGAACTGGGTGCCGATCATATTGTCGCGCCCCACAACAGCCGTGATGGCGCCGCCATAATCGCAATGGGCCAGCAGGTCAGCCCGCTCGGACAGGCGAAACTGATAGGAATGCACGAAATAGGCGTGTTCGCCGGTTTTTATGCCGTCAAGAACCGGGTGCGGCTGGTCGATGACCAGATCGTTCCACCCCATATGCGGGACTTTCATCGCTGTGTCTGATGGCGCGATCTTAACGATATCGCCGCTGATCCAGTCAAAACCGGCCATCTCTTCGTATTCATGGCCCCGGCTGGCCATCATCTGCATGCCGACGCAAATACCCATGAAGGGGCGGGCATCAACCCGAACGGCCTGCTCAATGGCGTCAAACAGGCCGGTGTATTCCGCCAATTGCCGTTTACAGGCGGCAAAGGCCCCGTCGCCGGGCAAAACGATCCGGTCTGCGCGCGCCACATCTTCGGGGCGCGAACTGACGATAACCTCGCCCGCGTTTGTTTCGCCCGCCATCCGCTGAAACGCTTTTTCAGCCGAGTGCAGGTTGCCGCTGTCGTAATCGACCAGAACCGTCAGCACGCCTATAGCGCCCCTTTGGTCGAGGGGATCGCGTCGCTTTTGCGCGGATCGGTTTCAACGGCCAGACGCAACGCGCGGGCGACCGCTTTGAACGCGGCTTCGGCGATGTGGTGGCTGTTGATGCCATGCAGTTGATCGACGTGCAGGGTGATCCCGCCGTGGGTGGCAAAAGCCTGAAAAAACTCACGTACCAACTCGCTGTCAAAGGCACCTATTTTGGCGGTTGGCATTGTCAGGTTCCAGACCATAAACGGCCGCCCCGACAGATCGAGTGCGGCGTGTACCTGCGCGTCATCCATTGGCAAATGGCATTCGCCGTAACGCCGGATACCCTTTTTGTCGCCAAGGGCAGCAGTTAACGCCTGACCCAGTGCAATGCCGGTGTCTTCGACGGTGTGGTGGTCGTCTATATGCAGATCACCTTTGGCGCTGATTTTCATATCAATCAGCGAATGGCGCGCCAGTTGATCCAGCATGTGGTCAAAAAACCCGATGCCGGTCTGGTTGTCATAGCTGCCGCTGCCGTCAAGGTTAACCTCGACAGCAATACTGGTTTCCGCGGTCTTGCGCGTGATTTTGGCTTTGCGCATTTTTTCGGCCTTTTTGTGGGTGTTTCGCGGTGCTTATAGGGGCAAGGCCACGGCAATCCAAGTGGGCCAAAGCGCATCAATGTGGCATGTGGCTTGCAGGGCGCGGTTCAAGACCTGGTAGGGATAGGGTCATCCACGCCTGTGTGCCATGTGCGGGATGTGGAAATAACCATGGATGATCTACGGCGAGATGAAATTTACGCCCGGCATCCGCTCAATTTCAAAGATGTCTTCTTCATAGGTTTCGGTCAGGGTTTGCACCAGTTCTTCGGTCCAGCCGGGAACGTCCAGTTCTTCTTCGATCTCATCTTCGATCGCGTATTTGTCCAGAAATATAGCCGCCACCCGGCGACGCTGCAATTCATTGAGCATCGGGTTTCGTGACAGGTACTTGCGAAAACGTTTCATGCCCTCTGGTTTCAAAATCGAACTCAGGATCGAATAGGCACCGTTTAAATCGTCCTGCATATCCGGACCGCAAATATCTTCTAACAATGAGCGCCAGATCAGGGGCGTATCTTCGTTGCACCAAACTGTCAGCGGGCAATCTGGGCTACCTTCCTTAATGGACTGAATAATATCTGACCACCGAACGTCAAACACATCAACACCGCCAAGAAACCGGTGGAAATCAAATGTCTTTTGCGCTTTGTGGTCGAAGGCTGCCGGGATGAACGTAGCCGGGTTGCAAATGCCGATGAAAAATTCGACCTGATCGTTTGGAAACACATTGCGCAGCCACTCTGGCTTATAGCCGGCCTTTTCGTACATCATCCCATTGTCGAAAATCCGTCCCGGAACGCAGATAAAGTTCTCATGGCTCAGGATAACACGATGCATGTCTTCGCCATCGACCAAGGCGTCCATCAACATTTCCTGTGTTTCAAGACTAGCCTGCGCGCCGCGCAGCTTTTGCACGGTCTTGGTTAACGTGCCCCGATAGCGACCGGGGCCGGGAACGCTGATGCCCGACTTGGCCAGCAACCCCTTGTTGCGCAGCAGTGATTTCAGCAGACGATCATTGTCGGTGCAATGCGCGCCAAGATGGATTGCGACCTGCATGTAATTAAGTGCCCGTTTATTATTGGCATTAGTATAGGCGGATTTCTGGACAGTTAAACTGGTTTTAGGTATCGCAAGAGCAATGGCCGAGAAAAATAGTCAACACCCAACCGCAACACGTCGTATATCGAGGCCTGATAAATGGTCAGTCGGGGCCGTTATTATTGCCGCATTGGTGGTGATGCCAATTGTTGCTGTGGTCGTGATTGCGCTGAATCCGGATGACAATATTTGGCCGCACCTTATATCAACAACCTTGCCAAGATACTTTAGAAACTCTGTATTTCTTGTTGTTTTTGTGGGTTTAATTGCGGCCTGCGTTGGGACTTTGTGCGCATGGATGGTCACGATGTACCGTTTCCCCGGCTCGCGATGGCTGGAATGGCTGCTGCTTTTGCCGCTGGCGATCCCGGCCTATGTGGGTGCCTACGCGCTGGTCGATTTTCTGGAATATGCCGGGCCGTTTCAAACGATGTTGCGCGGTATCTTTGGTTGGCAATCATCGCGTGATTACTGGTTCCCGGAAATTCGTTCGCGCGGGGCGGCGGTTATTGTGCTTGCGGCTGCACTTTATCCCTATGTCTTCCTGCTGGCCAAGGCTGCGTTCCGCGAACAATCGGGAGGCGCATATGAGGTGGCCCGCGCTTTGGGTGCGGGCCCCATCGCCAGATTTTTCAGGGTAGGTTTGCCGCTGGCGCGCCCGGCAATTTCTGCGGCTGTCGCGATTGTTATGATGGAAACCGTCAGTGATTTTGGCGTCGTGTCGTATTTTGCGGTCCAGACCCTGACGACCGGGATTTTCAGCACATGGCTTGAAGGTGGCAGCGCCAGCGGTGCGGCGCAAATTGCAAGTCTGGTGCTGATTATCGTCTTTGTTCTGGTGGCTTTGGAAAAGCGTAACCGGGGCCGATTGCGATACTCGCAAGCCAGCCGAAACCGGCGGGCTATTCAGCCCAACCAATTGACCGGCGGGGCAGGGTGGTTGGCGACATTCCTGTGTGGTTTGCCGTTCCTGATTGGCTTTGTTTTGCCAGTTTCGGTGATAATGGCCCATGCGCTTGAAAATGCCGAACGTTGGTTGGACCCTGCCTTGCAGCAGGCCTTGATGAACACGCTTTTTGTGGGTGGAACTGCGGCGGTAACAACCGTTCTGGGCGCTTTGGTGCTGGTTTATGGTGTTCGGATGACCGGGCGGCGTCTGCCGGGAATGGTCTTGCCGCTGACCACGATTGGATATGCGGCGCCGGGGGCGGTTCTTGGGGTCGGGCTGCTGTATCCGATGGCGGCGGCTGACCATGCCATCGCCGATATGATCGAGGCCGTGACGGGTCGGGATGTCGGGCTGCTGATGACCGGGTCGGCCTTTGCGATTGTCTATGCTTATTGCGTTCGGTTTTTTGCGATTGCGCAAGGGGCGGCGGACGCCGCATTTGGCCGGGTTTCTCCGTCCTTACCGATGGCGGCGCGCTCGCTTGGCCAAACGGCTGGCGGTGCATTGGGCCGGGTCTACTTACCCTTGATTAGGGGGTCTGTCGGAACGGCGTTATTGCTGGTTTTCGTTGACTGCGTAAAAGAGCTGCCGGCGACGTTGTTATTGCGTCCTTTCAATTTCAACACGCTGTCGACGCGAGTCTATGAAATGGCCTCGCTTGAGCAAATCGGTGATGCGTCACCGGCGGCAATTTTGGTGATTCTGGTGGGTATGGCTGCGGTCTTGTTGATGGCGCGCACCCACAGGGGTCGTGATCGCAGCGGCGAGCAGAGGCATGTCAAAGGGCGGGGCTGACGGCGGCAATATCCGGAACGCCGTAGTGATTTTGGCGGTGACAGTTGGCATTGCCATGTTTCCAAACTGATCGGGCGGGGCGCAAAAATAGCCATTTCAGCGCCTGCCAGAGCGGATTGTCGCCGTTGAAAAAACAACTTTCTTTCAACGTTGTTTGGAGGGGCTTGCACCCCACCAAGGAAAATCGTAAACCGCGCGTCATGCCCCTATAGCTCAGCTGGTAGAGCAACTGATTTGTAATCAGTAGGTCCGCGGTTCGAGTCCGTGTGGGGGCACCATTTCAGCATTTTATAACGTCCCGTGACATCCAATAGAGCCTTGTATATAAGGCGAATAATGAAATTGTTTGTCCAGCGTCGTTTTTCCTGATCCGCCAGCGTACCCCCAAATGCCGTTAAATGATGCAAAGATTCGAAACCTGAAAAGGCAAATCACCAGTATAATTTCCCTACATACTAGGTAAATGGCCGCTATCGGTGAACAAACCGAACCGATCCCTACCTCGCTCCGGATTTTAAATGATAAAAACCCTGTTTTTTATTTTAGTTACAGGAAGCGGAGCAGTGCTAAGTGCTTTCTTCTTGGATATGGTTACAGCTATTTTGGGAAAGTCGTCTCGGGGTGTTTCATACGGTATTTCGATATATTACATGTGGTGCGCTATAACTGCTATTATAACGATGATGCTGTTTACTTCACATAGCATGAAAATTTTTTGGGTAATGACCATAACGGCTGTTTTGAACGCCTTGTTGGTGTTTTCAGTCTCTCCATACCCCAGTGTTCTAACTAAAATGGTCGTTTCTATTGGTCTTTGTATTTTGGTTTTTGCCGTATTGAAATTTTACACTGTATTTAGATTGAAGCTCACAAAGTGAACTTGGAGTGCAGATTTTGGGCCCTGCATATGGCACCTCATCCACGCAACGAAGGGGCAGCGGGCTTTCTCCGCATAGGTCCAATAATATGAAGCCCCTTTTTGATGCGCTGCACGCTGCAAGTCGAGCATTGTGATAATTGCAAGTTTGTTCACACTGAAGCAATTGCCTTGAACAATATGTGCACGGCCATTTTTTCAGATTGACTAAAATGCGTAGCCTTGTTTACGTCAGAAATGGCGATGTTATCGACGATAATCAGGGCCCGGAACAAGTTACGAGCTTTACCTGTTCGATATTTTGATAAAGCCATTTGGCGGGATGATTGATAATTGGCTCGAACTTGGCGCATCATTTTCGCAATCTGCTGTTTGCTTCTTCTGACCGGGGCGGTGGCCAGTATCGTTCTGACAGGCGGCTACGCATGGGACGATGGGGCCATAACGCTATCGTTTGCGCGCAGTTTGGCCAGCCACGGTGAATTTGCGTTGACCGCGGTCAGTGAGCGGGTCGAGGGGACGTCTTCGCTGGCCTTTACGTTTATTATGGCTGCTGTCTTTGCGGTGCGGGACATGGGATTTGATGCACATATCATGGCCGGGCAATTGATGTCGCTTGCGATGTTGCTTGCAACCATGTTTCTGCTGAATCTTGGCCTGAAACGGAATGCGATAGGGCCAGAAGTGCGGTGGTTAGCGCTTGTTCTGTTTGCATTAAATCCAATGCACCTAGCCGAAATTCTTAACGGCATGGAGATGACATTATTTGGCTTGGGCCTGACCGCATTTATTCTTGCGTATTCACGTCGATCCAGATGGGCCCATTTACTGATAGTCATGCTGTTGCTGACCCGTTTTGAAGCCGTGTTCTATCTAAGTGTCGGGCTGGGCGGTGTCGTTTTGGTCAATCGCGAAGAACGTCGATGGGCGGCCCGGTTGTTGTGCGGGCTGGTGCTGAGTTTTGCGCTGATCACTGCGGCCCGGCTGGTCTATTTTGGCGATATCATGCCCAATACGATCTGGGCCAAAATGCATTCCCCATATTCGCCCGATATTCGCATGTCCGAAGCAATCTACTATAGGTTTCTTGGTTTGAAAGACTTTGCAAACGCGGTGTCGGTTTTTCTGGTCGCCTTGGCTGGGCTTGCGATATTGGGCGCTCGCTTGGGATTATTGCGGGATATTAAAGTCTGGGTCATTCTGTCATTCGCAATTTTTGCCCTGATTTCCGGCAAAAACTGGGGTTATGACGGGCGCATGTTTGTGGGCTTACTGCCTGTTATGGTTTTGGCGGTGACGGACCATGCGCGCCGGGTGTTGGGTGGATCGCCCGGTTATCTGGTATCTGCCTGTTTGGTTTTTACATTGGCTGTATCGCCCGTGTTGCGCATCGGAATGTGGGCTGAGAACATTAAAACGATCCAGACCGGTGCCTATCACCAAGCCTATGTCGGGTCCGAAAAAGCGGCAGAATGGAATATTGAATTCTGGCCGGATGAATACGGCGTCACCCCTGTCACGTTCCGCGACACTGGGCGGCGGGTCGATGCTCTGCGGGTAATTCTTAGGCTTGATACGATCAGCTTTATGGCACCCGATATGGGCGGGCTGGGCCTGTGTTGCGCGCCCACCCACATTCGTGTTCTTGACCTTGCACTTCTTCTTAATCCACAATTGGCGCATCAGGGTTACGGCGCGTTGGATGATCAATTGGCGACGGAACGTCCGGACCTGATCGAAAGCCATGCCCCTTGGACGCATGTGTCCGGCCTGTTCAGTCAGGCGACGTTTAAGAATGCCTATGTTCCGATAATTTTTGAAAATACGCTGTTCTGGATGCGCCATGACTTGCTGGCCGGGCTGCGCGGGAATTCTGACGTTATCGTGCGTCAGCTAGAGCCGGGGTATGATTTGACTAACTTGCGGTATTTCAATCCCCCGGTGAGCGCGAACAAAATAGAATTTGATTATCTGCGTGGCTATGGGGTCGAAAATATTCTGGTTCTGGATCGTTCGGGGACGTAAACGGATCTGTCTGGCCGCTCAGGCGCCCTAAGCGTCGCCCACCCGTTGCCCGTTCTTGTCAAACAGCAACACATCATCCGCCTGCCAGCGCACATCCAGATTTGAACCAGCTTCCGGCAGATCCATCTGCCCGTCCTGTCGCACGGTGATTGCAGTGCCGCTTGCCAATTGGGTATGGATCAGCGTTTCGGCGCCAAGCGCTTCGGTATACAGCACCGAGATATTCAGTGAACCCTCGCCGGGGGGGCACAGTTCTAGGTGTTCGGGGCGGATGCCTAGCGTTCCATCGCCAACCTTCACCACATCGGAAACATCGCCAGCGGTCAGAAAGTTGGTGGCCGGTGAGCCGATGAAGCCCGCGACAAATGCTGTTTGGGGGTTTTTATAGACCTCAAGCGGTGCGCCGATCTGGTCGGCAACCCCGCCATTCATCACGATCATCCGGTCGGCCAGCGTCATTGCCTCGACCTGATCGTGGGTGACATAAAGCGCTGTGACGCCAAGGGATTTTTGCAATTGCTTGATCTCAAGGCGCATCTGAACGCGCAGTTTTGCGTCAAGGTTGGACAGCGGTTCATCAAACAGGAACACATCCGGTTTGCGCACGATGGCGCGCCCCATGGCCACCCGCTGACGC
>JAHRVC010000198.1 GCA_019090885.1 Marinosulfonomonas sp.
ATTGAATACAGGCACGGCCATGAACGCTTATCTTTTGACGGATCGGGCCAGTTGGCTGAAATTTGGCAATAAAGGTGATCTGGCGTTACTTTATGCAGGCGACCCGGCGTTATTGAACCAATATTCATACATCCCGGTAAACGCCAAATTGCACCCCCACGTCAGCGATGCGTCGGTCGTAAAGCTAGGGAACTGGTTGATCGGAGATGGCGCTAAAGAACTGATTAATGGATATAAAATTGACGGCACGTCTTTGTTTACTCACAGCATCCCAAACCTTGAATAATCTTGTCCATTTCGAATGAACGGCTGTCCGGGGCCTTTAAAGATCCAGGCAGGATCACATGACCCAAGGCAAAAATACGAATGGGTGCGTCAGCCAAATATGCCAAGCGTGGTTCAAAAACTGCCCCAGAAAGATAAGAACGGCCAACCCCGCCCAGATCGCGGTTAATAGCGTTATCCGGACCAGCTGGGCAATGCGCCATGGCGTTTTTCCGTCAGAATAAAGGTCGTCGCCGACCAGAGCGCTGCTGTGCCACAACGGTGCGTCGGCGCTTGCCGCAGCGCGCTTTGCTGCACGTGCATATATACCAGCCGACCAGCGTTTAAGGAAAAACAAAGTGATGAACAGATAAAGCCCCAGACCCAATTTGATGCCCAGATTTACACCGCTGGCCTCGTCGATTGTCAGATCGCTCAGGGCTGGAAAAATATCAGCGGCAAAGGTTGGCAATGCGCGGCTAAGGAAAATTGGCACCGACAGTATGACACTAGTGGCAGCCCAAAAGATGTAGCTGGGGCCAGTGTGTGAAACGACGCTTCTAACGCGGCGCAATTCAAAAAATGAAAAGGGCCTTTGTTCAACAACCTGATGCACCAGCGCCATCGGCAAAAAAACCATCACCAACGCAAATATAAGGATGCCGGCCAACCCGACCATTGGTCCAACAAACGCAAACTCATACCCTTTATTGAACGAGTTTTCCCACCCGGCCCACCAAGCGACCAGCCAAAAAACCGCAAAAGGAAAGGTGGCAATTGCCAGACTGGCAGCAGCGGCGACGCCGCGGGAAATGTTTCGACCCAGTCCATTTTTTAATCTCTTAAGCCAAGTGTCATTTGACGGTGCCAAAACCCATCTGGGGAGATCAAGCTCGCCCAAAGGCATTCCGGCCACCACCAGCGCGCGCCGCCGCATCAATGCCATTAGCCAGCCAAGAAGTATTATCGAACTAAGGGCGGACAGGCTAAGAAGTGTTCCGACCAAAATTGTTCTTAGACCGCCAATTAGACGAGCAATGAAACGGCCTGTTCTGGACCTTGCGCCGTTCATTAGGCCAATCCCGGCAAAATATCACCTTCGGCACGATCCGCAGTGAACCCCATCAGAGCGGCTATGCTTTTTGCAATTGCGCTTTGATCCACAGGCGCATCGATCACCCGGTTTTTTCCTATGCCTGCCCCAAAAACTAACGCCCAGATTTCATGCGCCGAGCGCGAATTGAAATGGTGCTGATAGGGCAGGTCAACCAACATATTTGCGTCCCTGCCGCAATCTGGCACGACGACAAATATCGTATTATCGCGATAGAATGGATCATGGTCGGCAAAATCGACGATCTGTGCCAGCCCTTCGTCGATGATGGATATGGCACGGGTATAATGTGACGCGTTGCCCCAATGCACATAATCGGGGTCCTGATAGTTGACCATCATCAGGCGGGGGCGAAGCTCGGCCATGGCGCGTATCGTCAGTTCAGTCAACAGACGGTCGCCACGTGGGTTGCGCAATCCATCGTCACCATAATGGGCGCGCCATTTCCGCCAGAAATCCGAAATTGGGCCCGATTGTTTCGGCGAAGTTGCGCGCACATCTGCTGCCAGTAATTTATCGTATTCGGTTTGCGCGGCTGAATGCACCGCGTCAGTTTGGCTTTGGTCGGCCAGAATTTTGGTGTTCTTATACAGTTTGAAACGATGCAGGCTGAGCATCTCAGAGCGGAAACCAACGCCGTAGTGGCGGTGAAGACCGTAGGTAAAGAATTCTTCCTGCGGGCGGTCTTCGCCGTTTATCAGCAGCACTTCATGTGGCGGGACGTCGAAATGGGCCCGAAAATACTCAAAAAGTGTCGGTTCAGTTGGGACTAGCCGGTCGGCCAAAAAGCCTTGGCCCACATCGCGGTAGGCCATATAACGCCCGGTCAGAATGTTTAACGTGCCTTCGGCATGCGAGGTGTTCAAGCCGTCCAGTTTCTCGATCCGCATGTCTTTATAAAGCACGCCCCTTTGGGCCAAAACATTAATCAGCTTTGGTGCGAAACTGTCTTTTGGGATGATCGTTTCTTGCCGCCGGACACCACCGCCAAAACGGATGATTACGACATTTGGGCCATAATACTCTGATTTTGCAAAGCTGGGTTTTGCAATTCCGGCGCTCAGCATTGTTGCGCCAAGACCGCTGTGGAATGTGCGCCGGTTTAACATACTAAATCCTCGTCGCCCCCAATTTGCCTATCATAGCAGGGTTAAGAAGCAATGCTTGGCACGGAAAACTGCCAGTTTGGGCGGAAGATCGTCAACTTAGATCGGGTTTGGCCTGATACTATGACTTGCGCGGATGGCTTGACGATCTAAACAATGCCAACTTTCCTGCCTTATTGTCATATTTTCAGGCAGCAATAGGGGCGTAGAATACCAAATTCCTCGACTGAGCGACCCTGTGGAAATACAGATCAATTGAGTAGGCAAGACCAGCCTGCATTTAACGTTGAAGTTTGATCTGATTACCGAGGCGGACTGCCAGAGGCACATAGATCAAACAGTACGATTACACAGATGGAGCATACTATGAAAATTCCATATATTTTGATTGCCGTTGCCGGTTTGAGTGCTTGTAGTGGCGGAACATCCGGCGGCACAGCCAGCGGAACAACACCCCTTGCAGGCGGCGTATCCGGAACTACGGGTGGGTCAACCCAAGTTGGGACAGCGCACGGTGTGGCCAATGGTCAGCCGGTGGCGATGACAATTGGCGGCACTACGATCACCGGGCTGGTTCGCGATACAACCTATGACAAAGGTGTTTTGAAATCGTTTGTTCAAAGCGAAATTGATGTAATTGCCGGGGGTTCATATTCCAACCGCGAAGCAGGGCACACCGGGGTTAGTAGCACTGGTGCAATGTCTGCCTCAGTAATGAACACGGATTTCACATCGACTGAGGCCGGGGGAATCCAGCGTGCCGCAAGCTATGCGCGGGTGTCTGGCGGTACTATGCCAACCACGGGAAGCGCAACGTTCACTGGGGATTATGCAGGCGGCATGGGTGCGTCGAATATTTCGGCATTTATTATCACCGGCGACGTTTCTCTGAGTGCTGATTTCGGCGCTTCGACAATCTCTGGCAACATTACCAACCGTGTTGGTGGCCAGAATATTGTTGTACCTGGTGCAAGCAGCTTTGAAGATGTTGCCCTTGGGGCGACGGCAATTGGCGCCGATGGGTCATTTTCAGGCGCAACGACCGGTGGCCAATTCGCTGATCTGTCAATTGTTGGGGCAGTCACTTCAAACAACGGCACCTATGACGGGCTTATCGGTGGGGCGACTGGCTCTGAAGCAGCGGGTGCAATAAATCTGCTGATAAACTACGATAATGGCGGCACTGTTCGAAATACGACAGAAGTCGGCGTATTCATCGCTGAATAAACTAACGACACCGGACTGTTCCGCAACTGTCCGGTGTCGTTTTCACCAAGGGTGGTAGACAACTTGTAATGTTGGCTACCACCCTTGGTGAAAACGATGACGGTTACAATATTGCTGACAACGGATGGCGTCCAACGCAAGGCGGCTAGAAATGATCCTGTAAAAAGGTATCTCCGTGCGGCCGTTCTTGCGGGTTTTTATAAAATGTCTGCATTTGTTTCCCTAAACGACCTATACATTCATCTATAAACGCTTTAGCTGCCGCCAACTGGCTTTGATTGGCCGGACAGTATTAGCGATTCCATAGCCGACTGTAATATGGTCCCGAGAAACCGCTAGACAACAAAAACAAAACAACGGAAATCAAACCTGTCGTGATACAAGCACTCGCCGATGCCCTAAAACAACGCGGATACGCTACCCTGACACCTGTTCAGGAGGCCGTGACAAAACCTGAACTTGACGGATCCGACATGCTGGTCTCGGCCCAAACCGGGTCTGGCAAGACGGTTGGGTTTGGTTTGGCGATTGCGCCGACATTACTTGGGGCAGACGCCAAGTTTCCCAAAGCAGAAAACCCACTGGCATTGGTCGTTGCCCCAACGCGAGAGTTGGCGTTGCAAGTGAAACGAGAGCTGGCCTGGCTTTACGCAAACGCCGGTGCTGTCGTGGCATCTTGTGTCGGTGGCATGGACATGCGCGACGAGCGGCGGGCACTAGCGCGTGGCGCGCATATTGTGGTCGCCACGCCGGGCCGCCTGCGTGATCATATCATGCGTGGCTCGCTGGTGATGGACGGTCTGCGCGCCGTTGTGCTGGACGAAGCGGATGAAATGCTAGACCTCGGATTTCGCGAAGATCTGGAATTCATTCTTGGCGAAGCCCCCGAAGAGCGTCGCACATTGTTGTTTTCGGCCACTGTTCCCCGCTCAATCGTGACGCTGGCTAAACGGTATCAGAAAGACGCGGTTCGTGTCGTTACGACATCAGAAAATTCACAGCATTCTGATATCGAATACCGGGCCATGTCTGTTTCGCCGCGCGACAGTGAAAACGCGATCATCAACGTACTGCGATATTATGAGGCCCCTAATGCGCTGGTATTTTGCAACACCCGCGCGATGGTCAACCGCCTGACCACCCGGTTTTCGAACCGCGGTTTTTCAGTTGTCGCGCTGTCCGGTGAGCTGTCGCAAAATGAACGCACCCATGCATTGCAGGCCATGCGCGACGGGCGTGCCCGCGTTTGCGTCGCGACTGACGTCGCTGCACGGGGTATTGATTTGCCGAACCTTGAGCTGGTGATCCACGCCGACCTGCCAACAAATTCCGAAACGATGCTGCACCGCTCTGGCCGCACCGGGCGCGCGGGCCGTAAGGGCGTCAGCGTGTTGATCGTTCCACCCAAGGCGCGGCGCAAAGCTGAAAGCCTTTTGCGGGGCGGTAAGCTGAAAGCGCAATGGGGCGAGGCACCTTCGGCCGAGGCGGTCGTTAAGCGCGATGAAGAACGCATGTTGGCAGACCCGATTTGGGAACAGCCGTTGACTGACGCTGAAAAGGCATCGGCCAAAAAGCTGACCGACCTTCATGACGTCGAAAAAATTGCGGCCACGTATCTGCGCCTGTTCAACTCGCGCCAATCCGCACCAGAAGAATTGTCGCCCGTCGGTGCCGCCGGGGCACCCCAGCCACGGGCCGCGTTTGGCCCAAGCGTTTGGTTTTCCGTCGCGGGCGGTCGCGCGCAAGACGCCGAGCCGCGCCGCCTGTTGCCGATGTTGTGCAAAGTCGGGAACCTGACCAAGGAAGACATCGGCGCGATCCGGGTTCAGCAAGACCTGTCTTATGTGGAAATTCGCAAAGCCAGCGTTGCTCAATTTTTGACCAGCGTCGGCAAAAGCATGACCGTCGAGGATGGTGCTAAACTGGTGCAACTGGATAAAGCGCCCGATATTGCTAAATCGCCGCGCCCTGCATTTGTTCCAAAAGACCGCGATTCAGGCCCAAAGCCCAGAAAGCCACGGCATAAAAACCGCGCCGCGCCACCAGCGGAAAAAACCAACGATGCCGCCCCGATTGATTGGAATGATGATCCAATCCCGCGCCACAAGAAGCCTAAAAAGTTGGCGCAGCCGGTGCATAAGGCTAAGAATAATAAGCCGGAACATAAGCGGCCCGAAGGCGTGGTAACGCCCTATAAGGGGAAACGCAGCGCAGGGGCGCCCAAATCCGGGCCACAACAGGGTGGGCTTGCACCCAAGGTCGGAAAATCGTCCAGCAAGAAGAACCGGGCGCGGGCGAAAATTGCCGCATCGCTAAAGGCTCAAGCGCGAAAGGGCGGAAAAAATCCGCCCAAGTGACCACCAGAACGTGATTTGAAATGCGCCCATAACGCTCGGGGTCATTTTGCTTGTTATGTTGTCATGACAACCGTACAAAGTGGCCATCCAATAAAACCCGCAATGCAGCGCGGTTTTCGCGACAGGAGGCGTTCGGGTGAAACAAATAGGTCCAAATCGATACCGTGGCGAAGTCGGCCGCTTCTATGAAGATTTCGAAGTCGGCGACATCTACGAACACCGCCCCGGTCGCACGATAACCGAAGCTGACAACATCCAGTTCTCGCTACTCACAATGAACCAGCACCCGCTGCATTGTGACCGCGCCTACGCCGAGAAAAGCGAATTCGCAAAACCGCTGGTTAACAGCACGCTGACCCTGTCGATTGTGGTGGGCATGACGGTGGGCGATGTCAGCGGCAAGGCGATTGCCAATCTGGGGTGGCGCGACATCAATCTGTCCGGGCCGGTCTTTCCCGGCGATACGATCTATGCGGAATCCGAGGTTCTGGAAAAACGTGCCTCAAAATCCCGCCCTGGTGCCGGGATCGTAACGGTTCGCACGCGTGGGATCAAAGCCGACGGAACAGAGTTTATGGATTTTGAGCGCACTGCATTGATCCAGAAACGCGCAGGAAACATCGACGAAGCGGCGAACTATTAGGGCGTCCCACAGCCAGTTTCCACCAGCAGGAGAATTCGATGAACACCCAATCCGCAGTTGAGGCCGATGTGCCAATTGCCAATATGCTCGGCGACTTTGTAAGCAATCTGTCCGGCGACGCGATCCCGGCGTCTGTGCGCGAACGGGCGCGTTATCTGATACTGGACGCAGTCGGAATTGCGCTCGCTTCAACCCAATATGATTTTGCGCATCGCACGCTTTCAGCCGCGTCCGAGTTCGGCTCTGGCCCCTCTGATGTAATCGGTTTCGGCGCGCAACTGCCGCTGCGTGACGCGGTCATGGTGAATGCGCTTCTGGTGCATGGCTTGGACTATGACGACACCCATTCCGAAGGTGTTATTCACGCCACCGCCAGTTGTTTTCCCTGTGCCATGGGCATGGCGGCCCAGACCGGTGCCAATGGCGCTGATCTGGTTACGTCCTACATTGCTGGCGTCGAAGCTGGCACACGGCTTGGCTCGGTTGCCAAGGGCGGGTTCCACCAAACCGGATTTCACCCAACCGGCCTGATCGGTGCCTTCGCCTGCGCCCTGATCGCCGGACGGCTGCGCGGATTGACCGGAGCGCAGCTTGCCTCGGCGCAGGGGATTGCCCTTTCGATGGGGGCAGGGAGCCTTGAATTCCTGCAAGATGGCGCCTGGACCAAGCGGCTTCACCCCGGCTGGGCGGGCGTGTCCGGCATTACTGCAGCGACGCTGGCGCGCAACGGATTTGTCGGGCCAAAAGCGGTCTATGAAGGGCGGTTTGGCCTTTATGCCAGCCATCTTGGTGCGTTGGCTAAGGAATGTGATCTGGGTCTGGCGACGCAGGGGCTTGG
>JAHRVC010000199.1 GCA_019090885.1 Marinosulfonomonas sp.
CCAAAAAGGGTAATTTCATTCGTCGCACGATGGGTCTGGAAGAGGTCCTGATGGTGCGCACAATGGACGACGAGATTTCTGTTATTGCCAACCGTTGCGCCCATCGTGGCAATCTTTTGTGTCAGCTTAAGAAGGGCAAGAAGCGCAATTTTGCCTGTGAATACCACGGCTGGGTTTTTGATTTCAAAGGCAAGCTGATTGATGTGCCGTTTTCGGATGGCTTCAAGGGCGAGCTTTCGGATCATGCGACCACCGCTGCCAAGGTTGGCAATTACCGTGGTTTTGTTTTCGCGACGTTCAATGCCGACCCTATTCCGCTTGAACAGCATCTTGGCCGGGCGTGTGGTGCGCTGGACCGGGCGTCTGATCTGGCACCTGGTGGCGAGCTTGATCTATATGGCGGCTGGGTTGAACATGCATTCAAATCCAACTGGAAAATGTTGGCCGAGAATAACGTTGATGGCTATCACGTCACATTTGTGCATGATTCCTTCGCTAAGGGCATCAAAGTAAACTATAAATACGAAAACGTTCTGGTGACCGAAGAGGACAAGCTGGAATGTGTGGCGCGTGATCTTGGCGATGGACATGCTGAGATTGATTACGAGCCGACCTATGAAAAGCCACTGGTTTGGCTGGGTGTCGATCCGGATCGCTATCCTGAATATACCGACGCGATGGCGGAAACTTACGGTGCCGAAGAATCCCAGGAAATTATGCGTAAAGGGCCGCCCCATACGTTCATTTTCCCAAATCTGTTTATCGCGGAAACGGCCGTTACCATCGTTCAGCCAACGGGTGTTGATGGTGTGGTCAACTGGCACACACCGCTTTACCTCAAGGACGCACCCGAGGCCGTTAACCGCCGGATTTTGCGCCAGTGTGAAGCAGCCCTTGGGCCGTCGGCATTTTTGCTGGCCGATGACGCAATCATTTCCGAGCGCCAGTGGGCAGAGCTTGAAAACTCTCCTGCGTGGCTTGATTTGTCGCGGGGTGCTGATCGCGAAGTGGTCGAAGAGGGCGGGACGATTACATCCCATTATACCGATGAAACGCCGAACCGGGGTTTTTGGCAGCATTACGCTAAGTTGTTTAATGACGCCGATGCCCGCGCCGCAAACGATCAACCGCAATCCGTGGAGGCAGCCGAATGAGCGACGTAATAGACCAGCCCAAAATACTGCCCTACGAAGAACGTTGCGAGGTCGAGGATTTCATTCTGACCGAGGCGCGCTATGCGGATGAATCGCGCTACGACGATTGGGAAGGCCTGCTTGAGGACGATATGATCTATTGGGTGCCGCGCGGGGTGGGTGACTTTGACCCCAACCGCGACATCTCGATCATCAATGACAATCGTTCACGGGTGGCGACGCGTATCCGGCAGCTGAAAACCGGCACTCGTCACAGCCAGACGCCGGTTTCGCCAATGTCGCGTGTTATTTCAAATATCGTGATTACGCGGCTGTCAGACACCGAATACAAAGTGAACGCGAATTTCATTTTGCATGAGGTTGCGGTGCAATCCACTGAAACAATGAATATCATGCCCGGGCGGGTGGAATACCACATTCGCCGTCGTGAAAACGGGTTCGGGATGTTTTACAAAAAGATTACGATGATAAACGGCTCAAGTGCCGTTCCAACGATCGCCTATCTGATTTGATTTTTTGGCCGGCCCCGGTTCAACGGGCCGGCCTTTTCCTTTCAGTAATAATATGGCGGCGACTAAACAGCGACGGGGAATGATAAATTGAAACTAAATGACATGGTTCGCGCCTGTGGGCGTAACTTGCCACATAAAACCGCATTCATCCAGGGCAGCCGCAAGGCGAGCTGGGCGCAGATGGAACAGCGGGCTGGCAAACATGCGGCCCTGTTCAAACAGCTTGGTCTGGCGCGCGGTGATGTCGCCGCAATCCTGTCACAGGAACGCATCGAGGTTTATGAGCATTGGTTTGGCTGCATGCTGTCGGGCAATGTGCGGGTCGGGATCAACTGGCGCTATTCTGAACGCGAAATGATCCATCTGCTGAATGATTGTCGTCCCAAATTGTTGTTGGTCGATGCCAACTGTATCGAAAAGCTGCCCGCTTTGGCCGACACGCTAAAGGAAATTGGCTGCCAACTGGTTGGGTTTGGCGAAGGCCACGGTCAGGCACTGGATCTAGAAACCCTGTTTGCCCAGATCACCGAGACGCCCGAGCCGGTGCATTACGATGGCGATGAAGTGGTGCTTTATACCTATACATCCGGCACCACCGGTCTGCCCAAATGCGTGATGCTGACCGAGATCGGGGTTCGCACCGCAATCTTGAACACGACGCTGGCGTTCGGGATAAGCCCCGACGATATCTGGTATCGTCCAAACCAATCATCCTGGGTCGTGCTGGTGGGCAATTCCGCCGGGCTGGCCAGTGGCGTGACGATGGTTATTCCGGACGGTGTGTTTTCAACCGACGGTTTTTTGCGCGACATCGAAGTGCATAAGGTAACGGTGGCGCTTTTGGTGCCAACCAGCCTTGGGCGGATGTTGGAAGAGGCGCGCGGTGGCGACTATGATCTGTCAACCATCCGGCTGATGATTTACGGCGGCGGCCCGGTTGTGCCGCAGTTGATCCGCGAGACGATGGATACACTGCAATGTGACATGCTGCAAACCTATGGCATGACCGAGGCTACGGGTGGCTGGATCAGTTTCCTGACGCCTGAAGATCACCGGATTGGCCAGCGCGACAAACCAGAGCTGTTAACCTCGGCCGGGCGCGTCGGTTTGCATTTTGAGGTGGCGATCCGCGACGATGATGACGTTGTGCTTGAGACGGGTGAAATCGGCACCGTCTGGCTGCGCGGCGATAGTGTGATGAAGGGCTATCTGCACATGCCCGAAGAAACCGCCGAGGCGCTGCACCCGGATGGGTGGATGTGCACCAATGACGTTGGCTGTCTTGACGCCGAAGGGTATCTTTACCTGAAAGATCGCAAAAAGTTCCTGATCATTACCGGCGGCGTGAATGTTTATGCATCGGCTGTCGAGGCGGTTCTGGCGGAACATCCTGCGGTGAAATCAGTGGCCGTCGTCGGTGTCCCGGATCGCGATTGGGGCGAGGCTATTCAGGCCGTTGTTATCGGTGAAGATGGCGCGGCGCTGAATGCCCAAGACATGATCGAATTTTGCCGCACCCGGTTGGCCCGTATGGAAGTGCCCAAGCGAATGTGGTTCGTTGATGAACTGCCAATGACCTTCACCGGCAAGATCAACAAACCCAAGATCAAAGAAATGCTGGTGGAAAAGATCGCCGCAGAAAGCACCACATGAGCAAACAGGCGATCGGCTCTGTCGTCGGTCTTGGGTTTAGCGAGATTTCCCGTGGCCCGATCGGATCAACCCGCGATGCGGCCTCGGCTGCGGTGAATGCCGCCCTTGCGGATGCCGGGCGCTCGTTAAGCGATGTGGATGGTCTGTTGCTGGCGCGCAGCCCTGCCAAGCCGTCAGCCGAGCTGCCGCTAAAGCTGCAAAACGATCTGGGTCTGCATAACCTTCGCCTTTATGCCTCGGTCGAGGCCGAGGGTGCGTCTGCAATTCAGATGATCCAGCAGGCGGCGATGGCGCTGCATCACGGTATGGCCGAAATGGTTGTCTGCGTGTTTGCAGACACGCCGCTGCAACCGGCAACTGCCACGGGTGCCGCGGCCTATAACCGGGTGATGCCGCTGACCGGAATTCCCCAATGGGAAGTTCAATACGGCATGTTCGGTGCCGCCGGACCCTATGCGCTGGCCGCGCAGCGCTATCTTTCAACCTATAACGCCAAGCCCGAGTATTTTGGCGAATTTGCCATTTCAAACCGGACATGGGCCGGGCTGAACCCGGACGCCTTTCTGCGAAAACCCCTGACGATCGAGGAATACACCGCGTCGCGTTTTGTGGTTGAGCCGTTTCATGTGCTTGATTGCGCCTATCCGGTGAACGGCGCGGTCGCCATTGTGATGGTCGCCCCGGATCGGGCGCCGGATTTTGCGCAACCGGCGGCGTTTGTGCATGGCATGGGGCAGGGGCATCTGGGCCAGCCGGGGCTGCGCGGGGCGGATCGAGAGCTGCGCACAGGCGGGCAATTGGCGGGCGAAGGTGCTTACAAAATGGCCGGTATTACGGCGCAAGATGTGACCATGTGCCAGTTCTATGATGCGTTTTCCTATCTGGGGCTGGTGTCGCTGGAAGATTACGGGCTGGTTGGCCGGGGCGAGGCCGGGCCTTATATCGCGGATGGCAACACCCGTCCCGGTGGCGCGCTGCCGGTGAACACGGGCGGTGGCCATTTGTCCGGCTATTACCTGCAAGGCGTGACCCCAATTGCCGAGGCGATTATCCAACTTCGTGGCCAAGCAGATGCGCGTCAGGTTCCCAACAACGATATTGCCCTTGTCACCGGGTCAGGGGGCAGGCTGGATTATCATGCGGCCGTGATCCTTAGCCCGATGGGGGCGCTGTCATGACCGAGAAATCACCAGATAAAACGCACCCGGTTGGCACGTGGATTGATACCGATACGGTTGAAAAATTTCACTATTACATGGACCGCGGCGAATTGCGGTATCCCTGTTGCCCGCAGACCGGCACCGCCTTGGGATATACGGCGCGTCAATGCCCCAAACATCCCGGTGAGGATTTGGACTGGGCACCTGCCAGTGGCGGCGCGACGCTGGAAAGTTTCGTTATTTATCATCAACGTTACAGCCCGGATTTTGAACCACCCTACAACGTGGCAATGGTTGCCTTGGACGAAGGACCGCTAATGGTTGCGACGGTTTTAGTCGATGATCTTGCCAAACTGGTTATCGGAATGAAATTGATCAGCCATTTTGAACCGGCTGGTCGGCTGGTCTTCGTGCCAACATGAGAGTTTGGAATAAGGTTTGATTTGCGACATTGGAAAAAACCGGCTGGCACGCCCGCCAGCGTGATTAAAAAAATGCATTTTTTCCCACATTGCGTAATATAGTTGACTTCGGGGTGGCCATTGGTAACGTCAATTTAGTACCAGATTGCCCCCAATACAGCGTTCCGGCTTTGGTTGGGGCGGTATGCTACGACCGCGAGTTTCTCTGATCCTAGGGCGCGTGCGGACTATGATACGATTTAAATTTGACCATGAGGGTAGATATGACTGAACTGCGAGCGCTTGGATATGTCGGGGTCGGCGGCGACCTTTTGGATGAGTGGCGCGCATTCGGTGGTGAACTGCTGGGAATGCAGGTTGTTGATAGTGCAAAATCGCGCGTCACCCTGCGGATGGATGATCGCAAGCAGCGTTTTATCGTCGATCGCGCGCAAGAGGCCGGAACCTGTGTGTTTGGCTGGGAAGTCGCCGACAGCGCGGCTTTGTTGGCGATTGCCGCACGGGTCGAGGCCGCGGGCGTCAACGTAACAGCGGAACCCCAAAACGTGGCCGATGATCGTTTTGTCGCCGAGGTTATCTCGTTTAGTGATCCGGGCGGCAATCGGGTTGAGGTTTTTCATGGGCCGCTTATTGCCGATGAACCGTTTCAGCCCGGTCGCAACATTTCCGGCTTTCGAACCGGCGCTTTGGGGCTGGGACATGCGGTGTTGCTGGTTCCGGATGTCGAAGCAGCACGCGCGTTTTACATGGATGTGCTCGGCTTTAAGTTAAGCGATTACATGGGCGAGCTGTTCAAGGCCTATTTCTTTCACATCAATGGTCGCCATCATAGCCTTGCGATTATTCAGGGCGAGGAAAAGAAAATTCACCACCTGATGGTTGAGCTGTGCTCGCTGGACGATGTCGGTCAGGGGTATGATCTTGCCGAACAGATGGAAGATGGGATTGGCGTAACACTGGGCCGCCACACTAATGATTTCATGACTTCGTTTTACGCCAAGTCACCATCAAAATTTATGGTCGAATATGGCTGGGGTGGACGCGAGATTGACCCGGTAACATGGGTGCCCTCTGAGTTGCACGACGGTCCCAGCATGTGGGGCCATGAGCGGTACTGGCTGCCCGACGATGCCCGCGCATTAGCGCTGGAACAACGTCTAAAAGCCGCCCGTGATGGCGTTCGCCAGCCGGTTCAGGTGATGGACGGGAATTTCAACAAAATGGCCGGGTCCTGTTCTTGGTGGGATGGTCTGCACTCTGACAAAGGCTGACGCGCGCAGCGTCAGCTTCTTTTGGATTGGTCGAAATTAGGGGGGTAAATTGTCTAGCCTAGCAAAAATGTTATCGGTGTTTGACGCGTTCACGCCCCAAACACCTGCCTTGTCTGCCGAAGAGATTATGGCAAAGCTCGGCTATAGCCGAGGCACGGCCTATCGCTATATCCGCGAGCTTCACACGGCCGGATTTTTATCCCGTGTCGCCGGGCAATATACGCTTGGGCCACGGATCATCGAACTCGACTACCATATCCGCGAAGCAGATCCGAATTTGCGGATGATTCAGACTGTGATGCAAACACTGCGCGACAAAACCGAATGCGATGTGTTGCTGACCAGCTTTTTTGAAAACCGTGTCGTGGTCAGCCTGCATGAGCGCGGAACAAGTGCGCTAAAAATGAGTTTTGGTCGTGGTCGTGCGATGCCATTGTTTAAAGGGGCCGGATCTAAAATTATTCTGGCGTGTTTGAAAATGGCGCGGCAACGCAAGGTCTACGCTGCTCATTCCGATGAAATCGCCGCAGCCGGGCTTGGCAATACCTGGGAAGAATTCCGGGCAGGCCTTTTGTTGGTGCGCCGGACCGGTGCTGCGATTTCCGTGGCCGAACTTGACCCTGACAATGTTGGTGTGGCTGTGCCCGTCAATACTGATCCACCCGGCAGTCTGGTGCTGGTCTTTAGTGCGGCGCGCTATGCAATGTCTGACAAGAATTTCGTAATTCAGATAGCCAAAGAGGCCGCAGAGCAGGTCAATGAGGTGATCCAGAAAAGAAACGAAGATTCAGGAAGTGTTTTGGATTTGCTAGGTGAGGACATGAAAGTCGTGGCCCATAGTCCTTAGAGTTGGTGAACCATGTCTGGGCAAATCAGATAGTTGACAAAAGGTTTAGGGCCTGTCTGGCGGCGCCCAAATCCCAAGCGGAGAATAACTAGGAATTTGGTGCTGCAGATCTAGCACCCAATAAATGCACCCGGGCCAAAGGGTGTTTCAATCAGACTTCAGGGAGAAGTAAATGTTACGAACAATACTAAAAGGCGGCTTTGTCGCGGCAGCGCTTATGGCGACGGTCACGTCAGCCTCTGCGCAGGAAATGATTTACGGCGGATATCTAAGCCCCAAGCACGGCGTGATGGCCAATGTCATCCCTGACGCTTTTGCCGGAATTTCGCAAGGCGCAGGCGCACAGAAATGGCGCGTCGCACCCGGTGGTCAGGTTCTGACTGCTCGTAACACGCTGGAAGGCGTCGGAAATGGCCTTGCGGATGCAGGTTTTGTGATCCCGGTATATACCCGCGCACAGCTTGCAGCCAACAGCGTGCTGTTTGATTACTATGGGTCTGGCAGCGACGTGATCGCCGGAACTGGTGCCACGCTAGAGGTTCTTTTCAAGCATTGCCCGGCATGTCTGAAAGAATATGACGACGCAAACACCATCCTTCTTGCGGCCACCAACGCGGCCCCTAACTATCTGATGTGTGGCCCGGAAATTCGCAGTGCAGCCGATGTGGTTGGCAAGAAAGTCCGCGCTTTGGGACCGGGTGCCAGCATGGTTCGTATTCTTGGCGGAACGCCGGTTTCCATGTCACCACCAGAAGGTGCGCAGGCCATTCAGCGCGGAACGATCGATTGCGTTCTTGGCCCTGTGTCCTGGCTGGAAAGTGCCGGTTATCTTGATGTGGTTAACTACATCGTTGATCAGCCGGTCGGCTTTTCTAAGGCGCATGGTATCTTTGTGATGGGTAAAGACAGCTTTGCACGGCTTTCCCCAGAACAGCAGTCAGCACTCAAAGGTCAGATGCCACAGATTTCGGCCGAGGCCCTGATCAACGCGAACCTTGGTAAAGCCCAAGAAGCGATTGCCGCTGCAAAGGCAAAAGGCATCGAATTCGTGCCGGCAGACGATGCATTCATCGCCGCCCTTGCCGAGTTCACCAAACAGGAAGCAGGACTGGCAGCCAAATCTGCTGAAAAGGTTGGTTTTTCCGGCTCAGCAGCGATCTTGGCTAAATATGAAGAGCTGTATCCAAAGTGGGAAGCGCTGGCCAAAGAGATCGACGGTGATCCTGCTAAATTCGCTGCCGCATTGGCAGAGCACGTCTATAACGACTGATAGTCGCTCGCGACGCCCGGTAGATTTCCGGGCGTCGCATTTTTCCTTTCCAATACCCCCGTTTCGCAGGAGCCCGCCAAATGCGGTTTGTTCAAAAGATACCGCCGTTTTTTGCCAGTGTGGCAATGGTTCTGATGATGATTCACGTCACCATTGAATCGTTCAGCCGCTATTTCCTGAATTCCCCATTGCCAGCCACAACCGAGATCGTGTCGCTGTATTACATGGTGCCGCTCAGCGTGCTGCCGCTGGCGTCCCTTCTGGCCAAAGATGAGTTGATTAAGGTCGAGATCGTTTCGGATTTATCCAGTTTGAAATGGCGCAGAAATCTGGTGTTCTTTGGGGATGTGACAATCCTTGTCGTGTCGGTGTTGGCAACCTACTGGATGGGCCAAGAAGCCCTGAAAAAAACCCGGATCGGAGAGGTCTGGGAAGGCTCCAGCGCCTTTGTAACAGCTTGGCCGTCGCGGTGGTTTATGCCGCTTGGTTTTGGCTTGCTTGCGCTGGTCGCAGCCGCCCGGGTGATATCAGCTATACGAGGCCGCAATGTCAGGTAACGAAGTCGCACTCATCGCGATTGCAGGGCTGCTATTTCTGATCGCGATCAGAATCCCGATCGCCATTAGTTTTTTCGTTGTGTCCTTTATTGGCCTGTTCGTTCTGCGCGGCTCGCGCACGGCGATATACTTCGTCAACTCTGTGCCGTTTGAATTCATTTCCCATTGGAGCCTGTCGGCCATTCCGATGTTCCTGCTGATGGGCGCGATTGCCAGTCGAAGCGGCATCAGTGAAAGCCTGTTTCGAGCCGCCCGCCTTTGGCTGGGGTTCTTGCCCGGCGGGCTTGCTGTCGCCACCAACTGGGCGAGTGCGGCCTTTGCTGCGGCCTCTGGTTCAAGCATTGCGACCGTTGCTGCGATGGGGCGTTTGGCGATCCCGGAAATGCTGCGCTATGGCTATAAGGACTCGCTGGCCACCGGCGTTGTGGCCTGTGCGGGCACGCTTGGCGCGCTCATTCCCCCAAGTATTCTGTTCATTCTTTACGGGGTTTTCGCCGAAGAATCGATTACCCGCCTGTTGATCGCCGGGGTCATTCCAGGCCTGTTGACGGCGTTTGTCTACACCGCGCTGATCATAACGCGCTGCATAATCAACCCGGAACTTGCGCCCCGCCAAACCGAGCGTCCGTCGATAAATGAACGCATGGGCAGCCTGCTGCCGGTTACGCCGGTTATCGTGATCATTCTGGGAATAATTCTGGCACTTTACGGTGGTATCGTAACGGCAACCGAGGCCGGGGCCTTTGGCGCGGCGCTGACGGCTATAACGGCCTATTTTTCCCGCCGGCTGTCGTTTCGGGTGATGATTGACAGTGTCACTGATGCGGTAGGGACGACGGCGAATATTTTCATGATCGCCATGGGCGCGGCGATGTTTGCCAGCTTCCTTGCGGTGTCTGGTTTCCCGTCATGGCTGGGTGATCAGCTGATTTCGTTTAATCCGTCTTCGCTGCAACTTATCCTGATCATTTCGGTGACCTACATCATTTTGGGCATGTTTCTTGACCCAATCGGGATCTTGCTGCTGACGTTGCCAATCCTGATCCCACTTCTGGAAGCCCAGAAAATCGACATGATCTGGTTCGGCGTGCTGACCGTAAAATTCATTGAAATCGGCCTGTTGACGCCGCCCGTGGGGCTGAATGTCTATACGGTTAAGGCCGTTGTCGGGGGCAAGGTTCCCCTTAGCCGGATATTCGCCGGTGTCGGTTGGTTCCTTGTGGCAGAGGTGTTTATCATGGCACTGCTGATCGGATTTCCTGCGCTTTCAACCTGGCTTCCGGCGCAGATGAACTAGACTTTCCTCGTGCGGGCAATAGGTTACAGCCTTCCCAATCGGATTTTACGCAAAACCTGCGTGCGGACGCTTGCCCTGTGCTTATGCCGCGTCTAGAGTCAAACCAACACTTAATTGGAGGGCGAATTCATGGCGCCCAAGCGTCCCACAGGTGCGGGCGCGTTCCTAAACCCAGTCGAGCCACCCGCGCCATCCCGGCCCAATCCGGCGGATCTCTATGCCGCTTTGGATTTGGGCACGAACAGTTGTCGCATGCTGATTGCCCAGCCAAAGGGCAATCAGTTTCATGTGATTGACAGTTTCTCGAAAACTGTCCAACTCGGCGCCGGTCTGGAGGCGACGGGGCAGTTGTCGCGTGCATCTATGGCGCGCACGGTTCAAGCGCTGCGTATTTGCAAAACAAAGATCGCAAAACACAAAGTGTCACGTATGCGGCTGATTGCGACCGAGGCCTGTCGGCGCGCCGAAAATGCCGCCGAGTTTATGACCTATGTGAAAAATGAAACCGGCCTGTCACTGGATGTCATCGAGCCTGAGGAAGAAGCGCGGTTGGCTGTCATTTCCTGCGCCTCTCTGGTGTCTACTAAGACGGAACAGTTATTGGTTGTTGATATCGGTGGCGGCTCAACCGAGTTGGTCTGGATCGACCTGTCCAATGTGCCGCCGGTCGAACGCTCAAAGGCAATCATGCGCCTGCATAGCGGGTTCAAACCCGGCAGCACGCCGTTTCCGTATGCCAAGGTTGTTGATTGGATTTCGGTGCCGCTAGGCGTGGCAACGCTGCGCGATCAGTTCAATGATGTGGCGGATGACGCGGGCCGTTTTGCGCTGATGAGTTGGTTTTTTGAGGAAAATATGGTTAGTTTTAAACCTTATTTGTCCCAGCAGGATCGCCAGGGTTTTCAAATCATAGGAACCTCGGGAACAGTGACAACCGTCGCCTCGACCCACCTTGGGTTGCGCCGATATGATCGCAATAAAGTGGACGGATTGCGAATGAACACGGAGCAGATAGACAAGGTGGTCCAAGGGTATTTACGCCTTGGTCCGGAAGGGCGGCGCACCGACCCAAGGATTGGGCGTGACCGCCATGCGCTTATTATGTCCGGCGCTGCGATTTTGCAGGCGCTTTTGCGGGTCTGGCCAACGGATCACCTGTCAGTGGCCGACCGGGGATTGCGCGAAGGGCTGCTTTACGCGCAGATGAGCGCGGACGGTGTGTTGGAAGATCGACAGTATTAACGTGGGTTGGTGATTGCGAGTTGGGCGCGCTTTCTGTTAGAAGCCTTTTTTCGCAAACCGACAAGTCAGTGGAAACCATCGAATGGCCAAAAACACCAGTGGACGCGGCGCGCGCGCTTTGCGCGTAAAGGTCAAATCGGCCCGTGGGCGTAAACTTAGTTCAACGCTCTGGCTCGAACGCCAGCTTAACGACCCATATGTCAAACTGGCCAAGGCCGAAGGCATGCGCGGACGTGCAGCTTATAAAATCCGCGATCTGGACGATAAATACCGCTTTCTCGTGCCCGGCGCCCGTGTGGTTGATCTGGGCTGCGCGCCGGGGGGCTGGTGTCAGATTGCCGCCAATCGCGTCAACGCACTGGGCGAAAAAAAGGGCAAGGACGTCGGATTCATTCTGGGAATTGATCTGCAAGAGGTTGAGCCTGTGCCCGGCGCCGAAATCCATGTTCTGGATTTTCTGGACGAAGGTGCGGACGATCAGGTTAAGGCATGGCTGAACGGCAAAGCGGATGTTGTGATGTCAGATATGGCAGCCGCCAGTTCCGGCCACAAACAAACTGACCATTTGCGGATCATTTCCTTATGCGAAGCGGCGGCCTATTTTGCCTTTGATGTTCTGGACGAGGGCGGCACATTCGTAGCCAAGGTTCTGGCCGGTGGGGCCGAGGGTGAACTGCAGAAATTGCTAAAAACCCGGTTTAGTAAAGTAGCAAACGTCAAACCCCCGGCTAGCCGCGCAAACTCGTCAGAAAAATTCGTGGTGGCGACCGGGTTCAAGGGCTAAACCCATTTTTCCCAACCTGATTTAGCCTTGAAATCAAACTTTTAGGCCATTGGCACCAATGCGTGTGACTAAAACCCTACGTTGAGTACGCGCATCTTCGCTGTCTCTTGTGTGTGTTTCCAATCCTTCACAAAAAGGCCACATTTTCCATGAATTGTCCGTAAATGGAAACTGGATACGAATAACAAGTGTCAGGTCCGTGCGACAACGGGGCATGTTTGTCATTTGTTGAGTGTTCGGAACGGCCGAGGGCTAATAAATGACGGCGACTGTAATTGGAATTGGGGCGCAAAAATGTGCCTCGTCCTGGGTTCATTCCGTTCTGGGCGCGCATCCCCAGATTGGGGTGTCTGAGCCCAAAGAGCTTGATTTTTTTAGTTATTATTTTGACCGTGGATACCCGTGGTACAATTCACATTTTCAAGATTTGTCAGAGTTTGTGGCCCGTTGCGATACGTCGCCGTCGTATTTTTATGACCCGCGAGCGGCAGAACGCGTGCGGGCCTATAACAAAGACATCAAAATCTGTCTCTTATACACATCTGACGCTGCCGACGAA
>JAHRVC010000200.1 GCA_019090885.1 Marinosulfonomonas sp.
CCAGAATGTAAAACGCGCCAGGATCAAGGATGATCAATCCGGCGTCGGTATGGATCGGTTCCCAATATTCGGAAGAATCGTAATAGGCGATTTTCGACAGATCAATCACGCCGGTATGGGGTTTCGCACGATAGCCGACAAGATTTCCTTCTTTAGGGCGCAGATCGACCGAAAAGCCTAACCCGTCTGAAATAACCGGCTGGCCCGGAACAAGCCCGACGGTTTCGTGTAACTCTGTCAATTCCGCGTCGCTTAACACTGCCTGACCTTGCCGGAACCGGATTTGATTTAGCCGCATACCGGGGCGCACCAGAACGGAAAACGAGCGCGGGCATATTTCAGCGTAAAGCGGGCCGTGATAGCCCGGCTCGATCCGATCAAACTCGACGCCGCCATCGGTGATCGTGCGGGTCAGCAGATCCAGGCGACCAGTGGAGCTTTTGGCATTGGCCACCGCCTGAATATCATCCGGCAGGTTCAGGCTTTCCATCAGCGGAACCACATAGACGCAGCCCTTTTCCAGCACCGCGCCCTGCGTCAGATCAATCGCGTGCATTTCAAATTCGCCGATCCTATCGGCAACCGTTTGGCCGCGCCCGGTCAGGAACGATGCGCGAACCCGGTAGGCCTTGTTGCCAAGCCGCAGGTCCAGCGATGCAGGTTGGATTTGTTCATCAATTACAGAAGGTTCCGCGACAATACTGCCATCAGAAATAAGTTTCTCAATTGCCTGATCGGGCAAAACTCCGGTCATTATCTAACATTTCCCTCAGACAAAAACACCCGCTACCCAAAGGGCTGCGGGCGTGATTTAATTGGTCGGGCTAGCAGGACTTGAACCTGCGACCTTCCGTCCCCCAGACGGACGCGCTACCAGACTGCGCCATAGCCCGACGTATGGTTCTACATAGTGATTTTGATGGCAGGGACAACCCACAAGTGGCGCCACGCTGCGCTAGTCCGAACTGTCGTGGTTCGCCGGAGCATCCATCCGTTGGCGAAGCCGTGTCAGCCGATCATATAATTTGGCAAACACATCTGTTTTGACAGAGTCCGCAACCTGAACATCAGCCATTCTACGCAGGCTCTCGGCAACACTGATGATGTTAAGCCCACTTGTGCCCTCGTCATCTTCCGGGTCGTCGGGAACATCGGCTATAATTTTCGTTGCTACCGGAATTTCGGCGCTGGCCTCTTCCGGCTGATCAGGCACCGGGGCAGGCGGCGTATCGGTGGCTTTTTGTATCTCTTCGCTGGCATGCACGTTGTCAAACTGCACAACGTTTTCTGGTGGAGCCTGCGCGACATCCAGATCAATGGGCGCTTCATCTGATGCACCGGTGCTGGGTGTTTCTACGGTCACGTCAATGACGATGCCTGCGTCAGTGCTGTCGTCAACGTTGGTGTCACCCAACGATGCTGATAATGACGCCACGTGACGCACACCTTCTTCACGCAGCAGTTTTTGAACGCCGCGGATTGTCATGCCATCATCATGTAGTAATTTTTTGATGCCACCCAGTAATTCCATGTCGCTGGGGCGGTAATAGCGCCGCCCACCAGCACGCTTAACCGGTTTAACCTGAGAAAACCGACTTTCCCAGAATCGCAGCACATGGGTTGGTGTACCCAGCCACTCTGCCACCTCACTGATGGTGCGGAAGGCGTCGCGCGATTTTTTCATTGAACGGAACCTTAGGCTTTGTTGCCGTCTGCCACACGATCTTTCATCAAGTGGGACGGTCGAAACGTCAAAACCCGGCGTGGCAAAATTGGAACCTCTTGGCCGGTTTTGGGATTGCGGCCCACCCGTGCAGCCTTGCTGCGAACACTAAAAGTGCCAAATGACGAGATTTTTACCGACTCGCCGCGCACCAATGCGTCGGACATATGGCCCAGAACAGATTCGACAAGCTGTGCCGATTCATTGCGTGACAGGCCAACCTCGCGAAAGACTGCTTCGGACAGGTCCATTCGTGTCAAAGTCTTTTCGCTCATACCATCCCTCCAAGTTCAATTTTCAAAATCATAGAGGTTTGGTATTTTCCGAGTCAATATCAAGAGCTTGGGTAACGGTGTTAATTTGCCGATTTATGCCGTTACCAGCGTAAAACTACGCTTCCCCAGGCCAATCCACCGCCAATTGCTTCTAGCAACACGACATCGCCGGGCTGGAACCGGCCCTCGGACTTGCCGGTAGACAGTGCCAAAGGAATCGATGCCGCCGATGTATTTCCCTGATCCTGTAGCGTTACAATCACCCGCTCCATCGACAGGCCCAGCTTTTTGGCAGTGCCAGCTATGATGCGAATATTGGCCTGATGGGGCACCAGCCAGTCAAGATCGTCCTGCTCCAGCCCTGCCTTTTTAAGCGACGTTCGCGCCGTTGACGCCAATTTCCCCACCGCATGTTTGAACAGTTCCGGCCCCTGCATTCGCAAGACACCCGCCGTTCCTGTGGTCGAAACTCCGCCATCCACATAAAGTAAATCCCGGTAAGTGCCGTCGGAATTTAGGTCCACCGACAGGATGCCGGTATCGTCTGATGTTCCGCTACCGTCATGGGCCTCAAGTATCACCGCACCCGCGCCATCGCCGAACAAAACGCAGGTGGCGCGATCGGTAAAATCCAAAATGCGGGAAAAAGTCTCAGCGCCAATCACCAGCACCCGCTTGGCCTGGCCCGATACAATCATCGCATTGGCATTGGAGATTGCGAAAACGAACCCGGCGCAAACGGCCTGCACGTCGAATGCAAAACCATTTTTCATTCCAATTCCGGCCTGAACCATCGTTGCGGCTGAAGGAAAGGTCAGATCAGCTGTCGAGGTTGCCAGAATGATCGCGTCGATTTCGCTGGCCTGCAATTTGGCGTCATCCAGCGCCATTTTGGCAGCTTCAATGGCCAGATCCGATGTTGTCTGGCCCTCGGCGGCAAAATGTCGGCGCTCAATCCCTGACCGCGAGCGAATCCATTCGTCGCTGGTATCGAGTGTTTTTTCAAATTCGCTATTTGGAACAACGCGTTCAGGCAGATAGTGCCCCACGCCCCGGACCGCCGCTCTTATGGTCATTTATCTGAACCGTTCTTTTTATCGTTGCCGCTGATTGTTGTATCCTGACCCGAGGCCACTGCAGAAGCAACCCGCGCGGCCAGTCGTTCATTAAAACCGGAGCTGCCCAGTTGCGCGGCCAGTTTGATCGCAGCAGCGATGCCTGTGGCATCCGCCGATCCATGCGATTTGACCACCGTGCCGTTAAGCCCCAAAAATACCCCGCCGTTTACTTGGCGCGGATCCATCCGGGTTTTTAGGCGTCGCAGCGATGGTGCTGCGATCATTGCGCTAAGCCACGCCAACGGTGTTGCCTTAAATGCCTGCTTTAGGAAATCACTTATCAACGAGGCCGTTCCTTCGCCGGTTTTCAGCGCGATATTGCCGGTAAAACCATCCGTAACGATGACATCAACGCGATCAGATGGGATATCGCTGCCCTCGACAAATCCGACAAAGTCAAACCGGGCGGCGTCGGCCTGTCCACCGATAAGCTCATTTGCGGCTTTTAGTTCGGCGTGCCCCTTGGTATCTTCGGTGCCCACGTTCAGTACCCCAATGCGTGGGCGTGCCAGCCCCAGACCATTGCGCGCGTAAGAGGCCCCCATCAGGGCATATTGCAGTAAATCCTGTGCTTCGGCACGAATATCAGCCCCGACATCCAGCATTACATTAAACCCGCCCGGATTGCGTGACGGCCAAAGGCAGGCAATCGCGGGGCGGCTAATGCCGGGTAATTTGCGCAGCCGGATCATCGAAACGGCCATCAACGCACCGGTGTTGCCGCAAGAAACGGCCACCGAAGCCTTACCATCGCGCACGGATGTAATTGCGGACCACATCGACGTGTCCTGACCGCGGCGCATGACTTGGGATGGCTTTTCGCCCATCTTCACAACGCCGGTGGCGTGTTGAATCTGAATGCGATTGCCAAGATTGCTTTTGGCGACAAGCGGATTCAATATTTCTGCGGGGCCGTGCAGTATAAAGCCGATGTTTGGGTTTTCGGACGCAGACAAAGTGACACCAGCGACGACAGCCGCTGGCCCCAGATCGCCACCCATGGCGTCAATAGAAATGATGGTAGGCGTGGTGCCTAAAGTGCTTTGATCGTCAGATGCCGTCATGCCCACGCCCGCAAAAGGCCGGGCTTACGCCGCGTCCTCATCCTCAAAGTCGATCTCGTTTGCTTGGGCAACAACTTCGCGTTCTGCGTAGTGGCCACAAGCGCCGCAAACGTGGTGCGGGCGCTTAAGCTCGCCGCAGTTTGGGCATTCTGCAGGGTTCCCCGCAACCAGCGCATCATGTGCGCGGCGCATATTGCGCTTGGAGCGGGTGATTTTATTCTGTGGGACAGCCATGTCTCAGCCTCGGTAAATTCGGGGGGCATATGCCCCGTTGGTCTGTGGTTTTTAGGGTCATACGCGCTTGGATCGCCCGTGTCCAACCCATCTTGTCAGCAAGGCCGGGAACATACTGTCTATGGCGTTTTTCGCAAGCCCTAATTCCCGCCATCTATTCATCTTCGTTCGAAAGGGTGTCGCGTAGGGATTTTAGCCCCGCAAATGGGCGCGCATCAGCGTCGCTCATTGGGGTTTTACCGGCTTCACTAAATTGTGCATCGCCCGGGCCTGCGTCGGGTGCGCGTGGATATTGCGGCAAGGCCAACGACAGCGCTTCAATCATAATCGCGCCAAGATCAATCGTTTCGGCCAATGGCTCAACCGAATCGTCCTCGGGCATTTCAGTTTCTTCGCCGGCCTCATAATCTGTGTCATCGGGCAAGAAGTGGCGGGTGACGGGCACGTCAATGCGCCCGGACACCGGTTCGCCCGTCACAATGCAGGCTTGCGAAATAGTTGCGCCCAACTGGCCCTTCAGCAGCCACCCAACGGCACCAAGCGGGCTTAATGTGCCCGAAAACCGTAATTTACGCAGGTTTAAAAGGTCCAGATCGCGGCCAATCAACTGGCGCAATTCGGACTCTGGCGTCAGCTCAAACGTTTCTACCTGATTGGGCAAAAGCGCCGCTACGCGGATTGGGTGGGCCCATTTGGGCGGTTCTGATGTGTCGGTCATAGGATGTGAACTTGAACAGGTAGCCTTCCTTCTGTAAGCCGGATAAAAGGCGTGGCAGCGTATGGCAAGGGGGCCTGATGCACAAATATGTCGGCAAGCTGAGGGGCGGGTTCGCAGCCCTTGTGATCGGCGGGCTGATAGCCTGCACGCCGCAATTCCAAAGTCATGGCTATGCGCCCAGTGATACGGAACTGGCACAGATCGTGGTTGGCTCTGACACCCGTGCGACGGTTTCCAAGGCTATTGGTCGCCCGACATCGTCTGGGCTGCTGGATGACAGCGGTTGGTATTATGTCGAAAGCCGGTTTCGCAACCAAAATTACCGCGCGCCCAAGGAAATCAACCGTGAACTTGTCGCCGTTTCGTTTGATTCGCGGGGCCGTGTGTCAAACATCGAACGCTTCGGCCTAAAGGATGGTCAGGCTGTCCGGCTGTCGCGGCGGGTCACAAAAACGACCGCAGCACGTTCAGTCTTGTTGGCGCAATTGCTGCGTAACCTTGGAAATCTGACCGCAGGTAATCTGCTGAATTAACCCTCGCCTTCGGGTTCAAACTTTAGCGCCACCCCGTTGATGCAATAGCGCTGCCCGGTTGGTTGCGGACCATCGGGAAAGACGTGGCCCAGATGCGCGTCACAAGTTGCGCAATGCACCTCGGTGCGCCGCATCAACCAGCCGTTATCTTCGGATTCACCCACATTCTGGTCATTGAAGGGCTGGTAAAACGACGGCCAGCCGGTGCCACTGTCAAACTTGGTCGCCTGATCAAACACCGGTGCGCCGCAGCAGACGCAGGTGAAATTTCCCGGCTCTTTGGGAAAGTCATCATGGGAAAACGCGCGTTCGGTGCCATGTTTTCGGGTCACCTTATAGGCCTCATCCGAAAGCTGCGCGCGCCATTCCGTGTCAGTTTTTGTCACTTTAGCCATCGGGTAAATCCTTTGTGCGTGTAAACATGATTTGGCAAACGCTTGAGTGTCCGTCGCTCTGGCAACATAGTTAATATGCGCAGGTCAGATCGCCAAGGGCAGGGTAAGGGTATTTGATGCCACAAGAATATGAACAGGAATATCGGGTTCGGTTTGCCCACAGTTCTGACGACATCAAAGCCGCGCAACGCTTGCGCCAGCGATGTTTCGGGACCGCTGCCACAGATGGGCGGGATCAGGACCAATTCGATGTAGTCTGCCGTCATTTGCTGGTGGAAAAACGGGCAACCGGCCGGTTGGTGTGTTGTTGTCGACTTATGCGGATCGCGTCCGGTGCGCACATCGGGGCCAGCTATTCGGCGCAATATTATGATTTAGCCGGATTGGGCCACTATCCAGACCCACTGTTGGAAATTGGCCGTTTCTGTATCGAACCGTCGGTGCAGGGGGGCGATGTGGTTCGCGCGGCTTGGGCTGCATTGACGCAGTATGTCGATCAGCAAGGGATTAAATTGTTGTTTGGATGTTCCACGTTTCAAGGCACGGATGCCGATGCCTATCGAGGCGTATTTGCACACCTAAAGGCGCAATACTTGGCCCCGGAAAAGTGGCGGCCGGGCGTCAAAACTGACGATATAATCCCTTTTCCAGACTCTCCTGAATTAAAGCAAAGTGTCGCGCAGACTAAGGCAAAAATCCCACCCCTTTTGCGCAGTTATCTGGCAATGGGGGGGCTGGTTTCAGATCATGCCGTTGTTGATCAGGAAATGGGCTCATTGCATGTGTTTACCGGGTTAGACATAGCGGCTATTCCACCTGCCAGGGCCCGTTTATTGCGTGCGATTGCCAGCGCCCAAGCGGCCTGAGCATACAGTATTAACGAACAGGCATTGACCCCGGCTGGCGCGACCGATAGCCCCCTTTTCCATGGCACGCGCACCCCTTTTACAACTTTCCGGAATTTCGCTGACATTTGGCGGTGATCCGATATTCTCAGGCCTTGATCTGGTCGTTCAAGCGGGTGACCGTCTGGCGCTTGTGGGTCGCAATGGCTCTGGCAAATCAACATTGATGAAAGTCATGGCCGGGTTGGTTGAGCCGGATGCGGGGAATCAGGTAACTGCGCCCGGAATACACGTTAGCTATATGCAGCAAGACCCTGATATGACCGGGTTTATGACGCTTGGGGAGTTTGCAGAAAGCGAACTGGATCCCGGCGAATACTATAAGGTCGCGATGGCCGCCGAAGGTCTAAAGTTTGACCCGGATGTGCCGGTGGCCACGGCCTCGGGCGGCGAGCGGCGACGCGCGGCGCTGGCCAAATTGCTGGCCGAACCCCCAGATCTGATGTTGCTGGACGAGCCGACCAACCATTTGGATATTCAGGCGATCGGCTGGCTGGAACAGGAATTGAAACAAACCCGCGCAGCTTTTGTGCTGATCAGCCACGACCGGGCATTCTTGCAAGCCTTGACGCGGTCCGTTTTGTGGATTGATCGTGGGGCTGTGCGTCGGCAGGATATTCGGTTCGATGGGTTTGAAGCATGGCGCGACAAAATCTGGGAAGAAGAGGACGACGCCCGCCACAAGTTGGACCGCAAAATAAAATCCGAAGGCAAATGGGCCGTCGAAGGCATATCTGCACGCCGTAAACGCAATCAGGGCCGGGTCCGCGCACTGGGCGATTTGCGCCAAGAACGGGCGTCGATGATCCGGCGTCAGGGCACGGCTGGTCTGGCTTTTGATGCGGGGCAAAAATCCGGCAAGCGTGTGGTCGAGGTTCAGAATATCACGAAGGTCTTTGAGGATCGGGTGATCGTCAAAGACCTGTCACTGCGTATCGCGCGGGGCGACCGTGTGGCCTTTGTTGGCCCCAACGGCGTGGGCAAGACCACCTTGTTAAATATGCTGACTGGGCGGTTAGCACCTGATAGCGGCACGGTGACGCTTGGCACAAATTTGGAACTGGCGGTGTTTGATCAGAACCGCGCAGCATTGGATCCAAATCTTAGCCTGTGGGAGAACCTGACGGGTGACGAAGGCATGCGGGTTTCGGGCAAGGCCGATCAGGTCATGGTGCGCGGACAACCCCGCCATGTTGTTGGTTACCTTAAGGAATTCCTGTTTTCCGATGCTCAGGCAAGGGCGCCGGTGCGCAGCCTTTCGGGCGGTGAAAAGGCGCGGCTTTTGCTGGCACGCCTGATGGCGCGGGAAAGCAATCTGCTGGTGTTGGATGAACCTACGAATGATCTGGACATGGAAACGCTGGACCTGCTGCAAGAAGTGCTAGGGGACTACAAAGGCAGTGTTCTGCTGGTCAGTCACGACCGGGATTTCATTGATCGCGTTGCCACGATGACCGTGGCGATGGAAGGCGACGGGCGGGCGACGGTCTATGCCGGTGGCTGGACCGATTATCGCAATCAGCGCACGGCGTCGGTGAGCGAAACGATCACCACAAAAGCCAACCGCGCGTCGTCCAAAACCGCGCGACCAGGAAAAGCCGCGAAATCTGACCTGAGTTTTACCGAGCAACATCGCCTGGAAGAATTGCCACAAGTGATCGAAAAGCTCGAAAGTGAGATTGGGAAACTTTCCGAACTGATGTCGGACCCCGAATTATTCACCCGCGAACCGGCCAAATTTGCCAAAGCGACGGCAGCGCTAAGCGAACGCCAATCAGCACTGGCCAAGGCCGAAGAAGATTGGCTGATGTTGGAAGAACGGGCCTCGGGCGGTTAACCCTTGGTTAGGTCGCGCAGAACTATTCCGATCATCGCCACGTCATCGCGGGTGCAATCAAACTGGCCGACCTGAACGCGGATGACGAATTTTTCGTCGTGGCGGGTTTGGGTCAGATAGATGCGACCATCGTCGTTTATCCGGGTTAAAAGTGCTTCGGTTTCAGCGTCCGATTTGTAGCGGAAAGTGAACAGCGACAGGCGCGGCTCGGTGGTGATTTCAAAGCCGGGCAGGGCAGTGATCTCATCGCGAATTTCAGCGGCCCATCTGATGTGATTTCGGATCCGTTCACGCAACCCTTCGAGCCCATAAGCACGCAGCAAAAACCACAGTTTCAGGCCACGAAACCGTCGCCCCAATGGCACGGTCCATTCGTTAAAATCCGTCAGGTAGCTATGTTCCAGCGTTGCCAGATAATCGGGGCGAAGGCCAAGCGTGCGCACCTGTGGTGCCGGGTCGGCCAGAAATTGCACCGAGCAATCAAACTGTGCGCCAAGCCATTTGTGCGGATTGAACACGATGCTGTCCGCACCGTCCACACCTGCCCAAAGTTCACGCAATTCCGGGCAGATCATTGCAGACCCGGCCCATGCTGCATCCACATGGGTGTAAAGGTTGTGGCGCTTGGCGACGGCTATTAACGGGGCCAGATTATCGCTGGCGCCAACGGATGTTCCGCCGATTGACAGGATCACGCCAGCAGGCAGGAAATTGTTCGATTTGTCCAAGTTTATCGCGCGCTCAAGCAACTCTGGTTGCATCGACAGATTTTGTGAAGTTGGAATTCTACAAATATTGTCCTGTCCGATGCCTGCAATGCGCGCCGATTTATCAATTGAGGAATGGGTCTGATCAGACGCATAAATACGCAAACGCGGCGCCCCCGACAGGCCGGTTTTGTTGCCTTGCCAATCCAGCGCCCGCTCGCGCATTGTCAGGATCGCGCACAGCGTCGCCGTGGTGGCGCTGTCGTGGATCGTGCCCTTGAAATGGGCCGCCAACCCAAGGGCCTCGCGCAGCCAATCCACCATCACGGCCTCAATTTCACTGGCTGCCGGGGAGGTTTGCCAAAGCATGGCTTGGGCCGCCATCGCCGCGGTTAGTTGCTCGGCCAGAATTGAGGCGGGCGCTGCATTGGCCGGGAAATAGGCAAAGAAACGTGGGTGCTGCCAATGGGTCATCCCGTCAGGCACGATGGCCTTAAAATCAGCGAAAATCCGTTCCATCGGTTCGGGCTGTTCCGGGGCTGATCGGGGCAGTTGTCGGGCTATATCACCGGGTGCTGTGCGGGCGCGAACTGGGCGGTCTCGCAGCCCACGGTAATAGTCGCGGGTCCAGTCGGCGGCGCGTTTGGACCAGTGGTTTAAATCATCATGGTTCATGGTGTCATTTGGCCACTGGTCGTGAAAAGTCGCAAGGGCTTGTCTGCGATCTATGACGTGAAATTTTAGCGCAAAAGATCGTCGGTGATATTACCCGGCAGCACATTACCAACCGGGGAAAAGTCGCCCTGCTCAAATATCGCCTTTGCCGCATCATAGATGACGCGATGCGTGGCGCGTGCAAGTGTTGAACCAAGTGATATCCGCGCGACCCCATAGGCCGCATATTGGGCACGGCTGAGCGTCGTATAGGTCGGCCCCGCCGCCAGCGCATTTATCGGCTTGTCAGTCGCGGCACAAATCCGTGCCAGATCGTCGGCCGACTTGGGCAACGCCACATAAAGGCAATCTGCCCCGGCCGCGTCAAAGGCGCGGATGCGTTTTAGCGCCTCCTCAATATCATAATGCCCCGTCATGATGCCATCGGCACGGGCAACCAGCATAAAATCTTTACTCAGGGTGCGCGCGGCTGCGGCTGCGGCGCGGATGCGTTCGACCGCTAGATCAAAGGGGTAGGGCGCTTGGTCGGGCAGAGCGGTGTCTTCGATCGAGATGCCTGCAAGCCCGGCCTCGCCCGAAAGGCGCACAGTTTCGGCCAGCACATCGGGCGGGTCGCCAAAGCCATTCGCAAAATCGCCAGAGACCGGAATGCTTACTGATGCCACAAGGTCGGCGGCGTGGGTCAGGGCTTCGTCGCGGCTGACAGTGCCACCGTCCGGGCGACCAAGGGTAAAGGCATGAGCCGCGGATGAGGTGCCGATTGCCTGTGCGCCAAGTGCGGCAAGCATTTTGGCGCTGCCCGCATCCCATGCATTGGCAAGCACGAAGGGATCACCGGGTCGGTGAAGCGCGCGAAAATCGGATCCGGGGGTATGGGTCATACGGAAAGTCCTTTGGCAAATTCAACAAGTTGGATCATCGCGGTTTCAAATTCTTTGTCTTCAACCGTCATCGCGATGCGAATGTGGCCTGCCGCCGCGAGCCCATAGCTTTCGCCCGGCATTACAGCAATATTCTTGCTTTCCAACAAGGCGTTGGCAAAGGCGTTTCCGGTCAACCCTGTGGCGCGGATATCCAGCATCAAATACATCGTTCCGCCTGATGGCACTGGTTGCAACAGGTTTTGGGTGCTCAGAATTCGGCGCGCAATGTCGCGGCGACGCGGAAATGGAGCGCTAATCAGTTGTTCTAAATCAGGTCCCCGCTTCAAGGCATATTCCGCCGCGTCTTGTATAAATCCCGCCACGCCAAAATTGGTGTGCAGCGCCAGCGAAATCAGCCGATCAATTGCCGGCTCAGGTCCAACGATCCAGCCGATCCTGCTGCCTGTCATTGCGTGGCTTTTGGACATAGAGCCTATTACCAACGTGCGTTCGGCCATATCTGGCAGGCTGCGCGGGCTGATATGGGCGTCGTCCCAAACTTGGGTGTCGTAAACTTCGTCCGATATCAGCCAAAGGTCGTGGCGCAGGCAGGCGGTCGCAATGCCATCCAGCGTTTCGCGCGAATAGACCACACCAGTTGGGTTGTTGGGCGAGTTAACCAGCAAAGACGTGGCCCCGGATGCCACGGCCTCAATTTCCGCCAACTGCGGCTGGAACAGGTTTTCGGGCCGGGTCTGGATGACCTCGGGTATCGCGCTGACGCCGCGGATCGTGCCGGGGTAGGTGGCGTAGTATGGTGCGCAATATAACGCCGTGTCGCCGGGATCACAGACGGCGGCGTGGGTTGCGAAAAGGGCCGATTGCCCGCCTTGGGTGATAAGAACGTTGTCTGGTGTGGTTGGCACGCCGGTGCGTTCCTGCACCCGGGCGGCGACAGTTTCACGTAAAGATTGCGAACCGGGCACCAACATATAGCCGGTGCGTCCTGCGGCAGCCGAGGCGCGCATTGCCTCAAGAATATCCGGGTGGGTGCGAATGTCGTGCTCACCGATCGTCAATTCCGTAATTTGTTGCCCCTCAGCGATCATTTCGCGGGCTTTGATAAACAACTCCCAGCCATCTGATCCGCTGCCGGTTAATTCGGTAATCCTGCTGGATAGTTTCATTGTTCTCTTCCATTTTGTCAGAACTGGCCACGCACCGCCTGCAAAGTCAAATCAAGCTGCGTGATGGGGCGGTTTAATCCCTGTGATCAGAGGGCCTATGGATCGTCCACCGCATCACCCATCAAATAGCGCGGCCCGGTGCCCCGGTTGCCCACTTGATCGTCCGGATTATAAAGAGCGCAGGCAGTCAATGACAGGCAACCGCAGCCGATACACCCGTCCAGTTTGTCGCGCAGTTGTTCCATTTGGTGAATTCGGGCATCCAAAGTTAACCGGAAACTTTTGCTGATACGGGTCCAGTCTGATTTCGTTGGCGTGCGCCCATCCGGCAGACCACGAAATAGTTTTTGAACCTCGGCCAGTGAAAACCCCAGTTTTTGGGAAATCATCACGAAGGACAATCGTCGAATATCTGCCCGCTCATAGCGCCGCTGGCCACCGTCGTTGCGGTCCGGTTTGACCAATCCTTTTTCCTCATAGAACCGAATGGCCGATACTGCCAACCCGGTTCTTTCCGCCAACTGACCAATTGTAAGACCCCGTCTATGCGCCATAAAAAACCTCTTGACCTCAAGTTAGGTTGAGGAATTACCTTACCCATAGTTTCAACTTAAGCTAAAGGAAATTCCATGTCACAAGGCATACTTGAGCACATAAATTTGACCGTCACCGATCCAAAAGCGACCGCCGCCTTGTTGTGCGATTTATTTGATTGGCACATTCGTTGGGAAGGGGCCGCCAAGGCCAACGGTTATACCGTGCATGTTGGGTCGGACACCGACTATCTGGCGATATATTCCGGCCCCGATGGCAGCCCGCAACCCGGGCAAGACAGTTATAGCCAACTGGGTGGGCTGAACCATGTTGGCGTCATCGTTGATGATCTGGACGCGGTGGAAGCGAAGGTGAAAGCAAAAGGGTTTGAACCCAACAACCACGCAGATTATGAGCCGGGCCGCCGGTTCTATTTTCGCGACACTGATAACATCGAATATGAAATTGTCAGCTATGCCTAAGCGTCAAACGGTGCCAGGGTTGCCTGAAACTTTTTCGTCAACCCGGCCCGGATGATCCCATAGGAATTGTGCAACCGTTCGCTCAACTCGTCAGTTTCAACGATACCCCACGGTAAATGCACCCAGCTTTTGTGAAAATACGCGGCCTTTTCGGCCCGCCCAACCTCAATCAGTAGCTCGGCGGTTTCAATATCCAGCGTCTTGATTGAAACCCCGGTTCCTTGCGCGCCAATTGCGGCGAACATCTTGCCGCCGACTTTCCATGCGTCATGGCCGCCACCCCATGGGTCAGAAACTTGGGCGCCGGGAAGGGCTGCGCAGATATCGTTCACAAACTTTCGGTCCATATACGAACAATGGATTGGTGGGTTGGTTTTGACAAGCAACAGAGTTGGGTGCTAAACCCAACCCATGAACCGGATAGCGATCATTATTTGCTGTATTATTACCTGCTGACATAAGTCGCGGGCCGGTCTACTTTTATCTTTCAGTTGAAGTTGCTAAAGCCCGCGGGGAAACCCCGTGAAAGGGATGCTTTGTGACCAAGATTAAACTGCACAACACGAAAACCCGCTCAAAACAGGTTTTCACCCCGATTGATCCGAACAATGTGCGGATGTATGTCTGCGGGCCGACGGTTTATGACCGCGCCCATCTGGGCAACGCGCGTCCGGTCGTGGTGTTTGATGTGCTGTTTCGCCTGCTGCGCCATGTCTACGGGGCCGATCACGTCACCTACGTGCGCAATTTCACCGATGTGGATGACAAGATCAACGCGCGGGCGGCGGAAAGCGGGCGCTCAATCGGTGAGATTACGGGCGAAACCAGTCAGTGGTTTCTGGATGATATGGCAGCATTGGGCGCGCTGGAACCGACGCACATGCCGCGCGCGACCCAGTATATCCCGCAGATGGTGGCAATGATCGAGGGGTTGATTGCCAAGGGGCATGCCTACGCCGCAGAGGGCCATGTGCTGTTCGCGGTGGAAAGCTATCAGGAATACGGTGCGCTGTCGGGGCGCACTGTGGACGACATGATCGCCGGGGCGCGGGTGGAAGTGGCACCTTACAAGCGTAATCCGATGGATTTTGTTTTGTGGAAACCGTCGAGCGACGATCTGCCTGGATGGGACAGTCCGTGGGGGCGCGGGCGTCCGGGCTGGCATATTGAATGCTCGGCGATGTCATATGAGTTGCTGGGGGCAGAGTTTGATATCCATGGTGGTGGCAACGATCTGATGTTCCCCCATCATGAAAATGAGATTGCCCAAAGCTGTTGCGCGCATCCGGGCTCGGGTTTTGCGAATGTTTGGCTGCACAATGAGATGTTGCAGGTCGA
>JAHRVC010000201.1 GCA_019090885.1 Marinosulfonomonas sp.
CACGAGCCTTATCGTCGGCAGCGTCAGATGTGTATAAGAGACAGGTTGTCCAAGCACAACCGGTGTTTCTGCGGCTGTTGGGGGCGGGGTGATTAGTTTGCCTTCAGGGGGTGTTGGTTAGTCCCGAGGTCCGAACGCTGCCCTTTGGTATTATTCCCGCGCCGCCTGCACGTGTCGCGCCAAGGCGCAGAACCCTTCGATCGGCACCTGCTCGGCGCGTTCGGTCGGCTTTAGCCCGGCGGCTACGATCAAATCCTCAACATCGGGGGCCAGCCCTTTGAGTGCTGCGCGCAGCATTTTGCGCCGTTGATTGAATGCCTTTGCCACTACCTGTGACAGGATTTTCGGATCGGCGGGGAAGCGCGGTTCGCTCAGCGCCTGAATATGCACCACCGCCGAGTGGACTTTGGGCGGCGGCGTAAACGCCTCGGGCGGCAATTCCATCACGATGCGCACATCGGCGCGCCATTGGGCCAGTATCGCCAGCCGGCCATAGGCTTTGGCACCGGGTTGGGCGATGATGCGCTGCGCGACTTCTTTTTGAAACATTAACGTCAGGCTTTCCCAGAACGGGGGCCAGTTTGGCGGCGTTAGCCAGCGCACCAACAATTCGGTTCCGACGTTATAGGGCAGGTTGGATACGACGCGGATTGGCGGGGTCAACTGCCCGCGCAAATCAAGGTTCAGCGCATCGGCGTTCGTTACTTCAAGACGTCCGGGATTTGCGGCGGCAATCTCGGCCAGCGGTGCCATGCAGCGGGCGTCTTTTTCAACAGCCAGAACCCGACGTGCGCCTTCGGCCAGCAATCCGCGCGTCAGCCCGCCGGGGCCGGGGCCGATTTCTAGCACGTCACAGCCAGTCAGATCACCGGCTTGGCGCGCAATTTTGGCCGTCAGGTTCAGGTCCAGCAGGAAATTCTGACCAAGCGATTTGCGCGCCGACAGACCGTGGGTTGCGATCACCTGACTGAGCGGTGGCAGATCGTCGATCGCGCTCATCCGCCAGCCCTTGCTTGCGCCATGTCGCGGGCCATGCGAAGCGCTGCGATCAGGGACGTCGGGTTGGCGGCACCTTGCCCTGCGATGTCCAGCGCCGTTCCGTGATCGGGCGAGGTGCGCACAAACGGCAGGCCGAGCGTTACGTTGACGCCGCTGTCAAAGGCCAGCGTTTTGATCGGGATCAGCGCCTGATCGTGATACATGCAGATCGCGGCGTCGTATTGTTTGCGTGCGGCGGCATGAAACATTGTGTCTGCGGACATGGGGCCGGTCAGTTCGATACCCTCGGCGCGCAATTGCTCCAAAGCCGGGGAAATCGTCGCGATTTCTTCACCGCCAATCACGCCGCCTTCGCCCGCATGTGGGTTCAGCCCGGCGACGGCAAGGCGCGGGTGCGCAATGCCAAAGTCGCGTTTTAATGCTTGATGGGTAATGCGGATCGTGTCCGCAATCAGGCCAGGATTCAGCGCGCCGGGAACCTCTGCCAGCGGAATATGAATGGTGGTTGGCACAACGCGCAGCGCGTCGCTGGCCAGCATCATCACCACGTTTTTCACGCCCGCCAGTTCAGCCAGAAATTCCGTGTGGCCGGGGTGGGCAAAACCGGCGCCGTCAACGAGTGCCTTCTTGTGGATCGGGTTGGTGCAAAGGGCGCTGGCCTTGCCCGCCTGCACCAGATCGACACCGGTGCGGATTGCGTCAATCACCAACGCCGCGTTCGCGCGCGCGGGCGCGCCGGGGGTGGCGGGTTCAGGGAATGGTAGCGCCAGAACCGGTAGGCCACGAACGCAGGCCGCAGCGGTTTGTGCCGGGTCGCTGATCACGATTACCGGGCAGTCGCCGGGCAGATGGGTTGGATCACCGATCAGGAAAAATGGTAGATCTGTGCCAAGTTCCCGCCACGCTTTTGCGGCCAGTTCCGGCCCAATCCCGGCAGGCTCACCGCAGGTCAGTGCCGCCGGCAATTTCGGCCTCATGGCAGTGAGATTATCGCGTCGGCGCGCAATGTCAGCAGATAGGCCGCTGCCAGTTCATTTAGTCGCAGGTTGGTTAGCCGTTGGCGCATTTGATCGCGGGTCGGAGGAGTTTCCGGCGCGCGCGTGCGTTCGCATAACATCAGGAAAACCAACGTCTGGCCATTGGCGCGGGTCAGGGCAGTCGACACCTCGCCGGCATCAAGGCGCGCCAGTTCTTGCGCTACACCGCGAGGAATTTCTGAACTTGGCAAAAGGGTGCGTTCCAGCACTTCGGGCGGTTGTTTGCGGGCAACTTCGTAAAGGTCGTCGCAGACATCCACGCTGGCACGCACCTTTGCTGCTTGCGCCAGTGCTGCTGGCGATCGGCCCCCGGCGATTAGATAGGACGCATAATCAAGCGTTGGATTGCTCGCCACCGGCGCTACAAATTCTTCTCTCGCGCGCAATTGAAAAAGACCAACCGCATTGGGTATTTCGACGGGGTCGGTGACCTCGCCGGGGCGCATGGTTAGCATCAGCGGGCGGATCAGGGCAGGGACTTCTTCAAGTTTGACCCAGCCCGGTACGCGCCCACCCCGCTCGCGCGAAGGGGCGGCAGAAAACCGGCGCGCGGCGTCCGAAAACTCGGCAATTGTACGCAAAGCTGCAATTTGGGGGGCCAGTTCAGCCGTGATCGCAGCATTTTTTGGGTTGTTTGTTGGCAGGAAAATTTCCGAAAACAACACCCGCACGCTGCCTTGGGTGCCCAGTAAGTTGAGCGCGCGATCTACTTCGGCATCGGTTATGAAAACCGTGCCCGAAAACCGCTGCCCGACAAGCTGACGCCATGCCAGCCCGGCTTTGACGAACTGGCGAAACCCGTTTGGATCGATGCCTTCGTTGGTAATCGCCGCAATCAATTGCTCGCCCGTCAGATTATTACGACCGGCAAATTCATCGACGCCGGTGGCGACCTCATCGTCCGTTAGAACGATGCCCAGAACGCGCGCTGCGTCCAATTGCAGCTTTTCATTGACCAGCCGCTTTAACGCTTCGGCTTGCAGGTCGCCGCCTGTGCGCAGCATTTTCAATAGGGCGATACGCTGTTCTACATCAAAGCGTGTAATGGCACTGCCATTCACCTTGGCCACCGGCGCGAACAGGTTTTGTGCCTGACTCTGTGTTGCCCAACCTGTGCTACTTAGGCAAAGCAAGGCTGCAAGCCAGATGGCTTGCATTGAATTTGTGATCCAGCAAAAGCGGGCGGTCATGCGCATTATCCCGTATTTCATCCGTTACATTTGTGCCGGGTCAGGCGACTGCCCGAACCGAAACCAATCAGTGACACCGCCAAGTTTACCTTGGTATCAGGGCGAACACTAGTCGAGGAAGTGAAGCGGCGCGAGAGCGAAAGTTCAACCTGAACACAGTCAGACTGAAAGCGTAGGCCCAATCCGGCGCGCGTAGCTTTGGTGGCCTCAAAATCATAACGCACATCGCCACGTGCCCGCCAGTTGTCGTTAAGCCAGTATGTGCCGTCCAAATTCAACTGAGATGTCTGGTCGGGCCGGTTTTCTGCAGTGTCCGGAATTATCCAGCTATAGTTGGCGGCCATTGTCAGCTTGTCGGTTGCCCATTGCAACCGGGTTTCGCTCTTGGTGAAGGACAAGCTGTCGTCAAACTGGGCGCGGCTGGTTACTGAAAGTTTTGTATCAAGTTTCAGTTGTGCGCTGACCAGCCAATCCGACTTTGCCCCATCCAGCCCCGAGGCACGGGTGAACTGATTTAGATCTTCGGCCCGCACCACCCGTCCAACTGCCAGCCCCAGCGACCAGCCGTCGGGATCATATCTGGTCCACGTCAGACCTGCTGTCGCACGAAATCCGCGTTCGTAGCGGTCGTCCCCGGGATAGCGGTTAAGGGCGAACAGGTTTCCTTCGTCAAATTCCACAAGGGTGCTGTCTTCGTTGGGAACGTTGGAGCCGATTTTGTCGGTCCATGCCAGATGAACCACCGGTTCCAAAGCCATCGTCACGCCGTTTTTGGCGCTTCGAACCATCGGCCAGCGTAGCTCGGCCTCTAGGGCGGGGGTCATGTAGGATGCAAATTGCGGAAAGGTCGAATCCTGTGCGATGTAATACGCCTCGCCGGTGATCTCGCCGCCTATGCGCCCGACCATTCCGTTGCCAAATACATGTCCACGTCCCCAACCCACACGGCCACCGATGCGGGTGACATCGCGCCCCAGTTGGTCCAGATCCGAAGCCCTGCCATGCCCGCGAATACTGATTTCCCAGCTTCCCTGCCCACCAATTGATGTTGGGAAGAACCGTTTTTGGTAGATAACTTCGCCTTGCAGGTTCGGCAATTGATCGTCGATTGCCAGCTCTGAACCGCGCAAGGTTCGAAAGCTGTTAACTGAGGCTGAAAAATACGCGTCTCGGCGGGTTCGGGTGATCGAAATTGCACTGTCCAGCCTGTCCTTGCCGGAATAATCATAGTCCAGCAGGTAGGACGGATCTGACGTCAGCTCGACATCAAAAGCCAGCTTATAGTCGCGCGGAAGGTCGAATTTTCCTTGGCCGAACAGATAGGCGCGGGTGTTTGTGACTAAATCATCTGATGACAGCGCACCGTTGAATTCAATCGTACCAGTGCGAAAGGCACGTCGAAAACGTGCTTCGATCGTATTGGTTCGCGACGACAGATACGGCGTCAGCGTTACATCCGCATGTTCCCCCAGAACGATGAAATAGGGGATTTTGAACCCAGAACCAAGACGGGACGAGTTGCTGAAAGTTGGTGCTAAAAAACCTGTCGCGCGGGCCAGCGTTGGGTCTGGCATGCGCAAGCGCGGCAGGTAAAAGACCGGGGTATTGCCGATCAAAAACTGCGCTTTGGTAAAGTATAACTGGCGCTCCTGCTGATCGTGGATCACAGACTCGGCGCGGATTTGCCACAAGGGAACCGGTCGGTTCGCGCAAATCTGGCAACTTGAAGCGACGGTTTTGTAAAGTTGGGTATAGCGGCCATCTACGCGGGAAATCTCGGTTGCTGCGATCTGTAACTGTTGGTCCAGAACCATCCGTGCGCCACGCAAAATACCGTTGCGCATATCTGCGCTTAGTTCGGCTGAACTGGCCAGAATCACTGTTTTCGAGCCGTCACTCAGAGTGATCGGCCCTTCAATTATCAGCGAGCCATCCTTGCGGCTATAGGCGATCCGCTGCGCCTTTAGGCGGCTGTTGCCATAGATCACTTCGATGTTGCCACTTGCCGTTATTGTGGCGTCATTGCTGACATCCACCTGATCGGCCAAAAGCGTGGCAACTTGCGATGTAGCCATCGACGTCAGGGCGAAAAGGGCCAGTATACAGCCAAGCAGAAAACGCAATGTATGCATGCTTAGCCGTCCTCCATATGCAGCAAAAGCCCCAGCGCTAAAAGAACGCCAGAGACTGGTGTGGCCCAAGCCGCCAACAAAACAGGCAACTGGCCATTTTCACCAAGAATGACAACGAAATTGCGAATGAAGTAAATCCCAAAAGCCATCATCAACGCCATCGTCACCATGACGCCGGTGCGGCCAAAGCGTGTGTGGCGCATCGTGAACGCGGCACCTATCAGAACCATTGCAACCAGCATCAAGGGCTTGGCCAATTCGGTCTGAAACCAAACCCGGTGGCGGCGCGCAGAAAACCCAGCCTCTTCAAGACGGCTGATATAGCGGGGCAATTCCCAAATCGGAATTGCATCAGGCGTTCCGAACCCGTCCCGAATTTCATCACCTGTCAGATTGCTTTCGATACGCAGTTCGGCGAAAGTTCGCGCCTGTTTTTCAGCATTTTGTATCCCCTTAAACCGCCACTCCTTGGCGTTGTGCGCGACCCATGCGCCGGGCAAAAGTTCGGCGCTTTGTGCCTCAATGCGAAAACTTGGGGTGCCGTCCAGCCCAAAGCCCAAAAACGTGACGTCGAAAAACTCGGTGCCGTCCAAGTTTGCGCGTGTTGCCCGGATAACAGTTTGCCCTGTGTCACTGCCCTGACGTAGCCACAGACCCTCGCGGCTGACCGACAACGCGGACGCTGTGCCTTTGCGGTATTTGGTCAATAGTTGGTCGTATTGTTTTGACGTGGCGGCGACAATTGGGTTGAAGGCGCCAATCGCAATGACGCCCAACAAAAACGCCACAATAACCGGCGCGATCAAGCTGCGCAGGGCCGAGCGCCCTGACGCGCGCGCAACAACCAACTCGCTAGAGCGCGCGAGACCTAAAAATAACACCAAGGTGGAAAGGATGACGATCAGCGGCAAAATTTGGTAAATGCCACCGGGAATTTTTAGCGCAGTCAGCATAAGGATTTCTAGAAAGCCGACCGAATATGGCCCTAGCTTTCGGATCACTTCGACCATGTCCAAAAGACCGTAGAGCACCGCAAAAAGACCGAATAATCCAGCCAAAACCGTCGCAAACTTTCGTGCAAAGTAGAAATACAGGGTCATTGCGGGGCCCTGTTGCGGCGTCGTGAAAATAGCCCCGGCCGCGCCGAAGCCCAGAGCATCGCAGCGCCAACAAGGAAGCCGACAAAGGAACTTAAGTAAACCAGAGGCCAAAGGGCGGCATTTTTATAGGCCGCTCCGTTGGCGTAATTGTCCAACGATTTCACCAGAATCAACATAAACACGGCCAAAAGGATTTGTCGCCATAAGCCAAAGCGGCTGAAGCCCCCCATCATCAGTGCCGAGAACCCAATCAATGATGCGACGATGCATAACAAAGCCTGCGAAATTCGTTCATGCCCTTTTTGCAAAAATGCAGCCCTGCTGGATCGTGTTTCGCTAAGCAGGCTGTCTGTTGGTGCCAACAATTGGTTTGTTGGCAGCTCTTGGATTTTGGGCCGTTGTGCGCCGCGTTGCCCAATTAGCGACCCAATATTAAATACAAAATCCTTAAAGCTCGTGGTTGATAGCAACTGGCCTTCTGTCTGCAACGCTTGCGCCATTCCATCAAACATCACTAATTTTGCCCCGCCTTCTTCGCTGATTAGCAGGGCGCGGCTGGCCGAGTAATTCACCGAAGATTGTGGTTTTCGCCGGTCAGACAAGAACACGTCCCGCAATTCGCCCCGTGTGGTGATATCGCGGATGTAAAACGTGATGCCCTTGGCGGGGTGCAGAAATGTTCCTTCCTGCAACAGACGGGCTGTCATGTTTCGCTGTATTTCCACACTTCGTTCGGACAGTTGGGCCAGACTTGCAGGTACAAGAAAATGGGTCAGCACGGACAGGAAAATTCCGACCAATGCGCCAAATATCAAGACCGGGCGGGCCAGCCGGAATGGGGAAAACCCCGTCGCTTGCACGACCACTAGTTCGCTTTCCAATGACAGTCGGTTGGTACAGTTTACAACAGCCGCAAAGGCTGCGATTGGCAGCACCAGACGGATCACATTAGGCAATGTTAACGCAGTGAATTCCAGAAATACCATTGCCGACTGGCCGTTGGCGATCAGCTGGTCAAATAAAACGACGGCCCGGTTCACCCAATAGACCAGCACCAGAACGAGCGAGAAAAAGCCAAACAGGACCATAAGTTGCGACAATATATATCTGTCGAACTTTGCCACTTTGCCCCCTGTTAAAAACTGCCCGTTAACTGGCAAGACGTTAGCCCAAATGGCGGGCAGGTAAAACTCCTATCTGGCAAATGGGCGGCAAGGCGACTACCACTGTCTGCGAACCTTCAGGAGGACAAAGATGACGACGCCAATTTTCAGCGAATATTGTGAGATTGATCTGGACGAGATTGCCACGTTTGAGGGGCGAGTCGCGGTTTTCGTCGATAGCGAGGGCAAATTGGACCGGGCTGCGCGCCGGGTGAACCGGCTGACCCGTGGGGCTTTGGTACGCATGGTTGAAGGCAAGGCGTTTGAAAAGCTGAAGGACGGGCAGGCGGGTGAAATTGCGATGCCCGTAGGGCTGACTGCAGACGCGTTACAGGTGGTCAAACTGGCACGTCGCGCTGGCGTTGACGAGTGTCGCAAGGCGGGCGCCACGATTTCCAAGGCGCTTGCCGCTTCGCCGGTTCTGGTGTTGGCAGGCAATCTGAAACATGTGAGCGAGCTTGCGCTTGGCCTGACCCTGCGCACCTATGATTTCACTGACCACAAAACGGCCGAGGTTAAACCGGCCGCTTCGGCCCGAATCATGGTCACCAAGCCGGATGAGGCGATAGTTGCAACTGCATCTCTTAAGGCGCTGAGCGAAGGCGTGTTTTTCACCCGTGATCTGATCAACGAGCCGGCCAATATTTTGACGACAAGCGAATTTGCTGATCGGCTGAGTGAGATGAAGAAACTTGGCCTGAAGGTCGAGGTTCTGGACGAACCGGCGCTCGAAAAACTGGGGATGCGCACGTTGTTGGCGGTTGGCGAAGGCTCTGAAACGCCATCCAAGGTCGTTGTGATGAAATGGGACGGCGGCGGTAAGGAAAAACCTTTCGCGCTGGTAGGCAAGGGCGTGGTGTTTGACACCGGCGGTATCAGCCTGAAACCCCCGGCGGGCATGGAAGACATGACCATGGATATGGGCGGCGCGGGCGTTGTGTCAGGCGTTATGAAAACGCTGGCAATGCGCAAGGCCAAGGCCAATGTTGTTGGCATTGTTGGCCTCGTTGAAAACATGCCCGACGGGCGCGCGCAGCGCCCCGGCGATGTGGTGCGCTCGATGAAGGGCGACACGGTTGAGGTGATTAATACCGACGCCGAAGGGCGCTTGGTTTTGTGCGATCTGCTTTGGTATGTGCAGGACCGGTTCAAGCCGGTTGGCATGGTCGATCTGGCGACCTTGACGGGGGCGATTATTATCGGGCTGGGGCATGAGAACGCGGGTGTGTTTTCAAATGATGATGCCCTGTGCAACGCCTTCCTGAAAGCCGCATCTGCCGAGGGTGAGGGCGCTTGGCGCATGCCGCTTGGGCAGGCCTATGACGAACAGTTGAAATCCCGTGTGGCGGACATGAAGAATGTCGGTGGCCGGGCGGCAGGCTCGATCACGGCGGCGCAGTTTTTGAAGCGGTTCGTTAAGGATGAAACGCCGTGGATACATCTGGACATCGCCGGGGTGGCCAGTGTTACCAGCGAAACCAAAATGGCCCCCAAGGGGGCGACCGGCTGGGGCGTTCTGGCGCTTAACCGGTTGATTGCAGACAAATTTGAAGGCTGATGGGCGCTGTCTTTTTCTATCATCTGACCCGCACCCCGGTTGAAATAACGCTGCCGATGTTGCTGGGCAAAGCGCGCGATGCCGGATGGCGTTGCGCGGTGCGTGCACCCGATACTGCCCGGCTTAACTGGCTGGACGAAAAGCTGTGGCTGGGACCAGAGGACGATTTTTTGCCCCATGGTTTGGCGGGCGGGGCGCATGACGCACTGCAGCCGATCCTGCTAACCACTGGGCCAGAGGCGGCCAATGATCCGGCGTGTTTAATGACCCTCGACGGGGCGGCGGTTTCGCCCGAAGATGTCAGCGCGATGGCGCGGGTTTGCATTCTGTTTGATGGCAATGATCCGGCGGCGTTGGATGTGGCGCGGGGGCAGTGGAAATCGTTGGCCGATGCCGGATGCGCGGCGCAATACTGGTCACAGGAAAGCGGCAGTTGGGCCAAAAAGGCCGAGGCGAATTCGGCGACCGGTTAAGGTAAGTTAACACGTATTGTTCGTTTTGGGCCGGGGCGCTTCTCGCCCATATGCGGATCATGTGCTGCCCTGAAAATTGCACCGGCTTACCGCGTCAGGATCAACCGATCCGCCGCAATTTCGATCCGTTCAAAGCGCTGTAAATAGCTCATCCCCAGCAGCGAACTGTCCATCTCGCTGCTGTTCACCGAAACGCCCAATCGCAGATCCACGATATCGCCAAGGCGCACATCGCTGACCTGTGCGCGCGCTGTCCTGACGATGCCGTTGGCCGTGCGCGCGGTGCCCGAAAAATTCAAACTTGCCTGATCCAGCCCGACGCGGCGCGCATCAGTCGGTGACAAAACCACATCCGTGGCACCCGTATCGACAATGAAATCCACGGCCACGCCGCTGATCGTCAGCACCAGACGGTAATGCCCGTCAACGCCGCGCGGCACCTCGATCATTCCACTGCCGATCATTGATTGGCGCGGCATGACCTGATCGCGAATGCTGGGCCACAGACCCACAGCGCCAACGGTGCCAATAAAAATCAGCCCCCAAATCGCTGCGTGACGCGCCGTTTTTCCCAGATTGGTGCGGCTTTCAGCAATAAGCCAGCCGCTAACCGCAACAAGAATCAGGCCCAGATAGGCCAGCCGACCATAGTCGTCACCGCTCATGAAAACCTCCGCTCATGCGTCATAACTATGCACGCGGGCGCGAAATGTCAGCCCGTCGTCGCCGATAGGCCAAATCCTGCCAGACCATCCAGCACAAATTGCACCGACAATGCTGCCAGCAACATGCCCAAAAGGCGGGATACCACGTTGATGCCAGTGTCCCCAAGTGCGCGCTCCATCAGGGGGGCGGCAAGGAAAAACAGTAACACCAGTGCGACCACGGCCAGCATCATCAAGTGCACGGCGATCAGCTCGGATATACCGTCTGCCTGTCCGGTTAACAGGATCATCGTCGCGATTGCGCCGGGGCCTGCGATCAGCGGCGTTGCCAGTGGAAAAACCGACGGATCATCCGCCTTTGTGGCCTGTCCGCGGCGCCGCTGCGTGCGCTTCTCAAACAGCATTTCAAGGGCTGTCAGGAACAACAGGATGCCGCCTGATATGCGGAACGCGGGCATTGAAATGCCGACAAACCCAAGCACCGATTCGCCAAACAAGCCAAACAGCGTCAGCAAAATAGCCGCAATCGCGCAGCTGCGCAGGGCCACCATACGCCGGTGGCCCGAATCTTCGCCTTTGGTTATGGCTACGAACATTGGGGCCAACCCGATTGGGTCGATCACCACAAACAGCGTTACAAAAGCGGTTATTAATGCTGCAATTTCCACGTTTAAGCCTTTGCTAGATCAAGCTTTTCCTGCGCTGCCATCCACATTTCCTCGGCCCGGTCCAACGCGTTCATTACTTCGGCGTATTTCTTTTGCCAGACTTCCATCTCGCCCAGTTTTCCGTCTTCGTACAGCGCCGGATCAGCCAGCTTCTTGGCCAGCTTATCACGCATTACGTTCAATTTCGAAACACGTTCGTCGCATTTTCTAACATTGGCGCGTAAGGCGGTAATTTCATCGCGCCCGGCGCGTTTCTTAACGGCGGGTTTTTCGGCTTTGGGCGGTTTATCAACGCTCAGCAATAGCTTTCGGTAGGCGGCCAGATCGTTGTCATAGGGGGCGACGCGCCCACCTTTGACCAGCCACAAACGATCCGCGACCATAGACAGCAGATGCATGTCGTGGCTGACCAGAATGACCGCGCCGGTATAGTCGGTCAGCGCATCGACCAGTGCTTCGCGGCTTTCGATATCCAGGTGGTTTGTCGGTTCATCAAGGATCAGCATGTGGGGGGCATCAATCGTCGCCAGCATCAGCGACAGGCGCGCCTTTTGGCCGCCCGACAGACGCCCGACGGTGGTGTCGGCCTGTTCAACACCGATGCCAAAGCCGCCAAGGCGGGCGCGCAGTTTGCTTGGGGTTTCAGTGGGGCGCATCCGTTGGATATGTTCCAGCGGCGTTTCATCGGTGTGCAATTCTTCGACTTGGTGTTGGGCGAAAAAACCGACCCGCAGCTTGTTGGACGTGGTAATTCGTCCTTCCAGTGCTTCAAGTCGACCCGATAACAGCTTGGAAAGGGTTGATTTTCCCTCGCCGTTCTTGCCCAGCAGCGCGATCCGGTCATCCTGATCTATGCGCAGGTTCAACCGGCTTAGAACGGCTTTGCCGTCATAACCAACGGCGACGTTTTCCAGCGAGACAATCGGCGGCGACAGTTCTTCAGGTTTGGGAAATGTGAACCGTTTTAGCGCCGCTTCTTGCGGTGTTGTGATCGGCTTTAACTTAGCAATCATTTTCAGGCGAGATTGTGCCTGAACTGCCTTGGAGGCGGAATAACGGAACCGGTCGACATAGGTTTGCAAGTGGGCGCGTCGGGCCTCAATCTTGCGGTTTTCGGCAGCGGCACCAGCCAGACGGGCGGCGCGGGCGGCGGCGAAAGCGTCGTAATTACCCTGATAGAATGTCAGTTTGCGGTCTTCCAGATGCAGGATGCCGCCCACAGCCCGGTTCAGCAGGGCGCGGTCGTGGCTAACGATGATAACCGTGTGTGGGTAGCGGCCCAGATAGTTTTCAAGCCACAGCGCGCCTTCCAGATCCAGATAGTTGGTCGGTTCGTCCAAAAGCAGCAGGTCTGGTTGCGAAAACAGCACGCCCGCAAGGGCCACGCGCATCCGCCAACCGCCGGAAAAATCGCTGCAGGGCTGGCGTTGTTCGGCGTCGTCAAACCCCAACCCCTTAAGGATTGACGCTGCGCGGGCGTCGGCGGACCACGCGTCAATGTCGCTAAGGCGGGTCTGAATTTCGGCGATCCGGGTGCCATCGGTGGCGGTTTCGGCCTCGGCCATCAGGGCGGCGCGCTCGGTGTCGGCCCCCAGCACGGTGTCGATCAATGAAACGTCAGAGCCGGGAACCTCTTGGGACACGCCACCAATACGGGCGCGGCTGGGCAGGCGGATGTCGCCGCCCTCTAGCGCCAGTTCGCCTCGGATCAGCCCAAAGAGCGTGGTTTTGCCGGTGCCATTGCGCCCGACCAACCCCACCTTGTGGCCGGTCGGAATGGTGGCACTTGCGTCAACTATCAGGGGGCGACCCTGCACCGAATAACTTATGTTCTGAATTCTAAGCATGGCGCGCGGTTTGCCTTAGGTGGCTGTCCGGGTCAATCACTTGCGGCTGCCTATCTGGTACTGCGCCGAAATAACTGCAATTTGGCGGCAAAACTATCGCCTTACTTGTATGATGTGGCGTGCATCGGTGCTTTTCAAGCGGATTGACCCGTGTTAGGGCAGCGCCGGAAATTGCCACAGGCACGGGGCTTGGGGCTGTATACAGAACAGAGGCCTAATATGGGTATGGAACGCACATTTTCGATCATCAAACCGGATGCCACACGGCGCAATCTGACCGGCAAGATCAACGCTAAGTTTGAGGATGCCGGTCTGCGCATCGTTGCACAAAAACGTATTCACATGACTTTGGCGCAGGCGGGTGAATTTTACGCTGTGCACAAAGAGCGGCCATTTTTCGGTGAGCTGTGTGAATTCATGGCGTCTGCACCCGTTGTTGTGCAGGTGCTTGAAGGCGAAGATGCGATTGCCAAAAACCGTCTGGTTATGGGCGCGACCAACCCGGCGGATGCCGCTGCGGGAACGGTTCGCGCTGAGTTTGCCGAATCTGTTGGCGAAAACTCGGTCCACGGTTCGGACGCGCCGGAAACAGCCGCAGAAGAGATCGCGTATTTCTTTTCAGGGTTAGAGCTGGTTGGTTAATCCGGCCGCTTAATCACACCGATCCGATCAAGGGCCGTTTCCAGTTCGAAGCGGCCCTTATCATGTGCGGCGTCTTTCATGGCGTCGAATTTTGCTCGCAGCGCGGCTTTTTCAGCGCCCTTACAGTCATTCCATGGACGCCCCTGTAGCCCCATCACAAGAACGTAGTAACTAATGAAATGTGGGCGATGCCCGGCCCGCAGGCGGCGGCGATAGGCCTCATCCGCACCAATCTCGCGCAGGGCGGCGGCGCTGTTGATGCCGATATCAGCGTATTGCTGTTCGCTCGCCGGTCCGAGGTTGCGGATGGCAGAGACAGGGTCATTCATTGCGGCCGCTCCGTCAGAATCTAACGCAAACTTCGCATCAATTGGCGGGTAGTAAAATCAGATACTGGCCCAATCGGTATATTTAAAGTCAGGTTCTGGTTCGTCTGATTGCGGCTGGTCGGCCTTATTTTCGTCTTCCGTTACGTTTTTCGGATCGTCGTAAACGTCGCGCGCAGGATCGCGTGGATCAGCATAAGTCATTTTTCGTTCCCTCCAGGTTTCACAAAGAGCACTACTCTTTAATGACCACCTGTTGGCAGCAGGTCGCCATGAGAAGAGGCAATCACGCGCACGTGGTCAAGCGTGGGCTAAATTGTGCGCCTGGTAAGGAAATTTGGTGCAATTTGATCGGATATACGGGGCAATTTTGGCGCAGCAGAGCCGTGCATAGGCGTGGGTTTTTGGTGCCGCGGGCCCGGATATCAGAGGTTGGCTTGGCGGATTTGCTCGGCTGCTTCTTTGTTGTAAGTGACGTCTTTATCGTCAAACAACTGGTCAAGCTCGCCTGACAAAGTCATCTCGGTTATAATGTCGCAACCGCCAATAAACTCGCCCTTTACATAGAGTTGCGGAACCGTTGGCCAGTCGGAAAAATCTTTGATCCCCTGACGAATTGCCTCATCCGCCAACACGTTCACATCAGAGAATTCGACGCCCATAAAGTTTAGCACGCCAGCAACTTTGCTGGAAAAGCCACATTGTGGCATCATCTTGGTGCCCTTCATGAACAATACGACATCGTTGTCGCTGACGGTTGTCTGAATTTGGGCCTGTGGGTCGGACATGGGTTACTCCGGTGCTTTGGTTGTCAGGGCCAGCGCGTGCAATTCGCCGTTTGGGCCATCCATTTTGCCCTTTAGCGCGCCATAGACGGCGCGTTGCTGCTGCACGCGATTCTGGTTGCGAAAGCTCTCGTCGATGACTTCGGCGGCATAATGGTTTCCGTCGCCCGCCAGATCGGTGATCGTGACGATTGCGTCGGGGAATGCGTCGCGGATCAAATCCTCGATTTCTTGTGCGTGAATGGCCATTCGTCGGCTCCCGGCTGGTTCGCCTCAGATGTAGGACGGGGCGGGCAGCGCTGCAAGGGCGCAATCCAAATGGGACGCCTGCGGCGTCACGAGATTTTTGGTTTTGCCGTTTTGCTTGCGGTGGCGTTGCGTCAGGCCACAGCTGCGGCAAATGCAGTGCGGAAGATATCTGAAAGCTCGCTCAGAGGTGCACAAGCTGCGCCAAACGTAACCTGATCGCCGCTGAAATGCCCGACCGTTGCAATGGGCACATTGGCGGCCGCGGCCGCGAGCATCAGGGCCTCGGCGCAGTCAAAATCGCAGGCAATCAAATAGCGGGCCTGATCCTCGCCAAATAGCGTGGCCGTGTCACTTGCATCAAGCGAGACGCCGACACCGCCGGCCTCGGCCATTTCGAAGGCGGCAAGCGCCAGCCCGCCGTCGGCAAGGTCAGTGACGGCATGGATCAGCGCGTGATTGGCGCGAATGAAATCGCCGTGGCGCTTTTCGGCGCCCAGATTGATGCGCGGGGCGTCGCCTTGCTGTTGGTTGAACAGTTCGGCCAGCAGGGCAGACTGGCCCATGTGGCCCTTGGTTTCGCCGACCAGCAGGGCGACATGCCCCGTCTGTGCCGCGCCATCGATCAAGTCGCCGGGTTGAGCGATCAGCCCAACCGCGCCGATGGTGGGTGTTGGCAAAATGCCTTGCCCGTCGGTTTCATTGTAAAGCGAGACATTGCCCGACACGATCGGCATATCAAGGGCTGCAACGGCCGCACCGATGCCTTTGATTGCGCCCACAAGCTGGCCCATAATCTCGGGTTTTTCAGGGTTGCCAAAGTTTAGGTTATCGGTTGTCGCCAGCGGGGTGGCCCCGACGGCGCACAGGTTGCGATAGGCCTCGGCGACCGCCTGTTTGCCGCCCTCAACCGGGTTGGCCATGACGTAGCGGGGTGTCACATCGGATGTGAAGGCCAGTGATTTTTGCGTGCCGTGGATGCGCACGATGCCAGCCCCAAGGCCCGGTGCGCGAAGTGTGTCGGCCATCACTTGGGTGTCGTATTGTTCATACACCCACTGCTTAGCGGCGTAATTGGGCGAGGATATCAGCGCACGCAGCCCGTCGATCGGATCAACCTCGGGCACGTCGCCAAGCGGGGCGGGCGCGGGCGTTTCAACCCACGGGCGGTCATATTCTGGCGCATTGCCTGACAGCGCTTTTAGCGGCAAGTCGGCCATTACACTGTTATTGTGCATGATTAGGAAACGATCCTCGGCGATTGTTTCCCCTACGATGGCGAAATCGAGGTCCCATTTTTCAAACACCGCCTTGGCTTCGCTTTCCAGAGCCGGATTCAGCACCATCAACATGCGTTCCTGAGATTCTGACAGCATCATCTCATAGGCGGTCATGTTTTCTTCGCGCACCGGAACGTCTTCAAGGTTCAGGCGCACGCCAAGCCCGCCTTTGTCGCCCATTTCAACGGCAGAGCAGGTCAGGCCAGCGGCCCCCATATCCTGAATTGAGATCACAGCACCCGTGGCCATCAGTTCCAGCGTTGCTTCCATCAGGCGCTTTTCGGTGAACGGATCGCCGACTTGAACGGTTGGGCGCTTTTCCTCAATCGTGTCGTCAAATTCGGCCGATGCCATTGTTGCGCCGCCAACCCCGTCGCGTCCGGTTTTTGCGCCCAGATAGACAACCGGCATGCCGACACCCGACGCGGCGGAATAAAAAATCTTGTCGGTATCTGCCAGCCCGGCGGCAAATGCGTTGACCAGACAATTGCCGTTATAGGCGGGATGAAACCGCACCTCGCCGCCGATCATCGGCACGCCAAAGCAATTGCCATAGCCGCCAACACCGCCAACAACACCACTGACCAACTGCTTGGTCTTGGGGTGATCGATGGCACCAAACGACAGCGAATTCATTGCCGCAATCGGGCGCGCGCCCATGGTGAACACGTCACGCAAAATACCACCAACGCCGGTGGCCGCACCCTGGTAAGGCTCGATATAACTGGGGTGGTTGTGGCTTTCCATTTTGAACACCACGCATTGCCCGTCGCCGACATCGACGATACCGGCGTTTTCGCCGGGGCCGCAAATAACTTGCGGTCCTTCGGTCGGCAGGGTGCGCAGCCATTTCTTGGATGACTTATAGGAACAATGCTCATTCCACATCGCCGAGAATATGCCCAGCTCGGTAAACGTCGGCTCGCGCCCGATTATGCCAAGAAGGCGCTGATACTCGTCCGGGCTTAGCCCATGGGCGGCAATCAGTTCTTCGGTGATCTCTGGTTCCTGCATCGTCGTCCCCTGCGCGCTTGTTGGGGATGTCTTAGGGCATGTGGCAATCAGGGAAAAGCCGCATTGGCGCGACATTTTGTGGATTTTTTCGCCAAGACATGTCGAAATGGGGCAATGCGATACGTCCTATGAATACTCAAACACCAAAAGGAATTGAAAATGATACTGCAAATCACAGCGCTCTATGGCGCACTGCTTGGAACTATAATGATCGCTCTGTCCTTTTTTGTCAGCAGTATGCGCGGCAAAACCGGGATATCCATCGGTGATGGGGGTGACATGGCTATGTTAGAAAGCATGCGCCGGCACGGAAACTTTACCGAAATCGTGCCGATGGCGGTGATTCTGATGGGGCTGGCAGAAGTGCAGGGGGCCGGGTCCGGCTGGTTGCATGCTGTCGGTGTGCTGCTGGTGGTGGGACGGGTGGCGCATCCGCTTGGCCTGTCGGCGAGCAAAATGATGTCGCCGTTGCGAATTGTGGGCAGTCTGGGCACGACAGTTGCGGTTCTGATTTCCATCGTGTTGATTTTGATCCCCGTTCTGGGGTTTTGATCCTGCCGGTGTTTGGGTGACTTCAACTTAATCAACAAAATAAGGACGATGACATGCAATATATGGCTTTGATCTATACAGAAGAGGGCAAAGGCCCAACACCGGGCACGCCAGAGTTTGGCGCGTTCATGAAGGGCTACATGGATGCCAACGAGACCTATAAACGCGACGGTGTTTTGATTGCCGGTGATGCCCTTAAGGGCATCGATACGGCGACCAGTGTGCGTATTCGCGGCGGCAAAACCGAAACCATGGATGGGCCGTTTGCTGAAACCAAGGAACGTCTTGGCGGCTATTATCTGTTTGAATGCGAGGATCTGGACGCGGCGATCAAATACGCGGCGATGATCCCGACGGTCGCATTTGGCACCATTGAGGTGCGCCCGGTCATGATGCCGGAAGACTACGGCAAGTGATCAAAACCCCCGGTCTGAACGCGACACTGGCAACGGTGATGCGCGAGGATCGGGGGCGTTTGCTTTCCGCACTGATTGCCAGCCTTGGCGATTTTGAATTGGCAGAAGAGGCCTTGTCGGACGCACTGGAATCCGCGCTAACCCATTGGGCGCGCACGGGTATTCCTGACAGTCCGATTGGCTGGTTGTTAACTGTCGCACGGCGCAAAGCGATCGACCGGATACGTCGTCAAAAGCGCTTTTCTGGTTTCAACGCTGAAATAACCCATCTGGCAAAGATGGATGAACAGGACGCAAACGCCGATGCACCCAATATTCCAGACGAACGGTTGCGTCTGATCTTTACCTGTTGCCACCCGGCGCTTGCGCCAAAAACCCGCGTGGCCCTGACGTTGCGCACCATCGGGGGGCTAAGCACGGGCGAAATAGCGGCGGCGTTTCTGGATAGTGAAACGGCGATGGGGCAGCGCCTTAGCCGGGCGCGCAAGAAAATTTCGACCGCCGGCATCCCCTATACCCCCCCCGAACCGGAAATGTGGGGCGAACGGCTGGCATCGGTTCTGGCGGTTATCTATCTGATTTTTAATCAGGGCTACGCCGCCACGTCTGGCACAACGCCGACCCGCGTGGATTTATGTGATGAGGCGATATTTCTTGCCCGCCTGCTGGATCAACTGCAACCGAATGAGCCTGAAATTGAAGGCTTGCTTGCGCTTTTGCTGACAACCCATGCGCGTCGTGCGGCCCGTCAGGACCGGCGCGGCATCACCGTGGCGCTGGCCGATCAGGATCGCGCGCTTTGGGATCGTGAAATGCTGGGGCAGGGGCTGGAGCTGCTTGATTGTGCGATTGCACGGGGGGCATCTGGCCCCTACCAGATCAAAGCGGCGATCAGCGCGTTGCATGTGGCAGCGATGAGCGAAGCGGCAACGGATTGGCGTCAGATCGTGTTGCTCTATGACAGCCTGCTGCGGTTTGAGCCAACGCCGGTTGTGGCGCTAAACCGGGCCACAGCACTGGCCGAGGCGGGCGGGCTGGAACAGGCGTTACAGGAATTTTCGCGCCTTAAGGACGATTTGGTTGATTATCAGCCGTATCACGCCGCCTGTGCCGAATATCTGGCCCGCGCTGGTAGTCATGAGGCCAGTCAGGTGGCTTATGAGCGCGCAATTGCGCTAAGCGGGAACGATGCAGACCGTCAGTTTTTGCGGGATCGGCGCGACAGGGCCAACGGGCGATAGTTTCCACTTGGGTAAAAAAAAGTGGCCGGGCAAAAGCCCGGCCAAGTCCAACAGGGAGGTGACGCTGACAAGAGTTTCCTCGATTACCAGCGTCCTCTTCGATTTAGGTGTGGCGATGCATTGCGACAAGGTGTTTCCTGCAAGTAAATGCGCAATGCCGCTATGCTATATTAGCATAGCTAAAAATCGACTCAGCTAAGGTCTTCTTCTTTTTGCTTTTTTCTAAGGATTGAAATTTCATCCATGACAAAATCCCGAAACGCTGCAATGCGTTTTGAGGGGCGCAGTTCCTCTGGGTAAGCCAGAAAAACCGGCACTTCGTTTGATTCTATCGTCGGCATTACCCGCACCAGATCGCCCGTCACCTGCGTGATGTAGTCGGGCAGAACGCCAATGCCCAGATTGTTGCGAACCGCCTGAAGCACGCCAAAATAGTTATTAACCGTCAGCAATGAGCGAATTTCATGGGTCAACAATTCCTTGACCAGCATCGCCCCGGCACTGACCTGCGCAGATGTCGTGTTCTGGCAGATCAGGCGATGGGAAAACATCTCATCCATGTTCGTGGGCGCGCCGTTTTCATCCAGATAGTCTTGGGACGCATACAGGCGCATCCGCACGCCCATCAGGCGTCGGCGGATCAGGTCGGCCTGACTGGGTTCCTTCATCCGGATGGCCACGTCGGCCTCTCGCATGGGCAGGTCCAGCACATGTTCTTCCAGCATCAGGTCGATCTTCAGGTCCGGGTATTTTTCGTAAAGTTTGGACAGACGGGGCGCCAGCCAGAGCGACCCAAAGCCGGTCGTCGTGGTTACCCGCAACTCGCCAAACACCTCGTCTTCGCTGTCACGTATACGTGCCGAGGCTGCGTCAAGCCGTTTGGACATTGCTGCTGTGGCATCAAACAGCAACTCGCCCTGTTCGGTTAGAATCAACCCGCGTGCATGGCGGTGAAACAGGGTGGTGTTCAGGCTTTCCTCAAGCGCCCTGATCTGGCGCGAGACCGCGGATTGGGACAGGTGGAGCGTCTCACCCGCATGGGTCAGGCTGCCCGCATCTGCGACGGCGTGGAATATTCGTAGCTTGTCCCAGTCCATTTCGTTCCAATCATTACCTGAACGCGCGTGATTTAAGGTTAAGTGTTACCTGCAAGTGTGGGATAATAGCAATTGTTGCTATCACTCGATTTTCATTTTGTAGGTCAACGAATTTGACCTATAATAGGCAAAAAGGGGCCTGAGATGAGCAAGCTGGAAATCACGCTGCACGACAAGTTCGATCTGGAAAAAGATCAAGTGTTGCTGAATGGCACCCAGGCGCTGGTGCGGCTGATGTTGATGCAGAAAGCGCGCGATAAGGCGGCCGGTCTGAACACGGCGGGGTATGTCACCGGTTATCGCGGCTCGCCCGTGGGCGCGGTCGATCAGCAGATGACAATTGCCAAGGCGGATCTTGATGCGGCAGACGTGCTATTTCAGCCCGGCCTGAACGAGGATCTGGCCGGTACTGCCCTTTGGGGAACCCAGCAGGCTGAACTTCGGGGCGAAGGCAAGTTCGATGGCGTGTTTGGGCTTTGGTATGGCAAAGGGCCGGGGGTGGACCGTTCGGGCGACGTTATGCGCCATGCTAATATGGCCGGAACATCGGCCAATGGCGGCGTGTTGATGGCTGCGGGGGATGACCACACGGGCGAAAGCTCGACCACTTTGCACCAGTCAGACTGGGCGCTGATGGATTCCTATATGCCGGTGTTGTCGCCCGCCGGTGTTCAGGAAATCCTCGATTACGGGCTGTATGGCTATGCCTTGTCGCGCTTTACCGGGCTTTGGGTCGGTCTGAAACTGATGAAAGACACGATTGAGGTTACCTCTGTCGTGAACGGCGACCCGGATCGGTTGAAATTTGTGAATCCCGATTTTGAAATGCCCGAGGGCGGCTTGAACATTCGCCTGATTGACGATCGGGTTCCCCAAGAAGCGCGGATGGTGGATTACAAGAGGTTCGCCGCGGAAGCCTTTGCCAGGGCTAATAAAATTGACAAACGCATGTGGGGAAGACCGGACGCGAAAATCGGCTTTGTTGCGGCTGGTAAGAACTATCTGGATCTGGTGCATTCGCTGTCTTTGCTGGGAATTGGCAAGGATGAGGCCGACGCACTCGGCCTGACGACTTATAAGGTCGGTCAGGTGTTTCCGCTGGATATGGTCGGCTTTAACGAATGGGCCGAAAATCTGGATCTGATCGTGGTGGTCGAGGAAAAGCGCAAGCTGATCGAGGTTCAGATCAAGGAAGCGATTTTTGATGATCGCCGGGGGCGTCGGGTTTATGGCGGCACCAAGGACGGCAAAGATTTTTTCGGGGTTAAATATGCGCTTGATCCGGTTGGGATTGCCAAATGTCTGGGACAGGTCCTGATTGAGGAAGGGCGCGGTAACGACGGCATTAAGAACGGTCTGCAAGCAATTGAAGACGCTGAAAAAGCCGATAACGCACCAGAGATCGCTGCCCGCCTGCCGTATTTCTGTTCCGGCTGTCCGCATAACACCTCTACCAAGGTGCCCGAAGGCAGCCGCGCCTATGCGGGGATCGGCTGTCATTTCATGGTTCAATGGATGGATCGCGAAACGCTCGGCTATACCCAAATGGGTGGCGAAGGCGCGAACTGGATTGGCGAGGCATCGTTTTCGACGCGTCCGCATGTTTTCCAGAATATTGGCGATGGCACCTATAACCATTCCGGCATATTGGCGATCCGAGCGGCGGTTGCTGCTGGAACAACAATGACTTACAAGATACTCTTCAACGACGCAGTTGCGATGACCGGCGGCCAGCCTAATGAAGGTGGGCTGGATGCCGCGCGCATCGCTGCCGAGGTTCGTGCCATGGGGGTGGAAAACATCACCGTGGTCTACGACGAAAAAGAAGACGTGGATTTCAAGCGTTTTCCGAGCGATATGCCGACCGTACCGCGCGCTGAACTGCCACGTGTGCAGGAAGAGTTCGCAAAACTGCCGGGCGTTTCGGTGATCCTGTATATCCAGACCTGTGCTGCGGAAAAACGGCGCCGCCGTAAACGCGGGTTGTTCCCTGACCCGGACAAGCGCGTGTTCATCAACACCGATGTCTGCGAAGGCTGCGGCGATTGCGGCGTGCAATCCAACTGCGTTTCAATCGTGCCTGTCGAAACCGAACTGGGCCGCAAGCGGGCAATCGATCAATCATCCTGCAACAAGGATTTTTCCTGTGTGAACGGGTTTTGCCCGTCTTTTGTGACGCTTTCCGGGGCGAAAATCCGCAAATCTGCCACCGTCGAACTGGATACCGGCAAGCTGCCTGATCCCGAACTGCCGGTGATTAACGGCACCCACAACGTGGTGATTACCGGCGTTGGGGGCACCGGCGTTGTGACGATCGGCGCAGTGATGGCGATGGCGGCGCATCTGGATGGCAAGGGCGCTGGCATGATGGAAATGGCGGGTCTGGCGCAAAAGGGCGGCGCTGTTCACATCAATTGTCGCCTTGCGAACCGGCCAGAAGATATATCGGCGATTCGGGTGGCCACGGGCGAATGTGACACGCTGATCGGCGGTGATCTTGTGGCCAGTGCGGGGGCGAAAACCCTTGGGCTGATGAAAACCGGGCGCGCGGGCGGCGTGGTTAACAGCCATGAGATTATTACCGGCGATTTCACCCGCGATACGGAATTCCGGCTGCCGTTTGATCAACTGGCCCTGTCGTTGCAGGCGCGCTTGCAGGACGGTTTGGTCATGTTTGACGCATCCGCACTGGCCCGCGCGGTTCTGGGCGATTCGATATTTTCCAACATGATGTTGCTGGGGGCGGCTTGGCAGCGTGGGCTGGTGCCGATTGGGCATGGGGCGATCCTGAAAGCGATTGAGCTGAACGGGGCCGCTGTGCCGTCCAACCTGCGCGCTTTTGAGATCGGCAGATGGGCGGTTTTGAACCCCAAAGATGCGCAGGAAATTCTAAGCCCGAACGTGGTGGAGCTGCCAAAAACCCTTGATGAATTGATTGATTTTCGCGCTGATCATCTGACGGCCTATCAATCGGGTCGTCGGGCGCGGCGTTACCGCCGTCTTGTCGCGCGGGTTGAAGACCCGGCGTTGCGTGAGGCGGTGGCCAAAGGCTATCACAAAGTGCTGGCCTATAAGGATGAATATGAGGTCGCGCGGCTGCTGAAGGACACCGAAGAAAAGGCGCGCGCCGAGTTTGATGGCGATCTGAAGCTGACCTACAATCTTGCGCCGCCGATCCTGACCGGCAAGGGGGCAGACGGGCGGCCAAAGAAACGCGCATTTGGCGGCTGGATGACCCGTGGGTTTGGTATTCTGGCGCGCCTGAAATGGCTGCGCGGCACGCCGTTTGATCCGTTTGGCTATTCTGCTGAACGGCGGATGGAACGTGGATTGATCCGCATGTATGAACGCGACATTGCCAAGCTGCTGGACGGGACGGGTGCCGATAATCCGGATGCCGCGATTGCGCTGGCGGAACTGCCGTTGAAAATTCGCGGGTTTGGTCCGGTGAAAGAGGCCAGTTATGCCACGGCGATGAAACGGCGGGATGAATTGCTGACGGCACTTGAGGCTGGTGAAGCGCCGCTTGGCAAGGCTGCAGAATAGGCGGCCACCGTTGCAGGCCTGCCGATTGCGCGGCGGGATATGGCCGCACAAAGTGCTGGCCTATAAGGATGAATATGAGGTCGCGCGGCTGCTGAAGGACACCGAAGAAA
>JAHRVC010000202.1 GCA_019090885.1 Marinosulfonomonas sp.
CCGTTGTAGCAAAGAGAACCTTTTTCATGGTCATCCCCTCATTTAAAATTAAAATTCATCCCAATCCAGATGAGCCAGACTGAGTATGATGTCGTTTCGCACTTACCCATGATAAAGGCAACAAAAGGGCGGATGGGTGCGACGCTTGATTGGAATTTTGGTGCAGCAATGTCACAGTGGTCTGTGCCGCCAAAGCGCTGCAACCCGGTGCAAAACTTCTTGTTACCCAATGCAGGCTGATATAACTGGGAAAAAACGACCTGCGGTGGGGAAAATATGATGAGGCAACAAAAACTCTATACGACTGCAATTGTGGCCATTCTGACATTAATGCTGTCGGGATGCTCTGGCGGGGGTTTTTCGGGCGGGCCTTTTTCGGGTGGTTCCCTGTTTGGCGGTGGTCCGCGCGCGGATTTGGATCCGGCAGCTCTTGAAAGACGGCAAGCCGCGATTGAACGCAACAAACCCAAGGTCGAAAAACGCAGCACAATCTGGGAATTGTTTGAGCGTCCCGAAGACCCGAATACATCGGTAAAAGTCAGCAAGTATATTTGGGCGGCCTCGCTGGATGTCCTAAGCTTTCTTCCTGTTCAGTCCGCCGACCCATTTACCGGCGTCATTGTTACCGGCTTTGGCACACCACCCGGCGGCGGGCGCGCATACCGCGCTACAATCTTTGTAAATGACCCGGCACTTGATGCCCGTTCCCTTAAGGTTGCGTTACAAACCCGCAGCGGGCCAGCCAGCATCGCAACTGTTCGTGCTGTCGAAGATGCAATTCTGACCCGCGCGCGTCAGCTACGGATTGGCGACAGCCGTCTCTAGACCGCAGACGCCGCTCGCAGTAATACAGCGCCGGGCACTGTCCGGCGTTTTCATGAATAAGGTCCAGATCATGTCCACCTACACTCCCGATCAAGTCGAAAAAAAGTGGCAAGACGTCTGGGAAAGCCAGTCAACGTTCACCGCAAAGCGCGATGAGGCGAAGCCAAAATACTATGTGCTGGAAATGTTCCCCTATCCTTCGGGCCGGATTCACATGGGGCACGTGCGCAATTACACAATGGGCGATGTGGTGGCGCGCTACAAATCCGCGACCGGGCATAATGTTTTGCACCCAATGGGTTGGGATGCCTTTGGTATGCCCGCTGAAAATGCGGCGATGGCATCAGGTGGGCACCCCAAAGAATGGACCTATCAGAATATCGCCGACATGCGCGCGCAGATGAAACCAATGGGCTGGTCGCTGGACTGGAGCCGGGAATTTGCCACTTGCGATCCGGAATACTACGGCCAGCAGCAGGCATTGTTTATCGACTTCATGGAAAAAGGGTTGGTCTATCGCAAGAATGCGATCGTGAACTGGGACCCTGTCGACATGACGGTTCTGGCGAACGAACAGGTGATCGACGGGCGCGGCTGGCGCTCGGACGCGCTGGTGGAACGGCGCGAGCTGACCCAGTGGTTTTTCAAAATCTCGGACTATTCCGAAGAATTGCTAAGCGCTTTGGACGGGCTGGATAACTGGCCTGCCAAGGTCAAGCTGATGCAAAGCAACTGGATCGGTAAATCGCGCGGGCTGCAATTTGGCTTTTCGCTGATTGACGCACCGGCTGGTTTTGATGAGGTCGAGGTTTACACAACCCGCCCTGACACCCTGATGGGGGCGTCGTTTATTGGCATCTCTCCTGACCACCCTTTGGCCAAGGAACTTGAAAAAAATAGCGCTGAAGCCGCAGCATTCAATGCTGATTGCCGCAAAATGGCGACCACAGAAGAGGCGATGGAAAAGGCCGACAAGAAGGGTTTTGATACCGGGCTTCGGGTTCGCCATCCGCTCGATTCCTCTTGGGAGCTTCCGGTCTACATCGCGAATTTCATTTTGATGGACTATGGAACCGGCGCTGTTTTCGGTTGCCCGGCCCATGACCAGCGTGATTTTGATTTCGCCAAGAAATATGACCTACCGATCATTGATACCTTTGTTTCTATGGACGGCAGCCAATCGGCAAGTGACGAAGCATTTGTTCCCACAAAGAGCGAAAAGGTCCGCTGGACCAAGCAATATGCCTGGGACGAAGTGGCCACCGGCCAGCAGGCTGTTGACGCAGCAATCGCCCATTGTGAGGCCAATAATATTGGTCAGGGCGTCACCAAATTCCGCCTGCGCGACTGGGGGCTTAGCCGCCAGCGCTATTGGGGCTGCCCGATCCCGGTTGTGCATTGCGATGCCTGCGGCGTGGTTCCCGAAAACAAAGAAAACCTGCCCATCGCCCTGCCCGACGATGTAAGCTTTGATCAACCCGGCAACCCACTTGATCGCCACCCGACATGGCGCGACACACCCTGCCCGTCTTGTGGCAAGCCCGCGCGCCGCGAAACCGATACGATGGACACGTTTGTGGACAGCTCATGGTATTTTGCCCGATTCACAGCACCGCACTCCAAGACCCCGACGAACGCGGCCGACGCGGATTACTGGATGAACGTTGACCAGTATATCGGTGGCGTTGAACACGCGATTTTGCACCTGCTCTATTCGCGGTTTTTCAGCCGTGCGATGCACATTTGCGGTCATTTGCCAGAAAAGGCGATCGAGCCGTTTGATGCGCTTTTCACCCAAGGCATGGTCACGCATGAGATTTACCAGACCCGCGACGACAGCGGGCGCCCCGTTTATCATCTGCCTGAGGAAATCGAGAACGGCAAAGTGAAATCCAGCGGCGAAACAGCCGAGATTATCCCGTCCGCCAAAATGTCCAAGTCCAAACGGAACGTTGTCGACCCGGTCGATATTGTTCGCAGTTTTGGCGCCGACACGGCCCGTTGGTTTGTGTTGTCCGATTCGCCTCCGGAACGGGACGTGGAATGGACAGCCTCTGGCGCGGAAGCCGCGTTCAAGCACTTATCGCGGGTCTGGCGGCTGGCAACTGACATCGCCGTGGCATCGGGTGAAGGCAGCGGTGATCTGGAACTGACACGCGCAATGCACAAAACCATCCACGACGTGACGATGGGCGTAGAGACCTTTGGCTTTAACGCCGCTATTGCCCACCTATACGCGTTCACCAACGTGCTGAATAAATCGCGCGCATCCGCCGAAACCAAGCTGGACGCGATGCGAACCCTTGCGCAATTAATGAACCCGGTCACGCCGCATTTTTGCGAAGAAGTCTGGGAAATGCTGGGCGGTGAGGGGCTGATAGCCGACGCGCCATGGCCAGTTGCAGACCCGGCGATGTTGGTCGAAGACCAAGTGACGCTGCCCATTCAGGTGAACGGCAAACGACGCTCGGAAATCACCGTGGCGAAAGATTTGCCAAAAGAAGAGGTTGAAAAACTGGCACTGGCCGACAAAGCTGTGCAAAAGGCGCTGAACGGTAGCGCGCCGAAAAAACTGATCGTAGTGCCGGGTCGGATTGTGAATGTCGTTATTTAAGCCAAATCGCAGATTACTGATGCTGGCGCTTATTGCGCTGGCTGGCTGTGGCTATACCCCAGCGTTTGCACCATCCGGCCCTGCGGCGAACCTGCCGATCCAGATCAGTGTTGACGCTCCGGACAACCGCAATGAGTTTTTGTTCGTGCAACAGCTTGAAAAACGCGTTGGCCGCCCGATCCAGCCGCTCTACCGATTGTCTTACAAAATCGACACAACGCTGGACGGCATTGGCGTCACGCCGCGTCAGGAAATCTTTCGAAATAGTATTGTCGGCAAGGCAACCTTTAGTGTGATTGACACCTCGACAGACCAAATCATTACCCGCGGCAGCGTGGATACGTTTACCAGTTATACCGTGGCCTCGGTCGACCCATCAGCAATACCGCCAAGCACGAACGCAACGATTTCCAGTGACTCCGCCAAGCGGGATGCCTATGCGCGGCTGATGGTTATTCTTGCCGATAAGTTGGTTACCCGGCTGATCGTAACCGCCGGAACCTGGAGCAAATGAAACTATCGCCGCGCGATGCAGGCGGCTATTTCGCCCGGCCTGACGCGGGTAGAACCGGGATTTTGATCTATGGGGTGGACGCAATGCGCGTTGCCCTGAAACGGCAGCAATTAATTGCATCTCTAATCGGGCCAGAGGGCGAAGAAGAAATGCGGCTGTCACGCATTCCAGCCTCGGATCTGCGCAAAGACCCGGCAGCGCTGGACGCTGCGGTTAAGTCCCAAGGCTTCTTTCCCGGTGCTCGTGTCGCCTTTGTCGAAGGCGCCACAGAAGCGACAGCAAAAACCCTGACTGCCGCGCTGGCCGACTGGCAGCCGGGCGATGCCCAGATCGTGGTCACTGCAGGATCGCTGAATGCGCGTTCGGGGCTGCGTAAACTATTCGAAGCCCACAAAAATGCTTACGCCGTCGGTATCTATGATGATCCACCAAGCCGACAGGAAATCGAAGCCGAACTAAGCAAAGCCGGGCTTTCAAATATTGATTCGGCTGCCATGCAGGATATTCACGGATTGGCACGCATGCTTGATCCGGGCGATTTTCGCCAAACGATCGAAAAGCTATCGCTGTTCAAACTGGGCGACGCGACCCCCGTCAGCAGCCAAGATATTCTTGCGTGCAGCCCAGCCACAATAGAAGCCGCGCTGGACGATGTTCTGAACTGTGTCGCCGAGGCAAAAGAAGATCAGATCGGCCCGATTATGCGCACGCTTGGCGCACAAGGCATTCAAGCTGTTGGCCTGTGTATCGGGGCCACACGTCATTTTCGCGTCCTGCACGCTGCAGCGTCTGATCCGGCTGGTGCGGCTGCGGGCATTGGCCGGGTTCGGCCGCCCGTTTTTGGCCCCAGACGCGATCGGATGAGCCGACAGGCCCAAGACTGGGGCCTGCGAAAGCTTGAGGTTGCCTTGCAAATGCTCACCGAAACCGACCTGACGCTGCGCTCGACATCGCGCGCACCGCAGATGGCAGTCATCGAGCGCACGTTGATTCGATTGGCGATGCTGGGCAAACGTTAGGACGCTCAGGCGTCGCTATTTGCGATCCACTCGGCTGCCGATTTACCGGCCCACCGCCCCGTCGCCAGACATGCGGAAATAAGGTAGCCGCCTGTCGGGGCCTCCCAGTCCAGCATCTCTCCGGCGACAAAAACACCGGGGATTTCTTTAAGCATTAACCCATCTGTCACAGCGGCTTCTGCGACGCCGCCCGCCACCGAAATCGCCTCATCAATCGGACGCAGACCACTATGGCGTATTGGCAGATTCTTAATTGTCGCGGGCAGATTTTCATTCTCATTCAACGGCCCGCCAAATTCCATCAATAGCGCGATCTTGACCGGGTTCAGCCGCAAAACCCGGCGCAGATAATTCGGCCACGTCAGCTTGCCGCGCGGCTTCCCAAGCGCCTGTGCAACCCGATCCAACGGCCAGTCCGGCATCAGGTCGACCGATACAGTTGCACCCTCACGAACAGCTTTTGACAGCGCGTAAATGCCGCCGCCTTCCAACCCGCGATTGGAGATCACAAACTCGCCACGTGTCCGGCAATTGCCCGCCTGCAATGCGACGCCCTTTACCGGGCTGGCAAAATACCGGTGCATGTGGGGCGACCAGTTGACACTAAGACCGGCGTTTGCTGGTGCGAACTTCGTTAATTCAACCCCGCGTGGTTTAAGCTGATCGACCCATTTTCCATCCGAGCCAAGGCGCGACCAACTGGCCCCACCAAGCGCCAGAATGGTTACATCCGGGGTCATCTGTTTTTGCCCATTAGGCGTATCAAAAACAACAGCATCACCCTGCCAGCCAAGCCATTTCCACCGGGTTTGAAACTGAACGCCAGCATCCCCAAGGCGGCGTAGCCAACTGCGTAGTAGCGGCGAGGCCTTCATCGCTTTTGGAAACACCCGCCCGGAACTGCCGGTGAATACCTCTTGCCCCAGATCGTGCGCCCAGTCCTGCACTGCCGTCCCGTCAAATCCCCTGATCATTGGCAGCAGCCACGGGGCCTGTTCCTCATATCTGGACATAAACAGATCGAAATCTTCGTCCTTGGTCAGGTTCAGCCCGGATCGCCCCGCCATCAGGAATTTCCGCCCAACGGTTGGCATTGCGTCGGCAACCACAACGCGCAAACCTGCCTGCGTAAGCATTTCCGCGGCCATCAACCCAGCTGGGCCGCCGCCGATAATCAGTGCTTGTTTCGGCTCTGGCCGGTCTGGTTCTGGGTTTGCCATCAGATCACTTCAAACGGGAAATCAGGCCAGAATGGACTGCCGCGGTCCCGGCCAGAATTCCCGGCAATTTCGGAACTGCATTGTTGAAAACTGGCGCGCCGCCGACCTTGTCCGTCACATACGCCCCGGCCTCCGATGCGATCAGCGCGCCCGCTGCAACATCCCATTCCCAAGTGTCGCGCAAGGTCATCATCGCATCAAACCGACCCTCCGCAACAAGGGCCAAACGATAGGCCAGCGACGGGCGGAAATGGCGCTTAACCGAAGGCACATCGCCCTGCCAGTATTGGGGCAGTAAACTGCCCTTGGCTGACAATAGCGATGCGCCGTCAATATGCTTCTGATCGGATTTCTCAATCGCCTTCCCGTTCAGCGATGCACCACCGCCGATGCTGGCAGTGTAGAGCTTATCCAGCAATGGAAGGTAAACGACGGCAGCGGTTACTTGGCCATTTTGCGAGATTGCCAGCGAATGCGCCCAGGTTTTTTCGCCCGCAATAAAAGATCTTGTGCCGTCAATCGGGTCGATGATCAGCACCTTTTCACGATCCAGGCGCGCCGCACTATCTTCGGATTCTTCGGACAGCCAGCCATAGTCTGGCCGCGCACCTGCAAGCTGGTCATGCAGCAATTCGTTCACGGCCAAATCGGCCTCCGTGACCGGACCTGCGTCATCGCCCTTTTCCCACACTTCGGGTGACTTGTTCCAAAAGGAACTGGCAACATCGCCCGCCGCCACAGCAGCGTCGATCAGAAGCTGAAGATCATTCTCCGGCAATTGTCAGACCGGAAACAAGCAGGGACGGAACGACCCGCGACAGGTGCATTCGCGCATCATTGGCGGGCACAATCGACATCAGCATATCGCGCAAATTCCCAGCGATCGTGCATTCATTGACGGGATAGGCGATTTCCCCGCTTTCGATCCAGAACCCGGCTGCACCGCGCGAATAGTCGCCGGTCGTCGGATTGATTGAAGACCCGATCATCGACGTGACCAACAGCCCGGTGCCCATATCGCGCAACAGAGCTTGGTGGCTGTGCGCACCTTGTGTCAGTTCCACGTTGCTGATCGACGGCGACGGCGGAGATGAGGTTCCGCGTGCTGCATTTGCAGTCGATGCCATTCCCAGTTTGCGACCCGTTGACAGATCCAGTGTCCAGCCTGTCAGCACGCCGTCCTTCACAACGGAACGGCCATTGGTTGGCAAGCCCTCGCCATCAAACATCCGCGAGCCTGAAATACGTGGGCGATGCGGGTTTTCAACAACGGATAACCCCGTGGGCAAAACCTGTTGCCCCAGCAAGTCGCGTGCCCATGACGCGCCGCGAACAATCGAGCTGCCATTGATTGCTGCCAACAGATGACCGATCAGAGACGACGCGACACGTTCATCAAACAGCACCGGGAACGCGCCAGTTTTGGGCTTGCGCGCACCTGCACGTGCCACCGTGCGTTCCGCAGCAATCCGCCCGATATCTTCCGGGCTTGGCACATCAGCCTGAAACACCCGGGATTCACCGCAATAGTCGCGCTCCATCCCGGTTCCTTCACCGGTAATGGCCACGCAGGACAGCGCCCGGTTAGTGCGGCCATAGCCAGCTGCAAAACCATTTGAGGCGGCCAGGAATATCTGGTCGCGCCCGTAACCCGCCGATGTCGCCTGAACCTGACTGACGCCCACATGATCTGCTGCGGCTGCCTCGGCCCGGCGGGCGTGATCCTCTAGCTCGTCCGGTGCCGGTTCGGGCGCGGGATCATTAAGCTCAAGCGCGGAACTGTCGGTGTCCCGGGCAAGCTGGGACGGATCGGCAAGGCCAACGGTATCGTCCTCTGGTGCTTCACGCGCCATCGCGACCGCGCGCTCTGCCATGGTTGTGATTGTATCGGCCCGCGTGTCAGAGGCTGACACACATGCCTGACGCTGGCCGACCAGAACCCGCAGGCCAATCTCGACACCCTCGGCGCGTTCCGCATGTTCAAGTTTTCCACCCAGCACGTCGATAGACAGGGACGTGCCCTTGACCGCCAATGCATCCGCTTTGTCCGCACCGGCTTTGGTGGCGGCAGATAGTAATGCGTCGGTAAGTTCGGAAAGTTTCTGGCTCATGGATTTGCCCTTTTGTTGCCAGACACGTAGTCCGACCCCAAAGGCTGTGCAAGTCTGTGGCGCAAAAGAAGGCCGCGCAAACACGGTTGCGCGGCCTAAATATCATCGAGTTTTTATTTAAGCTGCTGACCGTTGGCGAAAACCGAACCATCACCTTTGACTTCAATTTTCGAAGTCCATGTATCTTCGCCCTGACCCGGACGCGCAAACAGACCCATCATCATCCGCGCGCCCATCGCCTGTTCTTGTGGCAAAAGGCCCATTTTAACGAGCGTGTCCATCAGCCCGTTGATACCGGATAGATCAAGATCAATCGCGCCGGTTGGTGCCGGCATCCCGCCAAATGTTTCAAGGTCGGAATTGTCGAATACAAACTGCCCGGTTCCTTTCGCTTCTGCGCCGACAACCGAAATCGTCAAATCGTTAAGCGATAGTTCATAAAGTTCCGCGGGCATTTCGCCTTCAAACTTTTCTGCAAACTCCGGGTCAGAGATATCAACCAACCAGTTCATCTGGCCGCCAATATCAAAAATCACGGTGGCCGGATCGTGGGGCAGCGCACCTGTGGGGTCAACCATCCCCCAGATCATGTCGCTGACTTCCAGTCCGATCATTTCGATCAGAAACCCAAACTCCGAAGGTTCATCCGATGGCGTCATTGGCATCAAAAGGTTGAAACCTGTTTCGGCCAGACCAAGCGTGATTTCCGGAATTGGCAACTGCGGTGATTTCAGACGGTAGTTCGTATCTTTTGCCGATCCACCATATTGGATAGAGCCATCTTTAAGTGCAATATTAAGTGCCGACGCGGATGACGTTCCATCTGCTGAAAAACTGTCGTTTCTGTCGGCAAAACTCATCGAGTAATTTGAGGCGCCAGCTTTAAAACCGCCCTCAACCATCATTTCTTTGCTGTAAAACGTGGTCGGGTCTTCCATACTAAAATCAGGGGGAAATGATGCAGTTGAGCTACTGCTGACATCTTGGACGGTGCCTGACATGTCCACCTGCCCGCCACTTTCTGGGTCAGCAAATTTCATCGCAAAATCCATTGCCGCCGCTGTCATTTGACTTGTGAGTGTATTCAGCTCGCCCTCTGACGACGCATACTGACCATCAACATCGCGCAGGGACAATTCGAATTCACCGTCAAGCTCTTCGCCATCGACGATAAACTTTTCGATCGCCATGCCTATTTCTGACGACACGTAGTCATAGGTGATATCGCCATCGCTGCCGGACGCCACTATGCTGGTTCCAGTTTGGCGAAGCATTATTGCCATATCAAGGGCTTCGCCAGAATCCGGCTCGGCTGACATGGTAAACGGAAAGTCTGGCGACATGGTAATCGCGACAGTCCCGTCGCCACGTTCACGCATTTCCAGAAATTCGAGCGTGCCCGCAACAGCACCTTCGGAAAATTCTGAACTAAATGTCACATCGTTCAGTGTCAGTGTGTCGCCGCGGGTCTTTTCTGAGCCAACGGTCACCGTTTGCCCAAATGTTTCTGCGTATGTCTTCCAGTTGTCCCAAACTTCATTTGCAGTGACATCGGCCAGTGCCATTCCTGGCACCATAAAAAGCGCGGCCGCGCTGGCCAACGATCTGGAAATTGAATTTTGCATAACTGGTCCTCTGTTTTACTATCCGTGGTCAGCATCCTTCTTCTATTTGATTTGGTCAAGATTAGGGCATCTCGACATTATTTATCCGGTTAGCCCCGCTTACACCCCAAAAACGGTTATCTGGTTGAAAACCCGGCTATAAATCCGGTAATTGGTCAAAATAGTGCATTTCAGGGGCCGCCAATGATTGAAGTTTCACAGAACGGACACGTCCGGCGCATCACGCTTAACCGACCGGAAAAGGCAAACTCGCTGACTGCGGAAATGCTGGGTCAACTGATCGACGCAGTTGGTAAAACCGGAGCCGAGACAAAGGTGCTGGTCATCACCGGGCGCGGAAAGGTATTCAGTGCGGGCGCAAACCTTGAAGAAGCCAAAAAGGGCCTGGCCACCAGCGATCTTTGGGAAACGCTGTCGGGTGCGGTTGCCGCCTTACCTTGCATGACAATTGCCGCATTGAACGGAACGTTGGCAGGTGGTGCGTTTGGCATGGCGCTGGCCTGTGACATCAGGATCGCCGTTCCGAATGCGAAATTCTTTTACCCGGTTATAAAACTTGGGTTTCTTCCCCGCCCCTCTGATCCGCTGCGCCTTTCAGCCCTTATAGGCCCCTCACGCGCAAAGATGATCCTTGTCGCAAGTCAGAAAATTGGCAGCGCCGAAGCACTGTCGTGGGGTTTGATCGATCGCATCGTCGAGCCTGAGGATATGGAAATAGAAATCGCAACGCTCAGTCAGGCCCCGCTGAACGCCGAACTACAGCAGATATCTGGGATTAAACGTACAATACCGGATACAACCCACCGCTAGTCATGGCTTGCTGAAACTGCGAAAAATGACGTAGATTACAATGATAACAACGATCCAATTTCGGAGGAATTATGACGCAACGCCTGCACTTGGTATTCGGTGGTGAATTGGTCGCCCCCGAAAAAAGTACTTTCAAGGATGTATCCGAGATTCAAGTCGTGGGTATATTCCCCGACTATAAATCGGCCTATGATGCGTGGAAATCCGAAGCGCAGCGTACCGTAGACAACGCTCATATGCGCTTTTTCATTGCCCATCTACATCGGCTTCGGGACGAAGGCACAGCAGCCTCGGCGACCGAGGAACTTGGAAACTGAGCGTCTGACGGATGGGGCTTCCGCTTGCATTTTACAATTTTGTCGCGCCGTTTAGGCCTCGGTTTCAGGTGCGGCCTAGCAGTGTAGAGTCTAAGCGATTGCGCCCCGCCGGACCGCTGGTTTGGTTGCATGCAGTTAATAGCGCCAACCGATTACTAATTTCCGAGATCGTGTCAAACCTATCAGATCAAATACCCGACTTGTGGGTGTTGGTTACGACAATTGATGGCGCGACTTTAGAATTACCAGACAATTGCATCCAGCAAATCGTGTCCGAAGATTCGGTTCAGTCCGTTCAGGATTTCCTGCAGTTCTGGAAGCCTGATGTCGCTGTTTGGTTTTCGGGGAACCTGCGGCCAAATTTGATCTTTCAGACCGCGGAAAGAAGCACGCCCCTGTTTTTACTCGATACCGGCGTTGCCATTGAAGCCGCACATAGCTTGCGCAGATGGCCCGGCCTTAGGGCCGAAATTTTGGGCAAGTTCGACCACCTACTTGCTGGCGATGACACTACTGTACGAGCTTTGAAAAATGCCGGAGCAGTTGCCAATGCGGTCCGGAAAACCGGTGTTTTGGAACATGTTGGCGACGCCTTGCCATGCAGCCCCGCTGAACGGGACGATCTGGCTTCTTTGTTGGACACGCGTCCCGTGTGGCTGGCCGCCGACATTCATTTGTCCGAGCTTGAGGCGATAATCGCCGCTCATAAACAGGCCATGCGCCGCGCGCATCGTTTCCTGCTTATCATTGCACCTGACGACCCGGATGAAGGAAAGGTCTACGCTGACCGTTTAAAAGCCGAAGGTCTGTCCATTGCACAGCGGTCGCTAGGTGAAGAACCTGAAAGCGAAACCCAAGTTTATCTTGCCGACACAGATGGAGAAATGGGGCTTTGGTATCGCCTCGCACCGATAAGTTTCATTGGGCAAACACTGGTTGATCGCCCCGGCATCGGACCAGACCCATTTAATGCGGCCGCTCTAGGATCAGTTGTTATTCATGGCCCATGCCTCGGTGATTATCAGAACTTGTTTCGCCGCCTTGGTCGCGCCAAAGCCGCCCGCCAAGTCGAGAATTCCAGCGAGCTGGCACAAACGCTTGAGGGACTTCTTGCCCCGACGTTGACGGCCGAGATGGCCCATGCTGCTTGGGAAACGACCACTGCCGGCGCAGTCGTATTGGAAACGGTCGTTGAATTGATATTGGGTGCGCTCGATGACAAGGGAACACCGGCATGAGGGCGCCTGAATTTTGGGGAATGCCGCCCGACAATCCCGGATGGCGTGCGCATATATTGGCGCCAATTTCATATGCTGTTGCGGCGGCCACTCGCAATCGGGTTGGCCGCGCGGCTACATATAAACCTCGGGTTCCGGTTGTTTGTGTTGGCAATATCAATGTGGGTGGCACCGGCAAAACACCGACTGTAATTGCGCTGGCCCAAAGACTGGTTGAAACGGGGCAGACGCCACATATCGTATCGCGTGGTCATGGCGGGACGATCGCCGGGCCGGTGCAGGTAAACGAACGTCTGCATGCTGCTGCCGATGTGGGCGATGAGCCGCTTTTACTGGCCGCCTTTGCCCCCACATGGGTGTCGCGCGATCGCGCTGCCGGCGTGCGAAAGGCCGAACAAAACGGGGCCGGAATTATTCTGCTGGATGACGGGTTTCAAAACCCATCTGTCGCCAAAGATTATTCGATAATCGTGGTTAACGCCGGTTATGGTTTTGGCAACGCCCGCGTTATGCCCGCCGGTCCATTGCGCGAAACCCTATCCAACGGGCTGGCCCGCGCTGATGTTCTGCTGTCCATCGGGCCAGAACACGCACAGCAGAAGTTCCTTGATATTTGGCACAATAAAATAGATTGCCGCCATATCACCGGCGACCTCGTTCCACTTGCAACAGGAATGGACTGGAAGGGCCTAAAAGTGCTGGCCTTCGCAGGAATTGGGCACCCGGAAAAGTTCTTTCAGACGCTGAAAACCCTTGGGGCCAATATTGTTCAGGCAAACCCGCTGGACGATCACCAGCCCTTAACAAGTGGCTTGTTAAAACGGTTAGAATCCGAGGCACAGCGGCTTGGTGCGCAACTGGTGACGACCGAAAAGGACGCCACCCGCTTGCCGACAGAATACCGGCAAAAGGTTTTGACTTTGCCCGTCAGGCTGCAACTGAATGATTGGTCTGCGCTGGATGCCGACCTTGATCAGCTGACAGCGCAGAAACCAGATTAATTACTCACCAAGCTCTTCATCCAGAACGGCAGCGAATTCAGCATAGTTCATATTGCTGTATTTCTTGCCATTAATGATGAATGACGGGGTCGAGTTGATGTCGTCAGCCTGCGCGTTCTGCTGATAAAGGGCAACCATCGCCTGCGCCATATCGCCATCGTTCAAACAGGCGTCCAACTGCTCATCGTTCAGCCCCGCCGTTTTGCCAATTTTGCGAAGGTTATCAGCCACAATCGCCGGGTCGCCATCTGCAAGCCAGTCAGATTGCGCCTCATAAATCAGGTCCGAAATTCCAAAGTAACGCAGCGGTCCACCGCATCGTGCCACGACACCGGCCCACAATCCGAACCGATCAAAATAAACTTCGCGGTAGATAAAGTTGATTTTGCCGCTGTCGATATAATTGGCCTTCAGTTCGTCCAGCACCGACAGATGAAAGCTTCTGCAATGGGGGCAAGTGAACGAGGCATATTCGATGACCGTTACGGCGGCATCCGGGTTCCCGATGGACATTTCCTTGACGATCGAAGTATCGATATCGGACTCTGCTGGCGCGTCTCGAACGACCTCGGTTGTGTCCGGTTTTTGCGAATTGGATGTGTACCAATATGCGCCTGCGCCCAATACGGCGATCAGCGCAATGGCGATTGTTGTCGTGCGGTTCATATAGTTGCCTCTTTACTTTTTTGGCCGGGATAGAACATTTTCACCAAGTGCTTCAAGTGCTGCGCGTAAACTGCCGTCGGCGACCCCGGCGACATCTTTTTTGACACGCGCTGATTTCTTCTTAGATACTTTTGTGGGTGGCTTAGGACTGGCACCCTCGAATGCAATCGCGCCCTCTGAAAATCCGGTGGCGGCGGTTTGAGTGATCCTAACTCTGGATATTGCCGCGTATCCGTAACAGGAATTCACCCGTTCCTGAATTTTCGGTAACTCCGCCTGCAGCAAAACTGCGTTGGCACCTTTGACCAGAATCGTAAGCGTCGCGCCAAGCCCGCCTTTGCTATAACCGACTTTGACGGGCACAGATATCCGGGCTGTTTCTTCGCCAACGATCTCTGCCCATTGGGTCAAAAGCCGGGAAACAGCAAATCCGCGCGACTCACCAGCTTGGCGAATCCGCGTTTGCAACAGCTGCGACGCCATTCGAAATCCATTCTTTCTGGCGAATCGTCCGTTTTTTCGTTGCGACATAGGTGGCGGTTCCTGTTTGTGCGCCTATTCTAGCGGACAGTCCGAACCTTGCCAGCCCAAAGAGGGAAATGAGTTATGAACATTGCGTGAAAACCAGCTCAGCTCCCTAATTCTGGATTGGTATGATGAAAACGCCCGCCAATTGCCATGGCGCGTGCCGCCCTATGAAGGAAAGCAGGGTAAAAGGGCAGACCCGTATTTCGTCTGGCTTTCAGAGGTCATGTTGCAGCAAACCACTGTTGCCGCCGTTAAAAGCTATTTTCGTGTATTCACCACCCGCTGGCCGTCGGTGCAATCGCTGGCCGCAGCGCAAGACGCCGATGTGATGGCCGCCTGGGCGGGGCTGGGATATTATGCGCGGGCGCGAAACTTATTGAAATGCGCGCGGATCGTCACCAGCCAACATCAGGGTAAATTTCCTGAAACGGTCGAAGAATTAATTCAGTTGCCGGGTATCGGCCCATACACGGCCGGGGCCATTGCGGCCATCGCTTTTGATAGTCCGGCGACAGTCGTGGATGGAAATGTCGAACGCGTCATTGCGCGAATGTTTGATATTGCGAGCCCCCTGCCGTCCGCCAAACGCATACTTTCAGACTATGCTGCAACCCTGACCCCCAACGAACGCCCCGGCGATTATGCGCAAGCAGTGATGGATATCGGCGCCACGATTTGTTCTGTGAAATCACCACAATGTGGAATTTGTCCGTGGCGACACGAATGTAAGGCCCGCGCGAACGGGACACAGGAAAAGCGCCCCGTTAAGTCACCAAAACCCAAAAAGCCAATCCGCTATGGAATGGCCTATGTCGCGCGACGAGCCGATGGCGCCCTGCTACTGGAACGCAGGCCCGACGCAGGGCTGTTGGGCGGAATGCTCGGCTGGCCGGGTTCGGATTGGGGCGATGTCCCGCTGGAAAATCCCCCCCTTGCCGCGAACTGGACGCAAGTAGGCGGCGAAGTGCGCCACACCTTCACGCATTTTCACCTGCGTCTGTCTGTTCACATTGCCGACGTGGAACATGGTGCAAACCCGCAAAGTGGTGAATTCGTCGCCGCATCAGAATTTCGGCCATCGGATCTGCAACATTGATGCGCAAAGTGTTTGATCTGTCGTTAAATGCCGCCAGTTGATTTGAGAAATTTCCCGCTTGGGTGCTAGGATACGATCATGAGCCCGGAACCAAAATACAGAAACCTGCCGAACGCTTTTCCGTTCTGGATATCTTTTGCGTTGGTGCCGGTGATAATTTTTGCGGCAATAGAAGGCGGCTGGGCTTTGGTTTTGCCGCCACTCGCGTCTTGGGTGGCCTTCAACGTGTTGGATATGGCTATCGGGTTAAACACCGACAGCGCGGACCCGGAAACCAAGGAAGATCAGTTATTCTGGCACAAGTTGATTACCAGCGTCTGGATGCCAGTTCAGTTTTTCCTTTTGTTTGGCCTGATCTGGTATGTCGGTGGCAGCGACCATCTTAGCGGCTGGGAAAAGGTTGCGCTGTTTTTTGGTGTCGGAATTCTGACCGGGACCGTTGGCATCAATTACAGCCATGAATTGATGCATCAGAAAAACCGTCAGGAACGCTGGTTCGCTGATCTACTGCTGGCGATGGTGATGTATTCACATTTTCGATCCGAACATCTTTTGGTGCATCACCGCTATGTCGCCACGCCCCGTGATCCGGTGACGGCGTTATATAATGAAGGGTTCCATCGGTTTTTTCCACGCGTTCTGGTGCAATGCTGGAAATCATCCTTTGCCGCTGAAAAGGCGATGCTGGGGCGAAAAGGGCTGGCCGCATGGGATCGGGCAAACCCGTTTTGGCGTTACTGGGCCTTGCAGGCTAGCTTTTTATTGCTGGCCGTCCTTTTGGGCGGATGGGCCGGGCTGGGGCTATTCCTTTACCAAGCCTTTATCGCGATCTGGCAGCTGGAACTGGTCAATTACATTGAACACTATGGGCTGGTGCGCAAACACCTTGGCCAAGGGCGTTATGAAATCGCACAACCCAGGCATTCCTGGAACGCGAACCAAAAAGCATCAAGCTGGCTGTTGATTAATCTACAGCGCCATTCGGATCACCATTTTAAACCGGATCGCCGTTTTCCGCTGCTTCAGACCTATACCAAAGCCGACGCCCCGCAGTTGCCGTTTGGTTACCCTTTTATGACATTCATTGCGATGTATCCGCCTGCATTCAGACGGATAATGAACCCAAAGGTTCGCAAGTGGCGCGCTATGTTTTACCCGGAAATCACCGACTGGGCGCCTTACAAGAACGCAAGTAACTCAAGGCCGCGCTAAGGGCCCGTGGCAAAAAAATGCCCCGCCAAATAAATGACGGGGCAAGTAAGTGCTGTGGTGTCAGGCCACAGGCACCGGCGGTAATCTTTGAAATTTTTTCTAGTTCATCTCGGCGCGAATTTGCTGGCGCAGCAAATCAATTGGCACAGCTTTGCCGTCGCGCTTGAAGCTCCAATAGGTCCAGCCATTACAACTTGGCGCGCCCTCAAGTGCTGCTCCAACCTGATGGATCGACCCTTTGGTATCGTGTGATATCAGCGTTCCATCGGCGCGAACCTTGGCGCTGTGGCGCCCGTTCATTGATGTCAGCTCTTCGCCCGGACGCAGCATTCCACGCTCGACCAGTTGCCCGAACGGCACGCGGGGTTCTGCGCGTTTGCTGGTGGAAACCTGCAGGGCTTCCTTGTCAAACTTACGAACACTTTCGATGCGTTTCTTGGCAACAACACGGTATTTCTCTTCGCGTTCAATGCCGATGAATTCGCGCCCAAGCATCTTGGCGACAGCCCCCGTGGTGCCGGTTCCAAAGAATGGATCAAGCACCACATCACCGGGGTTTGTCGTCGCTACCAGAATACGGTGCAACAGCGATTCCGGTTTTTGCGTTGGATGCGCCTTGTCGCCATTTTCATCCTTCAGGCGTTCGTGGCCGGTGCAGATCGGCAAAACCCAGTCCGAGCGCATCTGAATGCCCTCATTCAGCGCCTTCAAGGCTTCGTAGTTGAACGTATATTTTCCACCCTCGCCGCGTGACGCCCAGATCAGCGTTTCATGGGCATTGGTTAGACGCATTCCGCGAAAATTTGGCATCGGGTTAGATTTACGCCACACGACGTCGTTCAATATCCAATAACCCGCGTTCTGCATCGCAGAGCCAACACGGAAGATATTGTGGTAAGAGCCGATCACCCAAATTGCGCCGTTTGGTTTGAGTAAACGTTTGGCCGCCTTCAACCAGTCACGGGTAAAGGCATCATAAGCGCCAAATGACGAAAACTGGTCCCAGGAATCGTCAACCGCATCCACCTTGGAATTATCCGGGCGATGCAGGTCGCCGCGCAACTGAAGGTTATACGGCGGGTCCGCAAAAATCAGATCAACACTTCCGGCCGGAAGGCTGTTCATGACTTCGATGCACTCACCGGGCAATATTTTGTTTAGCGGAAGCTTTGTGGCTTCCTTTTTGGTCTTTGTTGTCATCGCTGCCTCTTATCCCCGCGCCGTTTTGGTGGCGTCGTTATTTAGGACAAAGATGAGTCAAAGGTGATTCGCCGTCAATTTCTTTTTTCGAATCAATCACTTAAAGATTTATCTTGATACAACATATTGTGGACGGGTTTGAACGAACGTCTATGATGTGGGGTCACACCAAGATTTTGCAGTGCGGTCAGGTGTTCTTTTGTTGGATAGCCCGCGTTTTTGGCCCAGCCATACCCCGGATGCTGTTGCGCTAAATCCACCATCAGCTGATCGCGCCAGGTTTTTGCTACAATTGACGCCGCTGAAATCGACAGTGATCTGGCGTCACCTTTCACGATCGCTGTTGCCCGCCCCATAAGACCGGGCGGTATCCGGTTTCCATCGACCAGCACATGATCTGCATTTCCCTTTAGCCCGGCAACAGCGCGTTCCATTGCCAGCATCGAGGCGTGGAGAATGTTCATCTCATCAATTTCACTGACTGAGGCCTGCCCAATCGAGACATCGGCAACTTGCCAGATTTGCTGTGTCAGACTTTCCCGCACAGCGGGGCGGATAACCTTAGAATCATTCAGCCCCGGCGGAATGTTCGCCGGATCCAGTCGAACAGCACCGGCCACTACCGGGCCAGCCAGTGGGCCGCGGCCGACCTCATCGACACCGGCCACATAGACTGCCCCGCGCGCCATCGCTGTATTTTCATATTCAAAGTCAGGAAATGTTTTTGCCATGACGTCTGATGACAGAGGGGGCACAAGATACGCAAACAAAAAAAGGGGCGGGGGTCATTTGACCACCCGCCCAAGGAACCGTCGCGGAAAGCTGGGGAGACCACGCCGGGTATTCTATTTCATTTCATCGTGTTCAGTTCATCGTGCGTAGCGGGCCACCTGATAGCCCCGCTCGCGCAGGCATTTTGCGTCATAGACGTCCGCGCGACGGCCATACCGAACCCGAATCCGATCCTGACAGTCCGACGGCAATCTATTCACAAAGCTTGTGGTTTCTTTCAGACATAAGGTGCCAAACACCGCGCGCTCGCCGTTTCTAGTGCGAATGTTGAAAAGACATTCACCCGGCAATGAATATCGCAGACGTTTCATGCGCGCGGGCCCCGGAAGCGGTGCGGGACGGTTTTGATGTCGCGAGACATCAGCCCGGGCCACTGTCTGGCGGCTTCTTTTGTTGTCCGCGATCACTTTGGCAATAATGGCCAAGGTCAGGGCACCCGCCAGAATACGACCGACATCTTTGTTGCTCGCTTGTGCTGGGCTGGTGGACAAACTGCCAAGAACAATGCTGGCAGCAAGAATTGACGATGTAATAAATCTGGTCATGGACGTTCCTTTCAGTGCATTGCGGCAGAGACACCGACGATGAAATGAACATGGCGCCGACCTGTTCGGTTAAACAATAACGGGCCGGAGTTATCGGATAACATCGGGTAGTTGGGCCTTGGTTATTGAATATCAAACAGGTAGCAGGCATGTTTTACCCATGAAAAAACTCATGCAAACTGCGCTTATTGCGCTCGCACTTTCGCTCGTGGCCGGCACCTCATCCGCTGCGTGTTATGCAGATTACAAAGCAAAGCAGGACAACCCGCTGCGATTACACTACGGTGTCATAAAACTGCCGGACACTGCGTGTCGCGATCAGGATCGGGCCGCCGCTTTGGTGGCCAAAAAGATTGGATCGGCGTCGTGGAAATTGTTAAGCATAATCTCGCTGTTTGATGAAAGCGGATTGGATCAAAGGAAAACGAGTGCCGGGCAGTTCTTCCTACGCTTCTAACAAGAGAATTTCCGGGGAACGCGTCGTCGCGCTGGGCGTCGCAGCAATCGTTGCGATCCTGTTCATTGCTGCCGTTTTGCTGTTTACGAATCTTCCTGACGCAAATGCTTTCAACGAACGTGTCGAACAGATTTTTGTCCAAAACGACAATCTGACATCGGGCGCCGAGATCAAGCTGCTCGAAATTCTAGCCCAGTCGGGAACCTCTTTTTCCGAGGTCCTGGCCAGCTATCGCACCGTGATCTTCGTATTGCTGATTTTCGCGACGTCCCTGCTGATTGCAGCACTTGTCTTTCTGGTGACAATCATCGCGCTGAACCGGCGCATGGGCGAGATTGAGCGCGCCGGAATTCAGGTGAATTCGCTTTTGATAAGCCGGGCCGAACGAACGGTGTTCCTTAACAACATGGAATTCAAGCTGACCGAAGCGGCGATAGAAACCTTGTCCGTCCTTGCCGAGGCCCGGATGGATGAGGACATTTTGTCGGGGATCGAAATCGAAGCAGTGATTTCCGGCAAGTCGAGTGCCGATTGCGATGAAGCCGCCGGTGCGACCCGCATCAAACGGCTGCGCGACACTTTGGGCAACCAGATGGTCAGCGAGCTGTTGATAAAGAACGTGGCCCGCCGGGGATATATGCTGGCAATCGACAAAGATGTCATTCGCATGATCTGATAACCTTTTGACCGAGCTGGATTTACGGTATTGGTTGGGTTCACCGAATCTAAAAAGGATCGTGGGGGAGCATGAATTCACCGGTAGCAGACCAGCGCTCGGGCAATATGCAGGCGCGAATTGCATCCAAACGCGATGACCTGATTTCCCTTACTCAGGAATTAATCCGTATTCCGACGCTGAACCCGCCGGGGCTGCATTACCGCGATATTTGCGAAATGCTGCAATCGCGACTTTCTAAAAGCGGTTTTGAAACTCAGTTGGTTCGCGCCGAGGGGACCCCCGGCGACAGCGATAAATACCCTCGCTGGAACATCGTTGCACGCCGCGAAGGCGGCCGTGCGGGCGAATGCGTGCATTTCAATTCACATACTGATGTCGTCGAGGTTGGGCTTGGCTGGACGGTTGACCCGTTTGGTGGCGAGCTGATCGACGGTAAGATATTCGGGCGCGGGGCTTGCGACATGAAGGGCGGACTGGCGGCGTCAATCATCGCAGCCGAGGCGTTCATTGAGGAATTTCCTGATTTTTCCGGCGCAATCGAGATTTCTGGGACAGCCGATGAAGAATCCGGTGGCTATGGCGGTGTCGCCTATCTGGCCGAAAAAGGGTTCTTTTCGCCCGACCGGGTGCAGCATGTCATCATTCCAGAGCCTTTGAACAAAGACAGGATTTGTCTTGGCCACCGCGGCGGCTGGTGGGCCGAGATCGAGACATTTGGCGAAATAGCCCACGGGTCCATGCCTTTTCTGGGCGATTGCGCCGTTCGCCATATGGGCGCGGTGCTGGAGGAAATGGAAAACACGCTCTACCCGGCAATGGCCGCGCGCCACACCGAGATGCCCGTCGTGCCCGAAGGTGCACGCCAATCCACGATGAACATCAACTCGATCCATGGTGGGCAACCCGAACCGGACCCGGATTATACTGGCCTGCCGTCTCATTGCGTGCCGGACCGGTGCCGCATCACCATTGATCGGCGTTATCTGGTAGAAGAAAACCATGAACAGGTGCTGGGTGAAATCACGGACCTGCTGGAAGGTATCAAGTCGCGCCGCGCCAACTTTGAATATGAATTGCGCGAACTGAACCACGTGGCCCCCAGCATGACGGCCAAGAATGCGCCAATTGTCGAAACCCTGTCGCATTCAATTCAGGATGTTCTGGGTAAAACGCCTGAACTGGTGGCCTCGCCCGGCACCTATGACCAAAAGCATATCGACCGGATAGGCAAACTGAAGAACTGCGTCGCATACGGACCGGGCATTCTGGAGCTGGCCCACAAACCGGACGAATATGTTGGCGTTGACGATATGCTCGACAGCGCCAACGTCATGGCAAACACGCTGCAACGGCTGCTCGCAGCATCATCGGACTAAGCAGAACCAATAGGGAGATACTTCATGTCTAATTTCAAAACCAAACTGGCGGTGGCTAGCGTGGCGGCCCTGATATCAGGGCTCGGCGTTGCCAATGCTGCCAATTCCGACCTCACACTCGCGATGCAGCTTGAACCGCCGCATCTGGACCCCACCAGCGCCGCTGCGGGCGCCATCGACAGCGTGGTCTATTCCAACATTTTTGAAGGCCTGACCCGTTTCATGGCCGATGGATCTGTGGTTCCGGGGCTTGCCGCGTCTTGGAACATTTCGGGCGACGGGCTGACCTATACTTTCAGTCTGCAAGACGGCGTGAAATTTCACGACGGCACTGGCATGGACGCCAGCGATGTTGCATTCTCGCTGGATCGTGCCCGCGCCGAAGAATCCACAAACGCCCAAAAAGCGTTGTTCGCCGGAATTGCAGATGTCGCAGTTGTCGATCCACTTACGGTCAAGATCACGCTGTCCGAACCCAATGGCAGCTTCCTGTTCAATCTGGCTTGGGGTGACGCGGTTATTGTAGCGCCTGAGAGCATTAAGAACATCAAAACCAACCCCGTCGGAACTGGTGCGTTCACCTTCGTTGACTGGGTTCAGGGCGACAAGATCGAGATCGCGAGAAACCCCGACTATTGGGGGGAGCCTGCCAAGCTGGAATCTGCGACCTTCAAATTCATCTCTGATCCAACGGCCGCCTTTGCCGCCGTGATGGCCGAGGACGTCGATGCATTTGCCGGTTTTCCAGCACCGGAAAACCTGCCTCAGTTTGCGGCCGATCCTCGTTTTCAGGTTATCGTCGGCTCGACCGAGGGTGAGACGATCCTGTCCACCAACAACAAAATGCCGCCATTGGACAATGTCAAAGTGCGTCAGGCGATTGCCCACGCGATTGACCGTCAGGCAATTATTGACGGCGCCATGTTTGGCCTTGGCACCCCGATCGGCACCCATTTTGCACCGCACAATCCAGCCTATGTGGACCTGACCGGCAATTCGAACTACGACCCGGCGAAAGCCAAAGCGCTTCTGGCCGAGGCAGGATTTGCTGATGGGTTCACCACAACATTGAAATTGCCACCACCTTCCTATGCGCGTCGCGGTGGAGAGATCATCGCCGCTCAATTGCGCGCCGTTGGTATCAAAACCGAGATCAGCAATTTGGAGTGGGCGCAATGGTTGGAACAGGTGTTCCGGGGTAAGGATTTCGGTCTGACGATCGTGTCCCATACTGAGCCGATGGATATCGGGATCTACGCCCGCCCGGAATATTATTTCCAATATGATAATCCGGATTTTCAGGCGCTGATGAAGACATTGAATGCCACCACTGATGCAGGCGAACGCACGAAGTTGCTGCAAAAGGCGCAAACGATAATTTCTGAGGATTATGTGAATGGCTACCTGTTCGAACTGGCATACCCAACGGTGGCGAATGCCAAGATTGTAGGCCTTTGGGAAAATGCACCTACACAGGCTAATGATCTGACAGCCGTTTATTGGAAAGACTAAAGGTAAGGGTTCCGGCGGCAATCGTCGCCGGAACCGATCAGCAAAATGCTCCGATACACCCTGAAACGTGCGCTATCGCTAATCATAAGTCTGGCCGTCGCCAGCCTTGTGATTTTCTTTGTGATTGAGGTCGCACCGGGCGACCCTGCGTCGTATATGCTTGGCATCAATGCCCAACCCGATACCATCGCTGCCCTGCGCACCGAACTGGGTCTCGATGTGTCCAAAACGCAGCGCTACTTAAATTGGGTTGGCGGCATGCTGCATGGGGATTTTGGGACATCCTACACCTACCGCACCCCGATTTCCGAAATGGTTGCAGACCGGATGTGGGTGTCGTTACCGCTGGCGGCTTTTGCACTGGTCCTATCCACGGTCATTGCCTTCCCGGCAGGCATTTATGCTGCAAGCCGGCGCGGCAAGGCGGGTGATGTCGTGTTGATGGGCGCAACGCAACTGGGCGTCGCGATCCCCAATTTCTGGTTCGCCATGATGATGGTTTTGATCTTTGCGATTAACCTGCGCTGGTTTTCGGCTGGTGGTTTTCCCGGCTGGGACGAAGGGTTCTGGCTGGGAATAAAATCCCTGACCCTGCCCGCTATTTCACTGGCACTGCCACAGGCCGCAATTTTGGCGCGGGTCATGCGATCATCGCTGTTGGACATGCTGGGCGAAGATTTCATGCGTAGCGCACGGGCCAAGGGCCTTAGCCGCCGTCAGGCGCTTTGGCGACACGCGCTGCGAAACGCGTTGATCCCGGTATTAACCATCATCGGCCTGCAATTTTCGTTCCTTCTGGCAGGCGGCATCATAATTGAGCAGGTCTTTTTCCTGCCCGGCCTTGGCAGGCTGGTTTTTCAAAGTATCTCGCAACGTGATCTGATCGTGGTGGAAAGCGTTGTCATGTTGCTGGTGTTTTCGGTCATCGTTGTGAACTTCGCGGTCGATCTTGCCTATGCAGCGGTCGATCCCCGTTTGCGGAGCCGTAGTTGATGGAACGAACCTCTGCCATCGTGACGGCCTTGCGATCCCGCAATTTCGTGATTGGCGGCGCGTTAAGCCTGATATTTGTCTTTCTTGCGCTGCTGTCATTTATCTGGACGCCCTATGATGTGACCACGCTGGACATCGCCCATAAATTGCAACGTCCGAACCTGTCGCACTGGTTTGGGACCGACCATTTTGGACGCGATATATTCTCAATGATCATGGTTGGCGCGCGCACGTCGATTGCCGTGGCACTACTTGCCGTGGGCATGGGAATGGGTCTTGGTATTCCGCTTGGTCTGGCCGCGGCTGCATCGCAGGGTCGCTGGCTGGACGAGTTTATAATGCGCGGGAATGACCTGATCTTTGCGTTTCCATCGTTGGTCATTGCGATCCTGATTACGGCTGTGTTTGGTGCAAGCGCTGTAAACGCGATCGTCGCAATTGGCATTTTCAACATCCCGGTTTTTGCCCGTGTCACCCGTGGTGCGGCACTTAGCCTGTGGTCGCGCGAATTCATTCTGGCCGCCCGGGTGGCGGGTAAGAACACCGCGCGCATATCGCTGGAGCATATCCTGCCCAACGTGGCGAACCTGCTGATCGTTCAGGGGACGATCCAGTTTTCACTGGGTATTCTTGCCGAAGCGGGGCTGAGCTATGTTGGTCTTGGCGCACAGCCGCCAACCCCCAGTTGGGGGCGTATGCTGGCCGATGCGCAAACAATGGTCAGCTTTGCACCGCATCTTGCCCTGATCCCGGGCATGGCAATTATTCTGACGGTTCTGGGCCTTAACCTGATGGGCGACGGGCTGCGTGACCTGTTGGATCCCCGCATCCGGAATGCGCGCTCATGAGCTTGCTGGCGATCAAAAATCTGTCCGTAGAAATACACGGCAACCCGATCCTGCGGGATGTGTCGTTGGATGTGGCCCCCGGTGAAATCGTTGCCGTTACCGGCGAGAGCGGTTCCGGCAAATCAATGACCGCGCTGGCAATCATGCAATTGTTGCCCCAAGGCTCCGAGATGTCGGGGGCAGTGATGCTCGATGGCAAGGACCTTGGCCAAACCAGCGAAGCAGAGATGTGCGCCATTCGCGGCAACGATGTGGGGATGATTTTTCAGGAACCGATGACAGCGCTGAACCCGGTTCAGACGATTGGCGATCAGGTTGCCGAAACCATCCTGATCCACGAAGACCTGCCGCGCGCGCAGGCGCTTTCGCGCGCCCGCGACATGTTAGATCGGGTCGGGCTGGACGCTGAAAATTTCCCGCTGTCGCGATACCCGCATGAACTGTCGGGCGGTCAAAGGCAGCGCGTTGTTATCGCAATGGCAATTGTGCTGCGCCCAAAACTGCTGATCGCCGACGAGCCGACAACGGCGCTGGATGTCACCACCCAAGCAACCATTCTGGACCTGTTGAAAGAGTTGGTCAGCGAGTTTGGCATGGGCCTGCTGATGATTACCCATGACCTTGCGGTGGTCGCCGGGATGGCCGACCGAATTGTCGTTATGCGCACCGGCGAAGTTGTGGAAACCGGGCCGACACAATCGTTGTTTCAGAACATGCAGCACCCTTATACACGGATGCTGATGGAGGCATCCGACCATAAAGCCACCCTGCCCCCGCACGCCAACAAAGACCCTGAACCACTTTTGCAGGTCGTTAACGTCAGCCGGGACTACCGTCTGCCCCGGACTAGCGTTATCGCGCGTCAAAAGATGTTTCGCGCGGTTGATGATGTTTCGTTCACCCTTAAAAAGGGTGCGCGTGCTGGCTTGGTCGGGGAAAGCGGATGCGGTAAGTCCACGCTGACACGGGCGATTTTGGGGTTGGAGGACATTCAGGAAGGGCAGATACTGCTGGACGGCGAACCGGTTTTTTCCGGCAACAAGGCCAACCTGTTGGTGCGGCGAAAAATGCAGGTCGTGTTTCAGGATCCGTTCGGCTCTTTCAATCCCAGACATCGTGTCGATCGTCTGGTATCGGAGCCGTTGCACTTGTTGTCCGAACGCCCCTCGCAATCCGAGCGCACCAGCGCGATTGCCGAGGCATTGATCGCCGTCGGTCTGCAACCAGAAGACGCCCAAAAATATATCCACGAGTTTTCCGGCGGTCAGCGACAGCGCGTCGCCATTGCGCGGGCGCTGATTATCAAACCGGACCTGATTGTATTTGATGAGGCCGTTTCGGCGCTAGATGTGTCGATCCGCGCGCAGATACTCGATCTGCTGGCCGAGCTTTGCGAGCAATATTCGCTAACTTATCTGTTCATATCACATGATTTGTCGGTGGTGCGTTCAATCACTGAACAGGTCTTTGTCATGCAATCAGGCAAGATCGTCGAGCAGGGAGAAACCGAAACGGTTTTCACCAATCCGAGCCACCCTTATACTCAACAGTTAATCGCTGCGGCACCAAAATTGCCGGAAATCGGCGCGCAGCAAAAAGGACCCAAGAATGTCGCATCTTGATTTGTCATTTGATCCCGCAAACTGCCTGATAGGCGGAAAATGGGTGCGCCCTGCGAGCGGCGAAATGTTACCGCTGTATGACCCGTCCTATGGCACCGAGATTTGCCATATCGCGCGCGGCTCATCCGACGATATCGATGCAGCGGTGGCCGCGGCGCGCACCGCACTGGATGGCGAATGGGGGCGCATGACAGCCGCTGAACGGGGCCGGATACTGGCCCGGATTGGCCAGCTGGTTCTTGAAAATGCTGATCATCTGGCGTGCCTCGAAGCTGCCGATGTGGGCAAACCCCTGAAACAGGCAAAAGCGGATGCAATCGCGCTGGCCCGTTATCTGGAATTTTACGGCGGAGCAGCCGACAAGATACATGGCGAGACGATCCCCTATCTGGACGGCTACACGGTTTATACGCTGCGCGAGCCGCATGGTGTCACCGGCCATATCGTGCCGTGGAACTATCCGATGCAAATCATCGGTCGCTCTGTCACCGCCGCGCTGACCATGGGCAATGCCTGTGTGCTGAAACCAGCCGAAGAAGCCTGTCTGACGGCCCTTATGTTCGGTGAGTTATCCCGCCAAGCCGGGCTGCCCGACGGGGCGCTGAACATCGTGCCCGGCCTTGGCGCCGAGGCCGGGGCCGCCTTGTCGCAGCATCCCGGGATCGATCATGTTTCTTTCACCGGATCGGTTGGCGTTGGCAAACAAATCCAAATCGCAGCTGGGCAGAACCTTGTGCCGGTGACGCTGGAGCTTGGCGGCAAATCACCCCAACTGGTTTTTGACGACGCCGACCTTGACGCAGCCCTGCCGTTCCTTGTGAATGCGGGCATTCAGAACGCCGGGCAAACCTGTTCTGCATCCTCACGCATCCTTGTGCAGCGTGGCGTTTATGATCAGGTCTGCGCGGGAATGGCAAAATCCTACGAGGCATTGCAGGTCGGGCCTGCGATAGATGATTTTGATATCGGGCCGCTGATTTCCCGACGCCAGAAAGCAATCGTTGACGGATTTGTAGATAAGGGGTCTGACCTTAATCTGATCGCAAAAGGCCAGTTGTCCGCAGAGGCATCCGACGGCGGAAATTTCGTCGTTCCCCGGCTATTTGCTGATGTTGATCCGCACCATACCTTGGCTCAGGATGAAATCTTTGGCCCGGTTCAGGTGATAATCCCCTTTGACGACGAGGCTCAGGCAATCGAGATTGCCAATGGCACCGATTATGGGCTGGTTGCCTCGGTCTGGACACGCGACGGGGCGCGTCAGATGCGATTGGCCAAAGCGCTGGATTCCGGACAGGTGTTTCTAAACAACTACGGCGCGGGCGGCGGTGTGGAACTGCCGTTCGGTGGTTCCGGAAAATCCGGTCATGGCCGCGAGAAGGGGTTTGAAGCGCTCTACAGCTTTTCCCGGTTAAAAACGGTCGCTGCGTATCACGGGTAAGCACGTTGGGAATTTAATTATCTGGTGACCCCGGGTGGATTCGAACCACCGGCCTACCGCTTAGGAGGCGGTCGCTCTATCCGGCTGAGCTACGGGGCCAACACATGTCTTTTCGCGGTATCGACCTGACAAGGCAAGTATAGTTTCCGCCCAAGCATAGGTTTCCAACCACCGCAAACCTTGAACAAACCCGGAAATTACGGCAACAAGAATTAGACTTCTTTTATATGGGTAGAAAAATTGTCAGGATCGTCTAAGGCAACGCCACCGCGCACCTTAACGCTGCGCGATGTATCAGAGGCCTCGGGTGTCAGCGAGATGACCGTTTCCCGGGTTCTGCGGAATCGAGGCGACGTTTCGGAACCAACTCGCCTGAAGGTTCTGAAAGTCGCCAAGGAACTAGGCTATGTCCCCAATAAGATCGCCGGGGCGCTTGCGTCGCAGCGCGTAAATCTGGTTGGCGTTATCATTCCTTCGCTGTCAAACATGGTCTTTCCCGAGGTCATGACAGGCATTTCCGAAGTGTTGGATGATACGGCCCTTCAACCGGTTTTTGGCGTGACCAATTATAAACCCGAACGCGAAGAAAAAGTTCTGTATGAAATGCTGTCATGGCGTCCATCCGGGGTTATCATTGCCGGGCTGGAACACAGCGATGCCAGTCGGGCGATGCTGAAAGCCGCGGACATTCCGGTTGTCGAGATTATGGACACTGACGGCGACCCGATTGATGCAGTGGTCGGTATTTCACACCGCCGCGCAGGGCGCGAGATTGCCCACGAGATTGTCCAAAGCGGTTACAAGAAAATCGCTTTTCTTGGCACCAAAATGCCGCTCGACCACCGGGCACGAAAACGCTTTGAAGGGTTTACAGAAGTTCTTGCAAAGGCTGGGCTAGAGGTCGCGGATCAAGAGTTTTATTCTGGTGGCTCTTCGCTGTCCAAAGGGCGAGAGATGACTGAGGCTATTTTGAAACGCAGCCCCGATCTTGATTTCATCTATTATTCGAATGACATGATTGGCGCGGGCGGTTTGCTTTACTGCCTCGATGCCGGAATTCCGGTGCCCAAACAGATCGGCCTTGCCGGTTTTAACGGTGTTGAATTGCTGGATGGCCTCCCACGGCAACTGGCGACAATGGATGCTTGCCGGGCAGTGGTTGGTCGCACTGCGGCCAAGATTATCGCCGACCGGGTATCCGGCGTGTCCGAGAAAAGCGGCGAAAAAATCGTGCTGACGCCGCAGTTATCACTTGGACAGACTTTGCGTCGCTGAACGGTTCGCCAATCTGTTTAATCTTCGAACACACTCGCAAATGCCTGACCCAGTTTTTCGACGATCTCTTCTATGTGGTCATCTGAAAGGATGAACGGCGGCGCGAGCAAGATATGATCGCCTTTGCGCCCGTCGACAGTGCCGCCCATTGGATAGCATATCAGACCGGCCTCAAAGCTTGCCGCCTTAAGCTTTTTGTGGATTCCAAGTGCCGGGTCAAAGGGTTCTTTTGTTTCTCGGCTTTCGACAATTTCCAACCCCTGAAACAAGCCCCGTCCACGGATATCGCCAACATACTGATGCTGACCAAAACGGTCCATCAGCGCCTGTTGCAATTTTTTCCCCAACTCGCCGCTGTGCTGCGCCAACCCACCATCGGTTAGTTTGCACACGACAGCCAAAGCCGCCGCGCAAGCCGTTGGATGCCCGATATATGTATGCCCATGCTGAAAACTTCCGGTCCCATCCTTAATTGCCGCATAGATTTTCTGACTGCATAGCATCGCGCCGATTGGCTGATACCCGGCACCTAGCCCCTTTGCGATAGTCAAAATATCGGGCGAAATCCCGTCTTGCTCGCATGCAAACATACTGCCGGTGCGCCCCATGCCACACATAACTTCGTCAAGGATCAACAGCACGCCGTAGCGGTCGCAAATTTCACGTATCCGTTTGAAGTATCCCTGCACCGCCGGAACCGCACCAAGGGTTGCCCCGACAACCGGCTCGGCGACAAAGGCCATCACAGTGTCCGGCCCCAACCGCAGAATTTCTGTTTCAAGCTCGCCAGCGGCTCGTTCCCCGTAGGCTTGCGCAGTCTCGCCGGGTTGCCGGTCGCGGTATTCGTAACAGGGCGAAATATGGGTCGTTCCAAGCATCAGCGGCTCAAAAGGCGCGCGGCGCCACATGTTTCCGCCCGTCGCCAGGGCCGCCAGCGTATTGCCATGATAACTTTGGCGGCGGGCGATTACCCGATGTCGGGTATCCTGCCCGATCTCTACAAAATATTGCCGCGCAAGCTTTAATGCCGCTTCGACGGCTTCAGATCCGCCAGAGACAAAATAGACTCGTTCCAGTCCTTCAGGCGCGTGTTCGATCAGTTTATCGGCCAGCTCTTCGGCCGGTTCGGACGTGAAAAACCCGGTGTGTGCAAATGCAACTTTGTCCAATTGCGCCTTGATCGCACCAGTAACGTCCGCATCCCCATGACCTAGGCACGAAACAGCGGCCCCGCCGGATCCATCAAAATACTGTTTTCCGGTTTGGTCGTAGAGATAGACACCTTCGCCTCGGTCAATAATAGGAATTGGCGTCTTAGTTTGGCGTGGAAAAACATGCGACATGTTCAGCTCCATTCTGAAAAATTCCGAGTCGGCCTATATACTTACTAGAGAAGATCGCAAGAAGGCGATCAAGGTATGAGAGCGACAAAACCGATTTTCGGAATTTTTCTTGCAAGTATTCCCCCCAAACCCTCACCGCGTTTAAGGCTGTTGTTTAGAAAACCCTCTGACCTAAACCTTTGTTACCGCGAACAAATTATTCACTCAAAAAGTATGCCCTTCCGGAATTTATCAGTCTGAGGGGAAAAATTACCGAAAACAACCCTTGCCAAACGGCTTAAATTCTAATTCCGTCAACACACTGTTGGGTTGTCCTGTGGTGGACAAACTTCTGCGGTTAGGAAATTACAGAAGTTTCCATCACCGAACTGGGGCGTAAACAAAATCAAGTAAAACCACGCAGCTAACGTGTTGCGTAACGCGTTCCGGATCGATGCGGATAACGACAGAGAAGATTAATACTAATTGAATGGGAGTTCCAAATGTTTGGAAATATCAAAACGACAGTAGCCGCTCTTGCGGTTGGGGTTGCGATGGCGCCTGCGGCATTCGCCGAAGAGTTCATCACAATCGGCACCGGTGGCGTTACTGGGGTCTACTATCCAACTGGCGGCGCAATCTGCCGTCTGGTTAACAAAGGCCGCAAAGAACATGGTGTTCGCTGCTCGGTCGAATCCACGGGTGGTTCGGTCTATAACATCAACACCATCCGCGAAGGTGAACTGGAATTCGGTGTGGCCCAGTCTGACTGGCAGTACCATGCTTTCCACGGCACATCGAAGTTTAAAGATCAGGGCGCATTTCCTGAACTGCGCGCCGTGTTTTCCGTTCACGCAGAGCCGTTCACAGTTGTGGCGCGTGCTGATGCAGGCATCGCCAACTTTGACGATCTCAAAGGCAAACGCGTGAACATCGGGAACCCCGGTTCCGGTCAGCGCGGCACAATGGAAGTGCTGCTTGAAGCCAAAGGTTGGACAACTGGTGATCTTGCGCTGGCATCCGAACTGAAAGCATCCGAGCAGTCTGCTGCTCTGTGTGACAATCAGATCGACGCGATGGTTTACACTGTTGGCCACCCTTCCGGATCAATTCAGGAAGCAACAACTGCCTGTGATTCTGTTCTTGTGACAGTTGACGGGGCTGCAGTTGAATCACTGATTGGTGACAACGATTACTACCGCGCGGCGACTATTCCGGGCGGCATGTATCGTGGCAACGACGCTGATACCCAGACATTTGGTGTTGGCGCAACATTCGTATCGTCCAGCGCAGTTTCCGAAGAAACCGTCTATGTGTTGGTTAAATCGGTATTTGAAGACCTCGACGCATTCAGAAAGCTGCACCCTGCCTTTGCGCACCTGCAGCCAGAAGAAATGGCGACCGCTGGTCTTTCAGCGCCTCTGCACGCTGGCGCTGCAAAGTATTACAAAGAGCAAGGCTGGATTAAGTAATCTGAGCTGAACAAACTTAAGGAAGAGCAGGCGACTGCTCTTCCTGACACCGCGAAAACGCGGGTCAACGACCAACAATATTAACGAATAGTGCTGGCACAGTATGCAGCGCGGACAGGGAGCTAGTGATATGTCGGACAACACGTCTTCAGGACGGCCGCTAACGGAAGAAGAACTGCAGGATCTCGTTTCTGCATCAGACGCCGGTGCGCGTGATCCAATTGGCCCGGTCGGCACCTTTCTGGCCGTAGTGGCAGTGATCTGGGCTATCTTTCAGGTTGTTCTTGCCTCGCCCCTGTCTAATCAGCTTCTGCCCGGCAGTCTGATAAACAACTCTCGCCAAATTCATCTGGCATTTGCAATTTTTCTGGCCTTCATGGCCTATCCGGCGCTGAAGTCCAGCCCACGCCACGTCATCCCTATTCAGGATTGGGTGATGGGTATCGTGGCTGCCTTTATCGCCCTTTACGGATACATATTTTACGACAAAGTCGTGAATAGCGGTGGTCTGGCTGATGACGTTGACAAGTGGTTCGCACTTGCCGGGTTGCTTTTGTTGTTTGAGGCAGCGCGTCGTGCGCTTGGCCCGGCAATGGCGATCATCGCAACGATCTTTTTGGCCTATGTCTTTTTTGGGTCAGCCCCTTGGGTGCCTGAAGTCATCCAATGGAAGGGTGCCTCGCTGAAGAAAGCGATGAGCCATATGTGGATCACCTCGGAAGGCGTGTTCGGCATCGCTTTGGGTGTCTCGACTAAATTCGTGTTCCTATTCGTTCTGTTCGGCGCATTGCTGGATAAGGCCGGTGCAGGCAACTATTTCATCAAGATGGCGTTTGGTGCACTCGGCCACCTACGCGGTGGCCCGGCCAAGGCCGCCGTTGTCGGCTCTGCTGCCACTGGCCTTATCTCTGGTTCATCAATCGCTAACGTTGTGACGACCGGTACATTCACCATCCCGCTGATGAAGCGTGTTGGGTTTAGTTCTGAACAGGCGGGCGCGGTCGAAGTGGCGTCATCTGTCAACGGCCAGATAATGCCGCCTGTGATGGGCGCGGCAGCATTCCTGATGGTGGAGTATGTCGGCATTTCCTATGTCGAGGTTATCACCCACGCGTTCTTACCGGCGATCATTTCCTACATCGCGCTGGTCTATATCGTGCATCTGGAAGCAGTTAAGCGGAACATGCCGACGATTGGCAACAAGGTTGTGAACCTTGGCCGCACGATCGCCGGAATGTTCATTTTCTTCGCAGGCTTCGCAGCGCTTTGTTACGGCGTTCAATACCCCGTTGGCTGGGTTACATCGCTTGTGCCATCTGGTTCCGGCTGGCTGCTGGCGGTTCTGGTCTTTGCGGCCTATACGGCGTTGCTTTGGCTGGCGGCCCAAACCGAAGACCTGCTGCCGGATGATCCAAATTCACCCGACATCGAGTTGCCGGATGTGGCCAAGATTTACAAATCCGGCCTTTATTATCTGCTGCCAATCATCGTGCTGGTATATTTCCTGATGATTGAACAGAAATCGCCGGGCCTGTCGGCGTTCTGGGCGACGATGCTGTTGTTCGCGATTTTGCTGACGCAACGTCCGCTTAAGTCGATATTTCGCGGCGAAAACGATACTGCGAATGCAATGATGACGGGCCTTCGTGAACTTAATCAGGGCCTGATCGACGGTGCGCGCAATATGATCGGTATTGGCCTTGCAACGGCCACTGCCGGGGTCATCGTTGGCACAGTGACGCTGACCGGTATTGGTCAGGTCATGGCTGATCTGGTCGAGCTTGTGTCAGGCGGCAATCTGGTTTTGATGCTGATCTTTGTTGGCATCCTGTCGCTGATCCTTGGTATGGGGCTGCCCACAACTGCGAACTATATTGTTGTGTCGTCTCTGATGGCCGGTGTTGTCGTCGAACTTGGCGCGCAAAGCGGACTGATTGTTCCCCTGATCGCAGTGCATCTGTTTGTGTTTTACTTCGGGATCATGGCCGATGTGACGCCCCCGGTTGGGCTGGCCAGTTTTGCCGCTGCTGCAGTTTCAGGTGGCGATGCGATCAAGACCGGCTTTATCGCGTTCTTCTACAGCCTGCGCACCGTCGCACTGCCATTCGTGTTTATCTTTAACACCGACCTGTTGCTGATCGACGTGACCTGGATGCAGGGGATACTTGTGTTCTTTACGGCAACGATCGCCATCCTGATCTTTACCGCCGGGACAATGGGGTATTTTCTTACCCGCAGCAAAATTTGGGAAAGCGTCGCGCTGGTGCTGATCGCATTCGTGCTATTCCGGCCAGATTTCGTGATGAACCGGCTGCAACCACCGTTCGAAAACATAGAACCTGCGGCCTTTGTGACGGCGGTTGGTGAGGCCGCCGAGGGCGATGAACTTCGGGTTGTTGTGTCGGGTCCCGATTTTGACACCGGTAGGACCAAGGATACCACCATGGTCCTAAGCGCCGGTGGCGAAAGCGGCGGTGACGCGCGCCTGTCGGCTGTCGGACTGACCGTTTTGGCAGAGAATGGCCTTCTAAAGCTGGACGAACCATTCCCCGGCACGCCTTACTTTAAGACTCTGGGCTCGTTTGATTTTTACGGTGACGACCCGGTTGTGATAAAATCAGTGCAGGCAAAAGCCGACCAAATGCCAAAGGAATTGATATTCATTCCGGGATTGTTGGCACTGGCATTTATCGTCTTCATTCAATTGGGGCGCATGCGTCGCCTAGGAGAAAAACTATGAGCACATCAATCCTTTGTGCGGTCGACATTAGTCAGCCGGAAATAAACAATAGCGTTCTTGAAACCGCTGCCAAACTGGCCGCGCTTGATGGCGCCCGGCTGGATGTCATCACCGTTGTTCCGGACTTTGGTATGAGCATCGTCGGCAGCTACTTTCAGCAATCGCATCACGACGAAGCAGTTAAAGAAGCTGGTAAAACGTTAAATGCCTTAGTTGAGTCTGCCCTTGGAAAAGACGTTAACAAGAACGTGCGCCATGTGGTGGCTACCGGATCTGCCTATGAACAAATCCTGAATACCGCCAAGAAGGTAAAGGCGGATTTGATCGTGGTTGGCTCGCACAAGCCCGAACTTGCGGACTATCTGTTAGGGCCGAACGCCGCACGCGTGGTGCGCCATTCTACCTGTTCGGTCTACGTGGTGCGCTGAAATCTTTGGGGGTTTAAATGCCCCGCAGGATCATGCTGATCCCCATGAGAAACAGGATCGACAATAGTATCCGGCGAAAAACAACGTCGTTAACATTGCGGATTAACCGTCTGCCAACCTCAAGCCCCAGCAAGGCGGGAATAACCGACAAGGATGACGCAACGACATCCGCCGGCAGCATGGCCCCATGATAGACTAGGCCCACTGCATATGGCACGGCTGCGAACAGGTAGATCACCGCAATTGCCGTTATAAATTCGTCTTTGCTTACTTTCAGGCTGGCCAGAAACAACACCACGGGCATACCAAACAGCGAACTGACACCGCCCAGAACCCCGGCTGCCACACCCACGAAAATACTGACCCATCGTTCATGGCGCGCGGGCAATTGATATTTGCCGCCAATGCTCATGAAGAAAACCGAAATCACCAACGCACCGCCTGCTGTCAAAAGTAGCAGCGTCTCGTCCAGCGTGACCATCCACCGGGATGAAAAGGCCAAGGTAATTGCAACAACAATCTGCAACCGCCAAAACCGCTTCACCACGTTCCAGGCGCCGCCATTTTTCAAAGCTTGCCGGATATTTGTCACGATGATCGGGATTGAAATCAGGGCCACTGATTGCGGCACGGAAAATCCGAACGATAGTATTGGCAGCGCCGCAAGGGGCATTCCAATCCCGGACAGGCCTTTTACAAGACCGCCGCCCAGAAACGCCAATATGATAATCAGGATCGCACTCGGTTCTGCGAATTGCGCAAGCATTATGTGCGGCTTTGCGCGTTAAGTACCGACAGGAAATTGTTCACTGGTCCGTTGCCTCCACCTGTCGGTATCTCGTTATTCTCCGGTGAATTTAGCTTTGCGCTTTTCTAAGAAAGCGCCGATACCTTCACGCCGGTCCTTCGTTTCATAAATGGTCGAAACGATGAAGGACTCATAGTCCAAAGCTGACGTAAGGTCCATCTGCATTCCGGTGTGAACCGTGTGCTTGATATAGGACAGGCTTTGGGGTGCGCGGGTAGCGTAATGTTCAACCCGCTCCTTGGCGACTTCCAGCGCGCGCCCTTTGGGGACCAGCCGGTTAATCAGGCCCATACGATAAGCATTATCCGCATCAACCGGGTCCGCATCAAACATCATTTCCAGTGCGTTTGCCGGACCAACAATGCGTGGCAGACGCTGTGTGCCGCCTGCGCCAGCAACCGTTCCGATCCGTGCGCTTGTAATCGCATAGCTAGATCCTTCGGCGCCAATACGCACATCAAGCGCCAGCATGAACTCACATCCACCGGTCATGCAGAACCCCTCGATCGCGGCGATCGTTGGCAGGTTGTTTTCCTCAAACGCGCGGCAGGTGCGGTGCCATTTGCGCAAATAAGTGAGCGTTTGTGCGGGCGAGCTAAGCGCCTGCGCGTCATTCAAATCCGCCCCGGCCGAGAAAAACTCTTGCCCGCCGGTCACGATGATCCCGCGCATATCCGGATCGGCCTCGGCCTCGGCGGCAGCGGCAACCAATTCGTCCATCACCTCGGTGCTGATTGCGTTGCGCACCTTTGGACGGTTAAAAGTGATGATAAAGGCGTGACCGGATTTCTCGGTCTTAATCAGTTTATAGTCCACGCTTTCGCTCCTACTTATTCATGTGTCAGCTTTTATTCAGAACGCGCTTGGCATTCCCAGATCATTCACCGCGATATCGGTCAGCAGCGAATTGGTGCCCTGTGGCGTCATCTGCATAACCCGGGCATCGCGCCATTTACGTTCGATGTCGTATTCGCGCGCAAAGGCAAAACCACCATGGGTGGTAAAACAGGCATCTGCCATCAGCCATGCGGCCTCACACGCCATATGTTTGGCCATACTGGCAAGTGGCCCCGGCATTTGGCCTGCGTCATAGACAGCAGCCGCCTTGTTGCCGATTAGCTTGGCACCCTGCACCTCAATATAGGCCTTTGAGATTGGAAACTGGATGCCCTGATTATAGGCAATCGGGCGGCCAAACACGACGCGCTCTTTGGCGTAATTTACCGCGCGCTCAGAAAAGAACGCGGAATCGCCCGAGGCACAGGCGGCATACAGAATACACTCGACCTGAGCCAGATCGCGGTAATACTCATAGCCCTTCCCAACCTCGCCAATTACCGCATCCAGCGGCAATTCCAACCCGTCAAATACAAGGTTCGTGGCCCCGTCGTTGTTCATTGCGTCAATTGCATCACCCGACAGACCGCTTTTCAGCGCCGTCTTCATATCGACCAGAAACGCGGTTAGGCCATCGGTAGGGTTATCTGCGGTGCCGGGTGATGTGCGCGCAAGAAGCAGCATCAAATCGCTGTGCAGCGCACAATTGACCCATTGCTTTGATCCGTTGATCACATACCCGCCGCCGCGTTTTTGCGCCGTTGTCGCCATTTCTGCAAGGTCACTGCCTGTCTCCGTCTCGGTGATTGCCGAGGTCAGAAAGCGGACCTCGCCAGCAGCGATGCCGGGCAGGTATTTCTTTTTTTGCGCATCCGAGCCATGACGCACCAGAATATCAGACAGATACATCTGCCCAATCGCCGCCCCTGCATTGCAGGAGGTCGAGTGGATGGTCTCGAGTATCACCGCAGCGATGCGCAGCGACAGGCCCGCGCCGTCAAATTCCTCGGGGATGAGCGCGCCCAGAAAGCCGGACGCAATCAACGCATCGACAAATTCCGCCGGATACCTTTGATCGGCGGGCTTGTCTTCCAACGCGCGCCAGTAAGCGCCGGGAAACCCCTCGCAGAGCGCCTTTAGCGGATCACGGAATTCGTCATAATCGTCGTCGTCAATCCGCATCATCAATAGTGCATCAGTCATCGGATAAACCCTTTGTATTCTTTAATAAGAGCGCGGCAGGCCCAGAACATGCTGGCCCACAAAGTTCAACACCATATTGGGTGAAATCGGCGAATTGCGCGCCGTGCGCGATTCACGCCATTTGCGTTGAATGGATGACGATTTGGCCATCCCGGATTCGCCAAACACGCTCAGCGCCACCTGTGCGCAGGCCCAGACGGCTTCGCCCGACAGGATCTTGCTCATGTTCGCCTCAGCCCCACATTTCATCCCTGCATCAAACATCGCCGCAGTCTTGCGCACCATCAGGTCGGCCGTTTCAAGCTGCGCATAGGCCTGTGCGATTGAAAACTGAACCGACTGAGTGGCTGACATCGGGCGGCCAAACCGTTTATTTTCATTGGCGAACTTCATCGACTCGCGCAGAAAGTAGCGCCCGTTGCCGATAGTTTCGCTTGAGACTAGACAACGTTCGGCGTTCATCCCGTCAAGAATGTAACGAAAACCGCGTCCCTCTTGGCCCACAAGGCTATCTTCGGGGATAAACACATCGTCAAAGAAAATCTCGGTTGTGTTGTGGTTGATCATCGCATCAATCGGCGTGATGACCATGCCGTTTTCCTTGGCAACGCGCATGTCCACAAGAAAGGTCGACACGCCATGCGCGCGTTTTTCGACTTTGTCAGCCGGGGTTGTCCGCGCCAAAAGCAACATCAGGTCCGAATGACCTGCGCGGCTGATCCACACCTTCTGCCCGTTCAGCATGTAACCGCCGTCAACCTTGTCGGCCCGCGTTTTCAGCTGGGTCGTGTCTGATCCGGTGGTCGGTTCGGTAACGCCAAACGCTTGCAGCCGCAGTTCGCCCTTGGCGATTTTCGGCAGGTATTTATCTTTTTGCGCATCACTGCCGTGGCGCAATATCGTGCCCATTGTATACATCTGGGCGTGGCACGGCCCGGCGGTGCAGCCAGACGCGTGAATGGTTTCCAAAATCGCGGCACCACCACGCACAGGCAGGCCAAGACCGCCGTATTCAGCCGGGATCAACGCCGACAGAAAACCCGTTTTCGTCAGCGCCTCGACAAATTTGGTCGGATAGCTGCCCGAGGGTGGCTGATTTTCAAGGTATTCCCAATATGACGGCGGGTAATCCTCGCAGACTTTGGCGACCTCGCGGCGATATTCAGAATAATCTTCGCCCAGTGCAAACTCGACTGTTTGTTCGCTCATACCTTAATCCTGTATTGAAGCGGTTGACGAATTCCAGGGAAACCCCTTTGGGGCTCCGGCTTTCGCATAGGTGCCGTGAAGGGGTTCATCAGGCAGGTTTGTCGCAATAATCTCGCGGATCGGCAGCAGTTTTTCGACGTCGATACCGGTGTTCAACCCGGCGCCTTCAAGCAAAAATACCAGATCTTCCATCACGATATTTCCGGTCGCATTTGGCGCGAAAGGGCAGCCACCCAGCCCGGCGAGCGAGGCATCAAAACGGCGACACCCGGCCTCAAGTGCGGCATATACATTGGCAAGGCCAAGGCCGCGTGTATCGTGGAAATGCGCACCCACCATCACGTCGTCGCCAAAGTTTTCGATCACTTTGGTAAACAGTTCCTTAACCTCGCGCGGGTTGCCGTAGCCGACGGTGTCGGCAATCACCACCTCATCCACACCGGCCTTAACGAAATTTTCGACCGATTGCAGCACTGCATTATGGGGCACATGGCCTTCGAACGAACAGCCGAAAGATGTCGCAAAACCACCGGCCAATTTGAAACGCTTGCCCTCAGGCAGGCTGTCGCGCAGCTCGACGACGCGCTTGAATTCGGCCAAAGCCTCGGCGGTTGAACGTCTGCCGTTGGATTGCGAATGCGTCTCGGATACCGAATTCATGAAATCAATCTCATGCACGCCGATCGCCTGCGCCGTCTGCGCGCCGCGCAGATTGGGGGTTAGCGCCGACACCCAAAGCCCGTCTTGTTCAAGCGCGGCCAAGGCCACATCTGGCGCATCAGAAAACTGCGGCAGCAGTTTGGGTGGCACGAAGGAACACACCTGCATGTTGGGCATGCCAGCGGCAACTTCTTCGCGAATCCAGCGAATTTTTTCGTCCGTAGGAACGAACGTCTTGACGATCTGGATGCCATCGCGCAGCCCAACTTCGCGGCATTCGACATCTATATTTTTGTTGGACATGATACCCTATTTACCCTTGAAGGCCGGTTTGCGCTTTTCGTTAAAGGCGCGGACACCTTCCAGACGGTCCTCGGTAGGCACCAGCCGGTTATAGGCTTCGATTTCAAAGGCATAACCGTTTTTCAGGTCAACCTGCGTGGCCACATTCATCGACTTCTTGGCCTGATAAATAGCAAGCGGTGCGTTGTTGCAGATCGTGCGCGCGGTTTCCAAGACTTCTTCCATCAGCTTGTCGTCGTCACAAACCTTGTTGACCACGCCCCACTCACACGCCTGTTCGGCCGAAAATGGTTTGCCGGTCAGAATGATTTCTTTGGCGCGGCGAACACCAACTGCGCGGGGCAGGTTTTGCGTGCCCATGCCGCCGGGCATGATACCGATTTTGATCTCAGTCAGCGCAAAACGCGCGCGCCGCGCTGCATAAGCGAAATCACAGGTCACCACGGTTTCCATACCGCCGCCATAGGCAGCCCCATTCACTGCCGCAATGATCGGTATCGGGCAATCGAGTAACGCCATGCGGCACTTTTCGAACAGCGCATGCTGCTGCTGCCACTGCTCATCGGTCATGTTGTTGCGTTCTTTAAGGTCACCGCCCGCGTTGAAAATCTTTTCGCCCGCACCGGTCAGAACGATGCAGCGGATACCCTGTTGGTCGATGTAAAGGCTTGTCCACAACTCAAACAGTTCTCGGCCCATTTGCGTGTTCGTCGAGTTGCCTGCTTTCGGTCGGTCAAACGTGACGACCAGCAGGTGATCTTCGACCTCTTCGACCTTTACGGTTTCAAATGGGAATGGGGTTTTGAATTTATTTGTCATCGCTCTTCACTTCGCTTGTGCGGTCCAAACTATTGGCCTGATGCCGTTGCATGCGATCCAATACGACGTAACGCCGTCCGATTGTTTTTGTGGTTCAAAAAAAGCGGCAACATGCAATTTGGGCAAAGTTATCAGCTAGAACCGGGCAAGTCTATGTGTTTTCGAAACGCATTCCAAAAACGAAACTCGTCGAAATGAACGTTGCCAGCTGTTATACTCAAATTACGTCAGAATATCCGAAAATCCGTGATATTCGTTTGGTGCTCGCAACCAAATGCACTGCCAGCTCTTCGCGTCGTCCTGTTATCCGGGGCTCGGGCCCGGCGATCGAAATGCAGTAGGTGCACGCGCCTTTCAGGTCGTAAATCGGGGCGGCCATGCCAGCAGCACCAACAAGACGATCCCCGGCTGAACAGGCATAACCTTGCTCACGAATTTCAGCCAGTTCGCTATCAAGTGTCACCGGCACATTCCCATTTTTGAAAATTGCGCCTACCAAATCGTCAGACTGGAACGCCATAAAGACGCGCCCGACCGCACCTGCATCCAATGAAACAACCTCTCCAACGCGAACGATGGAGCGCAACCTTGAAGGGCTTTCGACCACATCAAGCACCACCCGTTCTGTTCCTTCCAGGATGCTCAAGGAAACTGTTTCGCCGGTTAGTTCCCCCAGCAAGCGCAATTCGGATTTGGCAGCATCGCGGATGTCGAGTGTTGAGGGAATAAGGTTGGCCAGTCGAAGCACTTTGAACGAAATACAGTAACTTTGATCCTCAAGATGATTAAGGTAACCAATTTCAACGAGTGTGTTAAGCAGCCTGAATACGGTTGATTTTGGCAGGTCAAGCTTTTGGCAAATCTCGTGCAGAGTCAGGCGCTGAGCATCCGAACTGAAGCAGTCAAAAATAGCAAATGCTCTGACAACGGATCTAATTTGCATCTGTTCAGCCCCTCCCTTGATACTCTGCGGTCAAACCATCTTTATGAGTTTTGAAATGACACCCTTACAGCCATTGCAGCTGCGATCAACGCTGTGACACAGAGAAACGTAAAAACATACCGGTAGTTTCCGCTCACCTGCAAGATCACTGCTCCAATGCTCGGCCCTACCCAGGCCCCCGAGAACATAAAGCCCAATGCGCCGCCGACCGTTTCTGCAATCTTGTCGGGATCGGCCCGGCTGGCAATATTTGCCATGACGATCCCAGACCAGCCAAAGGTGGCCATTCCAAAACAACTGAGAACGCTGAAAATCATCCAACTTGGCCATTCTGGGTTGGCGAATGAAAACACCGCAATCACGACCGCCGTGACGATCCCCATTGTCGAGACCACTACGAGTGAATTTTTCAGAAGGTCAGCGCGCCACCCCCAGAACATCCGACTGCTGGCGCCCAGAATATTTATCAGCGACAGCGCCATGCCGCCTTCAGCCAGACTAAAGCCAACCTCTTCAGCCAAAAACAGCACCAAAAATGCCAGCACCCCGACCTGAACAGCGCTGAAGCCGAACCCTACAAAACACAACATGAACAGCGACTTGTTGGAAATTATGATCCGCACACCGGCCCACGGGGCCGAAATTGGAAAACTTCGGTCCGCTAGATCATCCCAATATGGGCGCAATCCATTTATCGCGATGGTTAAGAACAATCCCAACGCCGCGACGGCGTAAAACGCCCCCTGCCAACCCCAAAGTATCGCGATGAACGGACCAATCAGACCGGCGACAACGGCACCGAGCGCCGTGCTGGCCTGACGGAAGGAATAAAGGAAGTTTAAACGCTCTGGCTTGCCAAACCGGGACAAAAGCACAGACGCGGCCGGGTAGGTCATTCCATAACTGCAGCCAAGAACGATCGAACCAAAAGTAAGAACAACAAGATTGGAAGCGGTATATAAAAGGCAGCCAGCGGCGCCTACCACTAAGGCTGCCTGCAGGACTCGGCAGGGGCCGAAGCGGCCAACATATCCACCCGATATCAGCGACGAAACGCCGCCAAAACCAAACACCAAGGTCACCTGATAGCCAATGAAAGCAGCATCAACCCCAAGGGCCTGTTTGGTGGCAATTGCCAGAGCCGGAACCATGTAACCGCCGGTCGCAACCACGGCCCCCAAAAAGGTTGTCGCAATAAGAACAAACGTAATTGCTGTGTGCCATGTTCCGCGACCAGAAACATCAGAACTATTCATCATTGAACTAATTCCCAGCGGGCATCATTCAACCGAACTATTGCGGCATCCGGGCATCGCCTAATTGCTACCCGGACACAGTGAGCTTCAGTCATGTGACCTCAGAATTTATAGGGCAAATACAACGCCAGATCAGGGAAAAAGTAGAGCACAACAACTGTAAAGAGCATGATTATGATAAACGGCCAGACACCTCTGGAAACTTCCCACAGGGTAGCGTTTCCGACCGCCTGCACCACAAATAAGTTGAGCCCAACCGGCGGCGTAATCAGCGCGCATTCGACCATAATCACAAATACAATTCCGAACCAGACCGGGTCGATACCCATGGTTTGTAGTGTCGGGTAAAGCACCGGCACCATGATCAGAAGCATGCTGAGGGACTCGATAAACAAACCCATGACTAACAGAATCGCGCACACGACAATTAGGAACATTCCGGCTTCAGTGAAATTATTTGTCACTAGTTGGGTCACGTCCTGGGGAATTCTGTAAAGTGTGATCGCCTTAGAGAATATCTTGGCACCAGCAATTATCAGGAAGATCGTAACTGTCGTCTGCATCGCCTCGGTAGCCGCCTCGACTATCTGAGCGACCGTTATCGAACGTCTGCCGATGGTGATTATCAACGCAATGACAAAACCTACGCCTGCCGCCTCGGTCGGCGTGAACACACCAAAGTAGATGCCCAACACGATAACAGAAGCCAAAAACAAGACCGGAAACGCGCGAATAGATGCAGTCCAGCGCTCGGACCAGCTTGCGCGGGGCAGAACTTCAAGTTGGCCTTTGTTGCGTGCGTAAAATATCGAATAGACCGAGAAAAGGAATGCCAAGAATATTCCGGGGCCAACGCCTGCCATAAACAGGCTGATGATGCTTTCCTCGGTAATGACGCCGTAGATGATTAGAATGATTGATGGCGGGATCAGAATTCCCAGCGTTCCGCCAGCAGCCAAAAGACCCAGAACAAAACTTTTCTCATATCCGCGTTTGGTCATCTCGGGGATTGCCACGGTTCCGACCGTCGCCGCCGTTGCAACCGACGATCCGGAAATTGCCGAGAACAGCGCACACGACATAATTGTTGCCACGCCCAAACCGCCCGGCCAGTGACCGACCCAGCTTTGCGCGGCTGCAAACAGATCTTTGCCGACCCCGCCCTTCAGAAGGATATTTGACATCAAAAGAAACAGGGGAACTGCGAGCAGAATGAAGTTATCAATACTCGAATACAAACCCTGCGGGATCATCACAGGATTGAAACCCTCCAGAAGTAACAGGAACAGCCCCAGGCCGCCCATCACAAAAGCGATTGGGATGCCCAGAACAAGGAAAAATAGTAGTGCGCCGAGGATTAGAAATGCGGTCAACTTATTGTTCCTTAGATAGACAAATCTGGGGTGTGTTCGCCAAGGTCGCCTTCGTTGCGGATCTGGCGCCAGATTTGTGCCAGCGCCTGAAGGATCAGGATGAAAAACCCGATAGGAATTGCGGATTCGGTCCAGAATTTGGGAACTTGGTTCATCGTCGCCGTGGCGCGCCCAACTTCGATGCTTTCAAGGACCACCTCGATGCCAAGCCAAAATGCAAAACAGCAGAATACCAGAATCCAGACCAGCGACAGGATTTCCAGATACCTGCGACCAGTGGCCCCGATCATTTCAGTCAAGACCGTAATTCGGATTAATCCGTTGCGGCGCAGAACATAGCCCATTGCAAGGTAGGTCGCCCATAATTGCAGCAACCGCGCGCCTTCTTCGGCCCATGTTGTGGGGGCAAAAAACACATAGCGTGCGACCACCTCATACGAGATCATCAAACCGATAATGAAAAACAAACCAGTCGCAATCTGGCCGAATTTCTCGGAAATACCGTCAATGAATCGAAGCATCAGACACCAGAAGATTATTTGAATTTACTAGATGGAAGTCTGGCGGATCGATATGATCCGCCAGACTGATGTTATATTCTCGAAAGCTGAACTACTTAGCGATTGCTGCAATAACTTTCTGACCAAGCTCACCAGAGCTGGCAAGATACGCGTCAACCACTGGCTGCGCGGCGGCTTTCCATGCAGCACGGTTTTCATCGGTCATCTCGATTACTTCTTTACCATATGTTAGCGTATCCGCTGCGGCATCGGTTTCGACCTGTGCGATCGAAGCGCGCAGATTTGCCTCTGAGATTTGACCACATTCGGTCATTGTAGCCTGCTCATCGCCAGACAATGTGCCCCAGACTTTGTCGTTGATCAGCATCAGGAATTCGATTTTCGCGTGCTCAGAACGGGTCACAACGTCCATGACTTCATAAAGTTTGCGCGAAATAACCGATCCGATGCCGGTCATGCCAGCGTCAACTGTTCCACGCTGATATGCGAGAAACTGTTCTGAACCAGACATCAACGTCGGTGCACCGCCAAGAGCAGTCACAAAATCACCAAGTGTTTTTCCGAACACCCGGACTTTCATGCCTTCAACGTCTGCGGGTACGCGAATTGGGTTGTCCTTCTTGGACAGGAACACGGCTGTGCCATAGTCCATCCAATAAATCGGACGCGCGCCAGTTTCAGTCAGCGCATCATCAAGCAATGTGCGCAATTCAGCACCCGGTGCCAGCATTCCGACAATCTTATCACGTGAACCCATAGCAAATGGCACATAAAGAATCTCGATCGCAGGAATGGTTCCGGCGAAACGTGCCGTTGTGGTCATGCCCATATCAATAGCGCCGGAAGAAACCGCCTGCGGAACTTCTTTGTCACGATAAAGCTGGGCCGAGTCATAAACTTCGATAGTGATGTCTGACTTTTCACCGACACATTGCGCAAACTCAACAGCATTCAATGTTGCAAAGTTTTTAGCTGGCAGCTGTGTAGTAAACCGCAATGTGCGTTCCGCAGCCGATGCAGACACACCCATTGTAAGTGCAAGTGCGCAGGCGCCGATTGAAGTCAGCAGACCCTTATTCAATTTCGTTGTGGACATTCGTATTCCTCCCAAAAATTTCGTTGTACGGTGGGGAATGTTGGCATTGGAACAATTGTATTCGAATCCCAATGCGCCACCCCTCCCAAGTTGACACCCATCCAAATAGCATGAACAAACAAACGCGTCCACAATTATGAAACGCATTTCAAAATTCAATTATTCGAACACGGATGTGCGATATTCACGCCGCTGAACAGCCCGACCCAATACCAGTTTGACTATAAAAACCGAATGGCAGAACCAAGGTATGCCGGGTGAGCCCGCGTCAATTGGGCCAAGCCAAAACTGGCTGAATCGTGCTAGCGTTGGAATTAGCGTCGCGTTACGTCAAAAAACCGAAGGAAGGTCTGAGAAATGGCAAATGATACATTCACGATAGCACCGATGTCCGGGGCAATCGGCGCGGAAATCCTTGGGATAGATTTGTCAGCGCCAATCAGCGACCAGACAATCGCCGAAATCCGCAAAGCGCAGAATGACCATCTAGTTATATTTTTCCGCGATCAGGATATCACCCCCGCACAGCATCTGGATTTCGCTCAACGATTTGGTGAGGTAGTTGAATACCCGCTGGTCAAAGGGCTTGATGATTACCCACAGATCGCACCTGTCATAAAGCTAAAGCACGAGACCGTTAATTTCGGCGGCGTCTGGCATTCGGACACGGCCTATTTGCCTGCCCCGCCCAAAAGCACAATGCTTGTTGCGCGCGAGCTTCCGCCATTCGGCGGCGACACGTTATTTTCGAATATGTATATGGCCTATGAGACATTGTCCGATGGCATGAAATCCCTGTTGGGCGGCTTGCTAGCGATCAATTCAACCCAGAAAGCGGATGCCTCTGCTACTAGAGAGGACCGGTTGAAGACCGGGGCAAAAGAGGGTTCGGATGATGAGATTGCTTCCGCCCATCCGGTTGTCCGCACCCATCCCGAAACGGGACGGAAGCTCCTTTATGTCAACGCCGGGCACACGACCCGGTTTGAAAATATGACAGAAGAAGAAAGTGCGCCAATTCTCGACTACCTGTTCGCACATCAAATTCGTCCGGAATTCACCTGCCGATTCCGCTGGCAACCCGGCTCGATAGCATTTTGGGATAACCGTGCAGCACAGCACAACCCGATCAACGACTATCACGGACACCAAAGGGTTATGCACAGAATCACACTTGCGGGCGAAGTTCCCAGCTAGGCGACTTTTGGCTTTTACCTGTCGATCTTCAGGCGTGCGCGCATGTCTGCATCGACGGGTTGGGGCTGGCCAATCACATCGCCGATCGCCAATTTGAGGTTGGAAAACACCATTGGCGAACCGATCAACGGCCAATGCAGGCCGTCCGGTCCATCGTGCATTTGCATAAGCGACCGCGCCTTGGTTTGCGGGTGATCCAGCATATCTGCAATTGATTGAACAGGAACCGCAATCAGCCCGGCAATTGTGAGCTGCTCAATCGCCTGTACTCTAGTCAAATCTTTCCACTGATCCTGTGGAATTTTCGCTCGTAGATCATCGGGCGCGCCAGCAACGCAAACATACCCGTCTGTGCATTCCAACATCTGGTTTTGACGCACCGCGTCTGGTTCATCATTCCAAAGCGAGGCCGTCATCCACACGGCGATATCCTGCATGGACAGATCCAGATAATCACCTTTCCCGGTCCGCTCTCGGTTTCGCAAGGCAGCGAGCACAAAGAACAGGCCGACTTCACCGCCCATAAAATCACAGGCAGAAACGCCGGCTTTCAACGGGGTGCCATCCCAGGAATTCGCGTTCATCAAACCAGCCATCGCCTGAACCACCGTGTCAAAGGCCGGTCGTTCTTCATAGGCTGAATCCGCGCCAAACCCGGAAATTGCGCAATAGATCAGGCGGGGGTTGATCGACGACATTTTCTGCCAGTCAAATCCACGCCGCGCCAGTGATCCGGGTTTCAGGTTTTCCAGAAATATGTCGGCGCTTTCCAGTAATTTCGTGAAAATTTCCTGACCTTCATCGCTTTGAAGATCGACGGCGATGCTGGTTTTCCCAGCATTACTCATGACAAAAAAGTAGCTCAAATCACCATTGTGCGGCAACCATTCACGCGCGGCGTCGCCTGTGGGTGGCTCAATCTTGATGACCTCAGCACCCAGTGTCGCCAGATGTTTGGTCGACAGCGGCGCGGTCGTGTATTGACCGATCTCAAGGACGCGAATGCCTTGCAACGGCAGGGCCAAATCGCCGCCGCCCTGCCCGTCCGCTTTAAAGTCGGGTTTTTTGGCAATAAAATCCTTGGCTAAGGCACATGCTTCGTCGCGATCAGGAATGTGGTCCGGCACGCGCCCGTCGCCGGTGACCGCTTTTAAAATTGCACCGGGAATACGCATGTCGCCGGTTTCGGAATGATCCGGAACATGGCGGATCATCGAGCGGTGGCGCAGGTTTGGATCCTGATCGCCGTCCTCCATTCGCAGGATCGGCCCGCAGGCAATATCTGCGGCCATCAGGATCTCGACGGCCTGCGTAACACTGTGACGACCGACCCAGTCTTGCACAATCTGGTTCACCTCATCCCGGTTTTCCATCCGGCCCGGCAGGTCGGCATATTTGGGATCGTCGCCAAACTGCGGCACACCCATCACATTGCAAAGCCGTTGCCACGGCGGATTGGAGGCCGAGCACAAAAGAAGCCAGCCGTCGGACGCCTGAAACGCATTCCAAGGCGCGCACATTGCATGTTGGTTGCCCACCCGCATCGGGGCTTTGCCGCCGAAATGGGCTGGCAGGAAGGTGGCTAGGGAATTAACCCCAGCGTCATAGAGCGCCATGTCGATGGTCTGGTTGTGGCCAGTCTGGTCGCGCGCGCTCAAGGCCGCAACGATCGCAGCGGCCCCATAGGTCCCGGTCGAATATTCAAGCAATGGAACCTGCAGCGTCACCGGCGGCCCGTCTGCAAAACCCGTGGTGTGGGCAACCCCGGACATCGCCTGAACCAGCGCGTCATCATAGGGTTTCCCAGCCAAAGGGCCGTCTTTGCCAAAAGCCGTAAAATCGCAAACTATAGCGGCTTCCTGACAGTCATCGACAATGCTCTGCCATGCAGCCGGATCAACATCGCCCGACACCAAAACCACATCGGCAGTTTGGATCAGGCGGGTGAGCATTTCCACGTCAGACTTGTCGTCGGGGTCCGCAAGGATGGCGTGCTTGCCGGATGCATAAAGCTTGCGGTTTTCCCATTTGTTGCTGGTAGCGGTTTTGCGCGGCTCAACAAAGAACACATCCGCGCCCGCCTCTGCCAACAAGGATCCGCAGACGCCCACTGAAATTCGGCTGCCGATCTCGACCACACTAATGGCGGCCAGATATTCGGTTGCGGGGCGTGTGTTGATCTGGCTCATTCAAATGCTCATTCAGTTTGCGTCGGCTGCGCGCGCACCCGTCAGTTCCAGATTATCGGCACCAATTTCGGGAACGATACAGGGTTTCAATGTTGGCGTCCGGCTAAAAGAATAGGGCGCCGATATGATGGCATTGCCGCCCCTGTTTTCCTTTTCAAAGATCAACAGACCGTTGCGCTTGGCGACGTTCAGATCGTAAACCTCATCCAGCTCCAGCATTCTTGTCGCCCGGATATCTTTGCCGGACAGCTTTTCAACAACCACGTTGCCGGGTTGCGTTTTGGCCCAGCTCAGGTCCAGATTAGCGGCCGCACACAAGGCAACAACCCAACCATCTGCGGTTTGCACGATTGTATTGGGCGGTAATACCTGATCCCCGTCGGGCCAGCTAAGTTCACCCATCCACGCGACCGTGTCATACATCGCGATATCCAGAACGACGCCCGCGCCGGTCCGGCGAACCTGACGTAGTGCTGCGATAATTTCCAACGGCGCTATATGAGCAGCGGCAAGATCGGCGATCGAAAAACCGCCCTTGATAGGGCCGCTGTCCGAGGCGATGCGGGAAATAACCCCTGCCTCGGCCTGAATGACAGTATCCAAAGCGGGCCGGTCAGACCCATTGAAACCGTATCCCGAAATGCCACAATAGATCAGGCGGGGATTGATTTTTAACAGGTCACCCGCGCCCAGCCCCATCCGATCCAGCGCACCCGCCTTTAGATTGAACAGCAGGGCGTCGGCGGTTTTGACCAGTTCCAGAAACGCCGCTTTGCCTTGCTCAGACCGCAGATCCAGAACAACCGATTTTTTACCAGCGTTGTAGTTGGCAAAGTAGCAGCTGACGCCATCCACCAGCGGTTGCCACAGACGAGAATCTTCGCCGCCAGTGCCCTCGACCTTTATCATTTCGGCGCCAAGGTTGCCCAAGAAACGCCCAGCGAGGGGCCCGGCTGTATATGGCCCTACCTCAAGAATTTTGACACCGGCACAAGGCTGGGTTGGCGTTTCAAAACGGGGCTGCGGTTGCGGGGCCTTGGCGGCTGCCCCGGCGCTGCGACGGCACGGAATTGCTTTGCCCATTTGCGCCACGGACGTCGTTTCGGCCACCGTGCCACAGGGAATACCGCGTTCGCGTAGCTTGGCCAGCGCATCGTCGGTCGTTTCGGTCTTAGTCCAGTCACCAACCAGTTCATCGACCTTCTGCACATTGGCAATGCGCGACGCCGCCAGTGCGTAGTCGGGATCATCGGCTAGTTCCGGGCGGCCCATGATGGTTGTCAGGTCCAGCCAGTTCCCATTGCTCGTGGTGCAAATAATAACGCGGCCGTCACGCGTCTGATAGGCATTCCAAGGGGAAACCAAAGGGTGCCTGCACCCGTTGCGAAAACCACGGGTTTTGCCAGACAAAACCTTACCAAGAAATGTTCCGGTCAGGGTAAAGCAGGTATCAAACACCGCCATATCCAGCAGTTGTCCACACCCAGAGGTTTCTTGCACTCGCAGGGCCGCAACGCTTGCCGTGGCGGCATTAACGCCCGTGAAAACCTCTAGGATCGGCAGATCAACGATGGCCGGGATGCCATTGATATCGCCGGTCGTGGCCAGCAAGCCGCTGATTGCCTGCATTTCAACCTCGCCCGGATCAACAAGCGGTGGGTCGGCGACGTCCAGCCCAAATGGCGACATGGCGCAAACGATCAGGCGGTCGGTATCAAGACCCGTCAACATCGCATCGGCCTGCGCCTTGCCATCAACCGCAATCGGCGGGGTCACGATGACGATCGCAGCCGTATCGACCAGCGCCGCCCATTGCCCGGCAAAATCATCAGACGTGCCGTCCAGCTCTAACTGCTCGCCTTTGACCTCGGTAAAGGGATGATCGCGCCACTTGGTTGGTTCGTTTGGCAATGGATCATCGGATACAACCACACGAATGACTTGGGCGCCCAGATCCTCCAACCGGCCAGCACAAACGCTACCGGCCAGACGGCCGACACGTTCGATGACTTTCACACCGGCAAGTGATCCTTCTTGCGCCAATGCTATCCCCCCATCAGACCCTAGCGAAACGCGTCGATACCAGCCAGTTCACGTCCCTGAATTAGGGCCAGAATACCGTTCGCGCCATCCGGAATTGGCAGCATGCGAACATCGCGATAAAGCTGCTCCAGCCCGGTTTCTTCGGCCACACCCATCGCACCATGCACCTGCATGGCTTCGGAAATCGCGGTCTCGCAGGCCGTTGTCGCATAGCGCTTGGCCATCGCCGAGGTGCCATTTGCCCGCTCACCGTGATCCATTGCATTCAGTGCGGAATAACAAAGCAGGCGGCTGGTGACGATTGCCGTTTCAATGTCGGCCAGTTGCTTTTGCACCAGCTGATGGCCGCCGATAAATTTACCGAACTGTTTGCGCACACCGGCATATTCGACCGCCGCCTCAAACGCTTTTTGCGCCAGATGAACGGCCGCAAGCCCAACCAACGGCCGGTTGCCGTTCCATGTGACGGTCAACAGACGTGCGGCATCGCCCGATGCGCCAAGCGAGTTGATCTTTGGCACCCGGCAATTGTCGTAAAGTATCTCACCCAGATGCCCCTGACGCAGACCGAGACATGGGATTTCGCGCGTTTGGACACCAGCAGTTTCGCGTTCAACAACGATGCGACGCAGTTTGGAATTGCCGCGCTCGTCCTTGCCTTCAGAACAGGTCGTGTTGAAAATATCGGCGATCCCGGCATTGGTGATCCAGATCTTAGCGCCATTGATCACCAGTTCATCACCGTCTTCTTTAACGGTCGTCCGCACCTCACGCGGGTTTGAGCCGACGTTCGGCTCGGTCGTTCCGGTGCAACAAATTTTCGTGCCAGCCAGAATGCCCGGCAGGAACATTTCTTTTTGCTCAGGTGAGCTTTCGGCAAAGATGCGCGCGGCGGTGCATTCCTGTGCCAAAATAGACATCGAAATCACCGGCGGCAGAATTTCGAACATAAAACCATAGTCGAGCATTTTCAGCCCGGCACCACCGTCTTTTTCAGGCAGGCGCGGCGCCATCAGGCCCATCTGCGCCAGCGATTTATAAATCTCCAGCATCGCCTCTTTGGGCAATGGTTTGGATGCATCATGTTTGGCAAGAATTGGGTCTACGTCCCGCTCGACCATCGTTTTGGTCGCGTCGCGAATAAGTTCTTGCTCAGAAGTGAATTTGAAATCCATTACGCTTTTGTCCTCATGGCATTACAAAGCCGCCGTTAACGCTAAAGACCTGTCCGGTCACCCAGGATGCCTGGTCGCTGGCGAGATAAGTGATCATGTTGGCATGATCTTGTGGCAGTCCGATACGGCGCGCCGGATACATTCGCAGAACCTTTTTGGTCCGCGCAGCGTAGCGTTCTTCGCCAATCGCTTCTTTTGTCTGAATTTCTCGCGCCTGACGCAGCTCGGTATCGGTTGCACCCGGCGAAACAACGTTCAGCGTCACACCGTCCGGGCCAACTTCTTGGGCGACAGATTTGATCAGGGCGATCACGCCACCTTTGGCGGCCGCATAGTAAGACAGACGGGCCTGCCCAACACGCGCAGAATCCGACGCCATGCAGATGATGCGGCCAAATTTCCGCTCGACCATTCCCGGCAGAACTGTGTGCATCACGTTCAGCGGGCCGTAAAGGCACACATCAATGATGCGTTTCCAATCTTTCGGGCCGGAATCAAGGAACAGTTTGTCGTCAAGCAATGCGGCCGAAACGATCACAATATCCGGCGCACCAAGATGATCGGTGACAGACTGAATCATCGCCTCGACGCTTTCCAACGAACTTATGTCCGCCTGCACGCCAAGTTTCTGACTATCATCGCCGGCAAGACGGTCGGCAGCGGCAAGCGCGGCCTCGCC
>JAHRVC010000203.1 GCA_019090885.1 Marinosulfonomonas sp.
CGGCAAACAGATAAAAAACGGAGGCAAAGTTGGGGCGCGGATTTTTTTCGGGTGTGTTTTGGGCATCGGTTGTTTCGATCGTTGGACTGGGGCTGATGTCGCAGTTGGGCGATGTGATTAGTGGCAATTCCAAACCGGGCTCGCCGGTGGCAGAACAGGTGCCAGATAACGCACCGGTTGTGGCCGAGGCTGCCCCCCAAACCAGTGTTGAGCAAGCGGCGGCACCTGTTGTTGCGCCGCAGTCCACGGATGCAGATGCGCCCGGCGAACCGAAACCCGATACCGATCAAACGCCTCCGCCACAGACGGCGATTAGTGTCGTGACACTAAAAGAACCGGTGGCCGGAAATGCGCCGCAAGCGCCCGCCGTGTCGGCCAGTAAAACTGCTGTTACGCCAACAACGCCCTTGGCAGGCCAGCCGCAGGCTGACAAAGCGCCGGGTGTCGGGGCCGCACCAACATTGCCAAAAGTGAGTGAGCCGACAAAAAGTCTGACTACAAGCCCGGCCGACCAAAGTGATGCCGAAGCGTCCGTTGCCAGTTCAACCGTTGTGGCTGCGGGCGTTGTGGCGGCGGGCGAACCCAGTGCGCCCAAAGCCCCAGTGAGGGAGTCCGTTCCATCGGTCGATTTCTCAAACCCGCAGGTTGTGCCGACGCCGACGCAAGAAAGCGCGGATGAACCGAAAGCGCCGTCTGCTGATGTTGTAGTCAGCGCTGCCGCGCCGCAGATTGAGGCGGTGCCGACACCAGCTCCGGTTCCAGCTCCAGTGGCAACGCCTGCTGCGCCGCTGCCAACGCCGACACCAGCACCAGCACCAGAATTAGTGGCCAAGCCGGTCGTTGTGCCCGAGGCGGCACCAAAGGATACGCCTGCAGAAGGTCAGCCCAATTCGGGTGCTGGCGGGACAACAGGCTCGTTGCTTAAACCTGTGACGGGGATCGGCAATCGCGCGCCAAACGTGCAAACCAACCGCTTACCCAGCATTGGTGGTAGCGCACCGGAGGCCGAGGTGACGGCAGAACCGGCAGAACCGGGCGGCGCGCCAGAGTTAACCGACGCACCGGCAATCGAACAATTCGCGGCTGTGTTTGAAAACCCCGAGGCCCGGCCATTGATGGCTATTCTCTTGCTCACGGATACTGGCGATACCGGTGCTGCAACGGATGCGGCGCTGCCGTTTCCGGTCAGCTATGTGGTGGATGCCAGCAAATCAAACGCGCCCGATTTGATGCGTCGCTACCGAGATGCGGGAAATGAGGTTGTGGTGCTGGCACCGCTGCCCGAGGGCGCGGCCCCGGTTGATGTCGAAGTTGCGTTTCTGTCCTATCTTTCCGCCGTCCCCGAAGCGGTTGCCGTGATGGATGTTCCGGAAGGCGATTTTCAGGCCGGGCGGACCCTTGCCAGTCAGGTTGCTGACGCGCTGGCCGCATCTGGCCACGGAATGATTACCTATAAGCGCGGTTTGAACTCAGCCATTCAGGTGGCCGAGCGCGAGGGCGTTCCGGCCGCACTGGTGTTCAGTGATATTGACGGCATCGGGCAAAATGGCGCAGCGATTAAACGGTTTATTGATCGCGCGGCGTTTCGTGCCGGGCAGCAGGGGGGCGTAATCTTGGTTGGCCGCAACCGCCCCGAGACGATCAAAGCGCTGTTGGAATGGGGGCTGGGAAACCGGGCCAATACCGTAGCATTAGCGCCGGTTTCTGTGGTGCTGAAGGCGCAATAACCGGAATATAAGTGGCTTCGGGCAGGGCTGTTTTTCAGTTCTTGCCCGCGCGCACATAAAGCCCGGCATCTGCCGCGGCGCGTCGTATCGCGTTGGATTTATGCATGGTTTCCTGATACTCGGCCTCGGGATCGCTGTCATAAACAACGCCGCCGCCCGCCTGAATATACAGCTTTTCGTCCTGCAACACTGCCGTGCGCAGAGCGATGCACATATCCATGTCGCCGTTTGAGGCAAAATAGCCAACACCGCCGCCATAAACGCCGCGCTTGACCGATTCCAGTTCGTCAATGATTTCCATCGCCCGCACCTTGGGCGCGCCCGATACCGTGCCCGCAGGCATGCCCGACAGCAGTGCTGACAGCGTGTCGTGCTCATCCGACAGTTCGCCCACGACGTTGGACACAATGTGCATCACGTGGCTGTAGCGTTCGATGATGAATTGCTCGGTCGGGTGGACGGTGCCGATCTTGCTGACTTTGCCGGTATCATTGCGCCCCAGATCAAGCAGCATCAGATGTTCGGCCAGTTCCTTTTCATCCGCCAACAGTTCCACTTCCAGCGCCTTATCCTCGGCCGGGGTTTCGCCGCGTCGCCGGGTTCCGGCAAGCGGGCGGATGGTGACTTCGTTGTCAAAAACCCGCACCAGAATTTCCGGGCTGGCGCCGATCACCTGAAAGCCGCCAAAGTTGAAAAAGAACATGAATGGCGAGGGGTTGGTGCGCCGCAGGCTGCGGTAAAGCGCAAAGGGCGGCAGGGTGAAATCCTGCGTCCAGCGCTGTGCGGGCACCACCTGAAAGATATCACCGGCGCGAATGTAGTCTTTGGATTTTTCGACCGCTGCCAGATATTCGGCGTGGCTGAAACTGGATGTCGGTTCGCTTTCGGGCAGGCTTTCGCCAAGATCATGGGTTGCATCGCGGGGCTGGCGTTCCAGATCACGCAACGCGTCCATCACCCGTTCGCCCGCTTGTGCATAGGCGGCGCGTGCGGACAGGCCGGAACTGGCCCATGCGGGTGACACTAGGATCACATCACCCTTAACCCCATCCAGCACCGCCACTACCGAGGGGCGCAGCATCACTGCGTCAGGCAGGCCCAGAGGGTCGGGGTTTACATTGGGCAGATGTTCGACCAGCCGGATCATGTCATAGCCAAGATAGCCAAACAGCCCGGCGGCAGATGCTGGCAGGTCATCGGGCAGTTCGATCCGGCTTTCGGCGATAAGGGCGCGCAGGGTTTCCAGTGGCGAGCCATCCTGCGCCTCAAATGTATCGGGGTCAAAACGCGCGTTTCGGTTAATCTGCGAGGTTTCGCCGTGGCATTTCCAGATCAGGTCGGGCTTCATGCCGATGATTGAATAGCGCCCGCGCACTTCGCCCCCGGTGACACTTTCCAGCATGAAACTGTCTGTGCGTGCTTCGGCCAGTTTCAGCATCAGCGATACCGGCGTGTCCAGATCGGCGGCCAGTCGGGTATAGACAACCTGATTTTCGCCCGCCTCATAGCGGGCAGCAAAGGTTTTGAAATCCGGGGTCAAAGCCATCGTGCTGCGCCTTTAGGGAAACTGCGCGTGAATGGAATTCAGCGCCGCTTGATTAAGCGAAATGCCAGCGTCCGCTTCGATCGCGCTGGTGAAGGCGGCCAAAAGGTCGCGTGCGATCCCTTGCGCGGTTTCACTTGCCACGGCCTGCGTTACTGCTTCGGCCTGGGGGCTATCTGCATCGGGGGCAAGAACCTCGCGCAGCTGGATGATCCAGACTTTGCCTGCGGCCTGGATCAATGCGCTTTCGCCGGCATCCAATTCAAAGACCTTTTCCATCAGGGCAGGGTCGGTGTTCTCGATAAATGCGGCGCGGGTGATATGGGTTTCAACCGTAACCGGATGGCCAAGCGTTCCGATCCGCGCGCCGTTTTCAAGCTGCGCGTTCAGCACTGCGGCTTCTTCGCCCAAACGCGTGCCGACCTGATCCAGATGCCAGGCGGCCTGAACGGCCTCGCGGGCGTCCTCAAATGGTTCGGGGTGGGCAGCGATCAGGCTGTCCAGACGTAGCGCAAAAACGCCGCCATCCGCCAGTTCGACAATCTCCGGGAAGTCGCCCTGCGCCACTTGTGCTGCCGCTTGGGAAAACCCTGTGTAAGCGGCAATTCCGTCCGTGGTTTCGGAGGTCCAGTCGATCTGTCCCAAGGCCATATCCGTTTCGTCTGCCAGTTCTTCCAGTGTTGCGCCACCGGCCAGCAGATCGTCAAAATCACCGATCTGGTCAGACACGATGCGCCGGGCGCGATCTGCGGCAAGTTCTGTGCGCAGGGTGTCGGCGACATCTGCAAATGGCGTGCTTTGGGCAGGAAGGATCGCGTTCACCCGGAACAATGCCGGGCCAAGGTCCGTCTGAGTTGGGCCAGCAATGCCCGGTTCGGTCAGCGCAAACACAGTGTCTGCCGCCGCGCCCAATTCGTCCTGCCGAACATCGCCAAGATCAACGTCGCTTAGCGCCAGCCCACGTTCGGTAACCAGTGTGTCAAACGTGGTGCCACCAGCCAGCGCGGCCACGGCGGCGTCTGCTTCGGCGTCGGTTGCGAATATCAGACGTTCGACCAGACGGCGTTCGGGGCGATTAAAGTCAGCGTCGCGTTCATCATAAAGCGCGCGCAGGGTGTCTTCGTCGATCGCAACCTGATCGATCAGCGTGTCGGGCAACAACAGAGCATAGGTCAGCTTCTTGGTGTCGGGCAGCATGAAAACATCGGTGTTGGCATCATAAAAGGTGCGCAACGTTGCTTCGTCGGGTGTTGGAACCGGGGTGGTCAGCGTGGCTTCGTCCAGTTCAACCCACGAAAAGTTCCGCCGCTCGCCAACGTAGTTCAGGATCAAGGTGGCATATGCATCCGGTGCGCGCAGCCCACCCAGAACTGCCGTTTCCAGAATACCGCGTGCTGCGGTCACGCGCAGCAGGTCTTCGTATCCTGCCGGTGTCATCCCGGCCTGATCGAGCGTGAATTCATAGGCATCGCGATCAAAATCGCCGTTAAGCCCGACAAAGCCGGGGCTGGTCAGAACCTGTTGGTGCACTTCTTCGTCGCCGATCGACAGGCCGATGCGGGTCACTTCGTTTTCCAGTGCCGCACCCGATACCAGCCGTTGCAGAACGTTGCGATCAATGCCGAATTGGCGGGCTTCGTTCAAAGTGACGGGGCGACCAACCTGCGCGCCAAAGGCCCGCAATTCCTGATCCAGCTCGCGGGCATATCGGTTCACCGAAATCTCGGTATCGCCGACCGATCCGATTGACTGAATTTGCCCGCCCAGACCGGTCGCGCCAAAGCCGGCAAAGCCGACGATCAGCAGCAGCACAATGCCCCAGACAACGAAATTCGACTTTTTGCCTTTTGCGTTCTTCGCCATGTTGATTGCCCTGCTGTTTTTTGCGTCGCCGATATCTACGCGGGTTGCGCCAGTGGGGCAAGGTCACAGCGGCAGGTTTTGAGTGGTGGGGGGATGTTGCTTGGA
>JAHRVC010000204.1 GCA_019090885.1 Marinosulfonomonas sp.
GGCGCTTGTTGCCAGTGCCAGAAGTCCCGCAGCGATGATCGGATAGTTCATTTTAATCCTCCAAAGGCGGGCGGGGTTCGGGTGGAGGATATTCTCGACCTTTCCTCCGCCGGTATTAGCCGGTTCAGGTTCTACGGGTTTGCGAATGCATCTCAGCCGGTAAGGCACCCCGAGGTAGGGATGTATCTATGCCCCAATTCTGAATCCGGCAAGGCAAAACTACTTGAGGCAAACCCAAGCCCCCGCTAGACCGGATGTTCAAAGGAGCCTCGTGATGAGCATCAACAGTTTTGGCCATCTTTTCCGTGTGACGACCTGGGGCGAAAGCCACGGGCCCGCACTTGGTGCGACCGTTGATGGTTGCCCGCCGGGCGTTCCGCTGGAAGCGGCGCAACTGCAGCACTGGCTTGATCTGCGCAAACCCGGACAAAACAAATACACGACGCAACGCCGCGAGGCAGATGAAGTTGAAATTCTGTCTGGCGTTTTTGAGGGCAAGACCACCGGCACGCCGATCCAGTTGATGATCCGCAACACGGACCAACGTTCAAAGGACTATGGCGATATCGTCGATAAATTCCGTCCCGGCCATGCGGACATCACCTATTGGCAGAAATACGGTATCCGCGATTACCGCGGTGGCGGGCGCAGTTCGGCGCGCGAAACCGCTGCTCGGGTGGCCGCTGGTGGTGTCGCGCGCGAAGCAATCAAGGCGCTGGCGCCGGGGCTGCAGATCAAAGGCTATATGGTTCAGATGGGCCCGCATCAGATCGACCGTTCCCGGCTAGATATGGACCAGATCGACCAGAATCCATTTTGGACCCCGGATGCGAAGGCCGCAACAGACTGGGCTGTCTATTTGGATAAAATTCGCAAATCGGGCAGCTCTGTCGGCGCGATGATCGAGGTTGTCGCCACGGGCGCACCTGTGGGCCTTGGAGCGCCTGTATATGCCAAGTTAGACACTGATTTAGCCGCTGCAATGATGTCTATCAACGCGGTAAAAGGTGTGGAAATTGGCGAAGGCATGGCGGCCGCGATGCTAACCGGCGAAGCCAACGCAGATGAGATTTCCATGGGCGATGACGGCAAACCGCAGTTCAGTTCAAACCACGCAGGCGGCATTCTTGGCGGGATTTCCACAGGGCAGGATATTGTGGTGCGCTTTGCGGTGAAACCTACGTCGTCGATTCTGACGCCGCGAAAGACGATCACCAAATCAGGGGCCGAAGCCGAGATCATCACCAAGGGTCGCCATGACCCATGTGTCGGCATCCGCGCGGTGCCGGTTGGCGAAGCAATGATGGCCTGCGTAATTCTTGACCACCTGCTGTTACACCGGGGTCAGGTTGGCAAAAACCGGGGAACTATCGGATAGACACCAATTTCAGGTCACGAAGTTGACGCCTGTAACGCTATATCCATCAGCTTTTTGATCTGCTTGCGCGACGTGCCCGCAACAATCCGGCCCAGTTCTGCATCGCCTTTTAGAGCGACCAACGTTGATCGACGGGGTATATTCAGGGCTTGGGCTAGTTTCGAGTTTTTGTAAGTGTCCCAGTCTACGTCAATAAATGAAATCGCCGCGCCGTAAGCCGGATTCTTGGCTTTCAAGGCATCGATTACACGCGCCTGCGTAGCGCAGGTTGAACACCAAGTTGCGGTGAAATCGAGGAATACCGTCTTTCCTGCAGCCAGTTCGGATTTCACCAATCCGGGTTTATAGTTCAGTGCGTCTGCATAGGCAGACAGTGGAATTGCAGCAAATGCGGCGCTGCAGATCAAAAAATCACGGCGTTTCATTGGATACTCCTTTTTCAAATCGAAACGGACAGGTCGATTAGCCACGTCGGCAGATTGTTAATCAGCCAGGCTTCGGCATACCGGGGCAGGTGGAACAGAATGCCCAGCCCAACCAGCACAAAAACACCGCCCATCAACGGGCGGGATTTTTCGGCCACGGCGCGCATCCATTCGCGGCGGCGCACGATCACCGAGCGCGCGCCATAGCCAAGCGCCAAAATGATCGTGGATACACCAAAGGCAAAAAACAACATAATGGATGCGGCAAAAATCAGGCTTTCGCCCTGACTGGCCAGACCAATAGCGGCGCCAAGTGTGGGGCCGATGCAAGGGCTCCAGACGGCACCCATAAGGATACCGATCAAAAATTGCCCGCGAAGGCCGGATTGGTCAATGTTATCAATCGAAGCATTTGCACCGGACGCAAACCCGGCCGTTGCCGTAGCGAACCCGGCCGACAGACGCGGGACTAGCAGGACCAACCCAAAGACGATCATCAACACTGCGCCGGTGTTCACAATGGTATCTTCGTTAATGCCAAGGGTGCGGCCAAGGACCGTCAATAGCATCCCCAGTATAACGAACGATGTGCTCATCCCGGCGGCAACTGCCAGGGGTCCATGCCGATTTGTTTGCACCGAACTGGCCAGAATGATTGGCAGGATCGGCAACACACAGGGGTTGATCAAAGTCAGCAACCCGGCACCATATGCAAATATCAGTTCCATGGCCGCAGTTAGAACCTATCGCGCATCCATGTCACCAAAACTCGGGTTACATCCGATCACATGCCTGTTAGCGGGTGCTTTGCTTGGACAGCTGCACCGCCAGAATTCCAGCCATGATGATTACAATTCCGACCACATCAAGCAGGCCCATTTCCTCACCCAAAAGAATTGCCGCAATTACTACGCCCAAAAATGGGTTGAGGAAGTGAAAGGTGGCGGCCTTTACAGCGCCGATTTGACGAACCAGTTCGAACCAGACCCAAGTCGCCAGCAATCCCGGAACCAAAGTGATATAGGTAAAGACCCAAACGAGTTTCCATGAAAAATTCACTTCGTGGGTTTCCAAAAAGAACGACGCGACCGCCAGAATGCTGGCACCGACAAACATCTGAAGCCCGACAATCATCAACAGGTTGCCGCCACCAGACGCGCCACGCACCGCAAGCGTCGCTATGGTCAGCGCAATGACGGCGATAAAGCACAGGATGACACTGGGAATATCCACGCCCGCATTGATCCGCGCGCCCATGATCAGCGCCACACCAAAACTACCCGCAAACAGGCCCGCCACCGCAATTGGCTGCATCCGCTCGCGATAAAAGGCCCAGCCGGCAAAGGCCACCATCAAAGGCATCACCGACGCGATTATAGCCGCCACGGACGCGCCAACTTTTTGCATCGCGATGAAATTCAAACCCAGATAAAGTGCGTTCTGGCAAAGGCCAAATATTATGGTGCCGCGCCATTGTTGCCGTGTCAGATGCCAGGATTGGCCAAGCATCCGCGCCAATACAACGCCAATGGTCCCCGATAGGAAAAACCGCAATGCCAGCGAACCCAATGGCGGCGCATCGGCGACGATTGTTCGTGCGGCCGAAAATGCAGATGACCACATCAGGGCAAAGGCCAGCCCAATCAGAATTGCGCGAAGGTTCATCTGTTCTCCGTCAAAAAAAGGGCCGCCGACCCGGCGACCCTTTATAAATTCAAGTTCCGCTAGAACTCAGCCGTTGACGCTATCCTTCAGCGCTTTGGCAATAGTCATCTTCACGACCTTATCCGCATCTTTGTGAATCTGCTCACCAGTTGCCGGGTTGCGAACCATACGCTCTGGACGCTCGCGGCACATGATTTTGCCAACACCGGGAAGCGTTACAGCACCACCGGCTGAAACTTCGCGCGTGATTACCGCAATGATTGCGTCCAGCGCAGCGCTGGCAGATTTTTTGTCACTTGCCATCTCTTCAGCCAGAGTGGCGATGAGCTGTGTCTTTGTCAGTGGTTTTGCCATGTATTTTTCTCCTCATACGACCCCTCTGATTGGGGTTTGTGCAGGGAAACTAGCTGAATATAGGGGTGCGACACAATGTTTTGTGAGCCCAACAAGCAGAAAAATGCACATTTTCTACCGATTATATGCAAAAATTACAGAAATGCGGTCTCTTCAAAGCTTCTTAGCTTGCGAGAGTGGATACGTTCCAGCGGCATCTCGCGTAACTCTTCCATCGCCTGAATGCCAATCAACAGGTGTTTGGACACCTGCGTTTTGTAAAAATCACTCGCCATACCGGGCAGTTTCAGCTCGCCGTGCAAAGGTTTGTCAGACACACACAGCAAGGTCCCATACGGCACCCGGAACCGAAATCCATTTGCGGCAATCGTGGCACTTTCCATGTCCAGAGCAATAGCGCGCGATTGGGACAGGCGTTGCACCGGACCCGATTGATCGCGCAGCTCCCAGTTTCGATTGTCGATGGTGGCAACGGTGCCAGTCCGCATGATCCGCTTAAGCTCATAGCCTTCCAGCTTGGTAACCCGTGCAACTGCTTGCTCTAGCGCGATCTGAATCTCGGCCAGTGGCGGGATTGGCACCCAGACCGGCAGGTCGTCATCCAACACATGATCTTCGCGCAGATAAGAGTGGGCCAGAACAAAATCGCCCAGCCGCTGACTATTGCGCAGACCGGCGCAGTGACCAACCATCAGCCATGCGTGCGGGCGCAGAACGGCTATATGATCTGTCGCCGTTTTGGCATTGGACGGACCAACCCCGATGTTGACCAGCGTGATCCCGGTATTGTCGGTGCGCTTCAGATGATAGCTTGGCATTTGCGGCAACTTGTCGGGAACCGGCAAGGCACCTTTGGCTGTCGTGATAGAGGCATTGCCCGGCCCCACAAACTCTGTGTATCCGCTGTCTTTGTCGGCCAACACCTTGCGGGCATAAGCCTCAAACTCCTCCACATAAAACTGGTAGTTGGTGAACAGAACATGGTTTTGAAAATGCTCTGCTTTGGTGGCTGTGTAATGGGACAGCCGGGCGAGCGAATAATCGACACGTTGCGCGGTAAATGGGGCCAGTGGTTGTGATCCGTCCGGATGAGAACAGTCATAGCCGTTGACGATGTTGTCGTGCATCGTGGCCAAATCCGGCACATCGAATACATCGCGCAGCGTGAATTCCATCGCCCCTTCTTGCGGCACAGTGATCCCTGTATCATTGGCGACCGCAAAATGCACAGGCATCGGCGTGGTCGAGACACCGATCGTCACCGGAACCCCGTGATTTCGGATCAGCAGGTCAATTTGCTGTTTCAGATAACCGGCGAACAGATCGGGCCGGGTGACGGTGGTTGCGTAGGTGCCCGGCGTGGCCACATGGCCAAAACTCAATCTGCTATCAGTTTGGGCATAACTGGTCGTTGTGATGCTGATTTCCGGATAATAGGCGCGAAATCGCGACGGCGGCTTGGAACCGGAAGCGGTATCAGAAAACCGTTCGCACAAAAATTCACTGGCTGTCGTGTAAAGCTCGATCAGGCGCTGAACTGCCTCATCGGGATCAAAAAATGTTTCTGGGTCCAGTGCCTTTGGCGTCAGGATTGGCATGTTTTGCTCGGCGTTCATCAAATATCCTCAAACAGGTCTGTAATCTCGAATTTGGTTACGTCTACCAACCCCAGATCAGAAATTCGTAACTCTGGTATGACGACCAGAGCCAACAAAGAATGTTGCATATAGGCGTTGTTCAGGGTGCATCCACATTCGGCCATCGCCTCGACCATCCGATCGGCTTTGGCGGCAACTTCATGTGCGGGGCTGTCTGACATCAGGCCGGCCACAGGCAGTTCAACCAAGGCAATTTCTTTGCCATCTTTGAACACGGCGATACCGCCGTTGATCTCACCCAGACGGTTTGCAGCCATTGCCATATCATCGCGGCTGGTGCCAACCACGATCATATGGTGGCTGTCATGGGCTACCGTGCTGGCAATGGCCATGTTTCCTTTATAGCCAAAGCCCGACACGAACCCATTCACCACATCGCCCGTCGCGCGGTGGCGTTCGACAAGCGCAATCTGGCAGACGTCCTGCGCCTCATCACCCTGAACAATAGTGTCTATTACAGGCAAATCAGCGGTAAGTGCCTTGGTCGGTGCCTGATTTTCAACGACGCCAATAACCTTTGCCGTCACCGAATTTGCGCCATCCGGTGCGGTTACCTGAAAGTCGCTCCCATCCAGAATTTTGCCCATATGTACGGTCTTGCGGGCGTCATCGGGCCAGTCAAAATGCGGACATTCGACGCGCATTTCGCCATCCAGCGCAACCGTTACGCCGCGCGCGATCACCCGGTGGATCGGCAGCGTTTTCAGGTCAGAGGTCAGAACCACATCTGCCCGCCGCCCCGGCGCAATAGAGCCAAGTTCGCGTTCCAACCCGAAATGCGTCGCGGTATTGATCGTCGCCATTTGCAGCGCGACCAGCGGATCGCAACCACAGTCAATCGCATGACGCACAACGCGGTTCATATGGCCTTCGTTAACCAATGTACCCGAATGACAATCATCCGTGCACAGAATAAAGTTGCGTGGATCCAAGCCTTTTTCCGTCACGGCGGTTATTTGGCTTTTCACATCATACCAAGCACTGCCCAGCCGCATCATCGAGCGCATCCCCAACCGCACACGGGCAATCGCGTCGGCCTCGGCGGTGCCTTCGTGATCGTCAGCGGGGCCACCAGCAACATAGGCCGCAAAGTCACGCCCCTTGTCCGGGCTTGCGTAATGGCCGCCAACAGTTTTGCCTGCCGCCATGGTTGCGGCCATCTCGGCAAGCATCTTGGGATCACCATTAATCACGCCGGGGAAATTCATCATTTCGCCCAGGCCGATAATGCCGGGCCAAGACATCGCCTCGACCACGTCATCTGCCGTAATTTCAAAGCCAGTAGTCTCTAATCCGGGGGCAGAGGGCGCGCAGCTCGGCATTTGTGTATAAATGTTAACCGGCTGCATCAACGCTTCGTCATGCATCATCCGCACACCGCGCAGGCCCATGACATTCGCAATTTCATGCGGGTCGTTGAACATACTTGTAGTGCCATGGGGCACGACAGCGCGGGCGAATTCAGCAGGCGTCAACATGCCGCTTTCGATGTGCATATGTGCGTCACACAGGCCGGGAATCATGTACTGGCCGTCTGCCTCGATCACTTCGGTGCTGTCACCGATGCAATGACTGGCGTCAGTTCCAACATAGGCAAACCGCCCGTCCGCAATGGCCACCTGCCATCCATCCAAAACCTCGCGGCTTTGCACGTTGACCAATATTCCACCACGGATCACCATATCCGCAGGCGAGCGTCCAGCGGCGACGGAAATCAGCCGCGCGGCACTTTGTTCCCAAGTTTTTAGTGAAGGTTTTTCCATGAACCAATTGTCCACAAGTTCGGTGCGGGATCAAGCCCCCTTGCACTTACATTCCTGCAAACCGACTATGCGCCTATGACAAAGACTTTGCTTTCATTTGGTCACGGCTACAGCGCCCGTGCATTGGCGAAACTACTGATCCCGATGGGGTGGCGCGTGATCGGGACAACCCGAAGCGAGGCTAAGTGCAAGGAATTGCGTGCACAGGGTGTTGAACCACTGATTTGGCCCGGGGCCGATATGCGTCCTGCTTTGGTAGAGGCCAGCCATCTGCTGATTTCGACCGCGCCCGATGAGGCCGGCGATCCGGTGTTGAAGGAACTTCAAAGCGAAATTGCCGATGCGGCGCCTTTTGATTGGGTCGGATACCTTTCAACCACCGGTGTTTATGGCGATCATCAAGGCGGTTGGGTGGATGAAGCGACGCCGCTAGACCCGGCCACCAAACGCGGAACCTTTAGGGTTACGGCCGAGGCACAATGGCAAAAACAGTCTCTAACGCTGCATATTTTTCGCCTTGCGGGCATTTATGGCCCCGGTCGCGGCCCGTTTGCCAAACTGCAAAACGGCACGGCGCGTCGCATCATTAAGCCGGGTCAGGTTTTCAGCCGGACACATGTTGACGACATCGCACAAACGCTGGCGGCATCCATCGCCAACCCTAATCCCGGTGCAATATACAACATCTGTGACGACGATCCGGCCCCGCCACAGGACGTCATTGCCTACGCCGCGAAACTGCTTGGTCTGCCCGTTCCGCCAGCCGAGGATTTTGCGACTACCAGCATGACCCCAATGGCGCGCAGTTTTTATAGCGAGTCTAAAAAGGTGCGAAATGATCGAATAAAGGACGAGCTGGGCGTAAAGTTGATTTACCCGGATTATCGCGCGGGTCTTTCGGCTTTGTTGGATCAGTCTTAATCGCCGGTCAGGCGCGCTGGCTGGTTATATCGGCAACGCCCAAAGCGCCCAGAACTTTTGCAACGATATCCGCCGCGTTTAGCCCTGCAACCTTATACATATCCGCCGGACTTGCCTGATCTATGAAAGTATCGGGCAAGACCATCGAGCGGAATTTCAGCCCCGTATCAAACACGCCTTCATCGCTAAGCAATTGCGCCACATGCGAGCCAAAGCCGCCAACCGAGCCTTCCTCGATCGTCACCAGCGCCTCATGGCTATCCGCCAGTCGTAAGATCAGTTCCTGGTCGAGCGGTTTGGCAAAACGGGCATCAACGATTGTGGGGGTTATTCCCTTGTTAGACAGTGTTTCTGCCGCTTTTTGCACTTCGTCCAACCGGGTTCCGAATGATAGCAGCGCAACGCGCCCGCCTTCCTGAATGACGCGCCCTTTGCCGATTTCCAGCACCTCGCCGGCCTCTGGCATATCCACGCCAACGCCTTCGCCACGTGGATATCGAAACGCAATTGGCCCGCTGTCATGCGCCGCAGCCGTGGCAACCATATGCACCAACTCGGCCTCATCCGCTGCCGCCATCACCACCATGCCGGGCAGGTTCGCTAGAAATGCGATGTCATAAGCCCCCGCGTGGGTCGCGCCATCTGCGCCGACCAGACCGGCGCGATCAATTGCAAAGCGAACCGGCAGGCGCTGAATAGCCACGTCATGCACAATCTGGTCGTAGCCCCGTTGCAGGAAGGTCGAATAAATTGTGCAAAAAGGTTTCATTCCACCCGCTGCAAGTGCTGCCGCAAACGTCACCGCGTGTTGTTCAGCAATGCCCACATCAAAACACCGGCTGGGGTAACGTTCGGCGAACAAGTTCAAACCGGTGCCATCGGGCATGGCAGCGGTGACGGCGACGATCTTTTGATCCTGTGCAGCTTGGCGCACCAGTGCATCGCCAAACACCTTTGTATAGGACGGCGCATTTGACGGGGTTTTATGCTGTTTTCCGGTAACGACGTCGAATTTCCCAACCCCATGCCCCCGATCAACAGCTGCCTCGGCGGGCGCATAGCCTTTGCCCTTTTTGGTGATCGCATGGATAAGGATCGGACCCGTTGCGCGGTCTTTCACCGTGCGCAACAGCGACAATAACTGGTCCAGATCGTGGCCGTCTATCGGCCCGACATAAGACAGGCCCAGCTCTTCAAAAAGCGTGCCGCCGACTGTCATGCCTTTTAGTAATTCCTTGGCCCGGCGCGCGCCTTCTTGGAAGGGTTCGGGCAACAGGCTGACCGCACCTTTGGCCGCTGCTTTGAATTCCTGAAACGGTGCCCCTGCATACAGCCGCGACAGATAGCTGGACATCGCGCCAACTGGCGGGGCGATCGACATTTCGTTGTCATTCAGGATGACAATCAGCCGCTTGCCCAGATGCCCGGCGTTATTCATTGCCTCAAACGCCATCCCAGCACTCATCGCGCCATCGCCGATAACCGCAATGCAATCACCGATCCCATGTTCTGTCGCACCGCCCAGATCACGGGCAACGGCAAACCCAAGGGCTGCCGAGATCGACGTTGAGCTATGGGCTGCGCCAAATGGGTCAAATGGGCTTTCTGATCGTTTTGTGAATCCGGACAAGCCGCCCTTTTGGCGCAGGGTGCGTATCCTGTCGCGCCGCCCGGTCAGGATCTTATGCGGATAAGTCTGATGGCTTACGTCCCAGATGATCCGGTCTTTGGGTGCGTCAAACACCGCATGCAGTGCGACTGTCAGTTCAACCACGCCCAGACCAGCCCCAAGATGCCCGCCGGTTTCGGACACCGCCGAAATCGTCTCGGCCCGCAACTCGGTTGCAAGGGTCACAAGTTCGCCGTCTGAAAACTGTTTCAGGTCGGCGGGAACATGGACCCGGTCCAGCAGGGGTGTTTTGGGCGTGTCTGACATTTGCCCTCCGGGGGCGGTTGATTACTTATCCCGCGAAATAACGAAACGTGCTGCGTCCCGCAAGGCGTCGGCTTTATTGCCGTAGGGCTGCAAAGCGTCTTGGGCCTGTAACACCAGCTCACTGGCGCGATCTTTGGCCCCGTTCAGACCCAATAGTGAAACAAACGTCGCTTTTCCGGCCTCGGCGTCTTTGCCAATGCGTTTCCCAGCTTTCGCAGCGTCGCCTTCGACGTCCAGTATGTCATCTGCTATCTGAAATGCCAGCCCAAGTGAATCTGCATAGCGCCGCAACGGCCCGGTATCCGCGCCACCAAGCACTGCGCCGGCCTCTGCCGACCAGCGGATCAGCGCGCCGGTTTTGTTGGATTGCAATGCGGTGATTGCATCAAGTTTCAGTGGCGTTGTTGCGGTTTCGGCCGCGATGTCCTGCGCCTGACCCAGAACCATTCCGCCAGCCCCTGCCGCCTGCGCCAAGGACGCGACCAGTTTTAGGGCAACTGCAGGATCAGAATGCACTTGTGGTCGAGACAACAAATCGAAGGCCAGAGTTTGCAACGCATCACCGACCAAAACCGCCGTTGCTTCGTCCCATTTCACATGAACCGTGGGCTGGCCGCGTCGCAAATCATCATCATCCATGCAAGGCAAGTCATCATGCACCAGCGAATAGGCGTGCATCGCCTCGATTGCCGCGCCTGCATAGACGCTGCCCGCATCGGACACACCGTGTAATCGTGCGCCTTCCATCACCAGAAAGGCGCGCAGGCGTTTGCCGCCGCGGCTGGCATGGGACATTCCGTCACGAACTGGACCGGCTGGCAATTGTGCCAGTGCGCCGTCCAGACATGCAGTAACCTGCCCGGCACAATCTGCCAGACGCTGTTCAAACATTGGCTTAAAGTCCTTCGACCGCTTTGGTTCCGGTGGGGTTGCCATCGCCGTCCAATGTAATGGCGGCAACTTTTTCCTCGGCTTCCTTCAGCTTTTCTTCGCAGCGTTTCTTCAGGGCTGCGCCACGCTCGTATAGCTTGATCGATTCTTCCAGCGGGACATCGCCCCGCTCGAGCTGACCCACGACTGTTTCCAGCTCTGCCATTGCCTGTTCAAAGCTCATTTCGGAAACTTTTTTGTCGCTCATCTGCCCCGCTCCATCAATACATTCACATGCGCCGCCACCGATTGGCCGAGCGCAGTCAGATCATAACCACCTTCCAGTGTCGAGACTAGCCTGCCAGCGCAATGGGCGTCTGCAAGATCGCAAATTCTTTCCGTGATCCAAATGAAATCTTCTGTGGTCCAGTTAAGGTTCGCCAATGGGTCTGCCTGATGTGCATCAAATCCGGCCGAGACCAGAATAAATTCGGGTGCAAAATTTTCGACAGCAGGGAATATCTGATCTTCATAGGCCCGGCGCATCTCGGCGCTGCCAGAATTCGGCTCTAGCGGGACATTTACAACATTGCCGTGTGCGCCCCGTTCACTGGCCGCACCGCTGCCGGGGAAAAGCGGCATCTGGTGGCTGGAACAAAATAACGTGCGGGCCTCATCCCACAGCAAATCCTGTGTTCCGTTCCCGTGATGCACGTCAAAATCTATGATCGCCACGCGTTGCAGCCCATGCTGCTCGAGCGCATGTTTGGCGGCAATCGCCACGTTCCCAAACAGGCAGAACCCCATTGCCCGAGCGGTTTCGGCGTGGTGGCCCGGCGGGCGACAGGCGATGAAAGCGTTGCTTGCGGCCCTGCTTAGCACCCGATCAACAGCCGCGATATTTGCCCCGACGCCGCGATAGGCCGCTGTTAATGTTCCCGGCGACATGTGGGTATCGGGGTCCAGTGATATTTCATCCTTAGCGGGTGCGGCCATTTGAATCCGTTCCAGATACGCCTCTGGATGGCAGCGTAAAATATCAAGGTTTGCGCAGACTGGCGCATTGTGGCGTTGCAATCCTTTCATCTCGGACAGCGCGGCTTCAATCGCGCCCAGCCGCGCAGCCTGTTCGGGATGCCCTTGTGGCGTCGCATGGTCTAAACAGTCGGGATGGGAAAAATATGCTGTTGTCATACCTGAATGCTAGGCCAATACTTAGGCTCAAACAACTGCCCCCGAGGGACCGATGCGAAGCCTTTTCAGGATACTTTGTTTTCTACCATCAATTGCCATGGCCGAACCAATAGCAACAGTTTCGAGCGATTTGGACGGGGATGGCATTCCCGACAAGGCCGAATTAACCCGTTCGGCAGATGATGATGGAATGGTCGATCTGGCAATCTATTTGGGGCAAAATAGTGAACCCGAAACTGTGGCACATGAAATCGTCTGGATCGGCGGGCCCGGTCAGATACCAGAGTTGCGTGTGAGTGAGTCTGGCTCGTTGCTGGTGAATTCCATGAATATCGGTATCGGGCGAAATAAATGGCAACAAACGCTGACGATTGCCTGGCGCGACGGGGCATTTGTTTTGGCCGGTTTCACCTATGATTGGTACGACGGTACTAATATGCAGAATCAAGGGTCCTGCGATGTTAACCTGTTGACAGGTAAAGGTATCCTGTCACTGGGAGAGGCCTGGGTGCAAACACGGTTTGCTACCAACGCCAAGGGCGGCCCAATCGACAAATGGCAGTTTAATTACCCGGATGAGTGCGGCCTGGGTTAGGGTCTAATCCGGTGCCAGCATATACCCGGCCCCGCGAACCGTTTGTAAATAGCGCGGTTGCTTGGGGTCAGTTTCAATTTTGCGCCGCAACCTTGTGATCTGCACATCGACGGCGCGCTCTTGTGCCTGCCCTTTATCACGACCTAGCTTTTCGACCAGCTCATTTCGGCTGACGGCAGCGGCCGGGGTGGCCGAGAATATTTTCATCAGCTGGCTTTCGGTTGCGGTCAGGCGCACCAAATCTTCGCCGCGCCACATCTCGCCGCGTTCCACGTCATAGCGGATTGGCCCCAGATGCAGCACTTTTGGAATACCCGCGTCCTCGTCCGATTGCGGCACGCGGCGTAATATTGCGTTGATGCGCAGCAGCAGTTCCTTGGGTTCAAACGGCTTGGCCATATAGTCGTCTGCCCCGGCCTCAAGCCCGGTAATCCGCTCGTCGGTTTCACCCTTGGCCGTAAGCAGTAGAATCGGCGTTGAAATCGACTGGCGCAGGTCACGGGTGAAACTGATCCCATCCTCGCCCGGCATCATCACATCCAGCACGATCATATCAAATTCCAGACCGGCCAGAATTCGACGCGCATGGGCCGCGTCGCGGGCAGCGGACACAAGGAACCCGTTGCGGATTAAAAATTTCTGCAACAACGTGCGGATACGCTCGTCGTCGTCAACGATCAACAGATGGGCTTCGTTTCCTGACATCACTCGGAATCCTTTAACAAACTGAAATGATGGCGCATATCTGTATCCATCATCGCCTCTAAAACCTGCCGGAATCCTGCCACAGCATCCGGCCCAACTGTCCGGAAAGCCGCGCGCATTCGGATGCGCTGTGCCTCGGACAACTCTGCCTCTAGTGCGGCCCCTTTTGGGGTTAATACCAGATGCCGCTCGCGCTTGTCGCGCTTTCCGACACGGCTTTCTACCAATCCGTCGTCGATCAACCGGCGCAGCACCCTGTTAAGAGACTGTTTCGTTACGCCCAGAATTGAAAGCAGATTATTTACCGTCGTCTCGGGAGAGCGATTGATAAAATGGATTGCTCTGTGGTGGGCGCGCCCATAAGCGTAATTTTCTAATATCCTGTCAGGGTCCGCTGTGAACCCGCGATAGGCAAAGAACATCGCCTCGATACCCTTTTTTAGCTGTTCGTCTGTCAAGAACAGCAAGCTGTCGCTTCCGCCACCTTCAGCCATCATACCCTCGCTCACGGATTTGTTTCGATTTCGGATTTTATGTCAGCCTTGTTGACTTTCCAAGAATCAATTGTTAGCGATTATCAGATTTGGCGCAATAATATGTCCGAACTGGACCTAAAATGCGCAACTTTTGCAAAGCGGCTGCAAGCCGAAACTGGAGGATGCTCAAATGACGGGCGGATATGATGATCGCGACGGCAAGATATGGATGGACGGAAAACTCATCGAATGGCGCGATGCCAAGGTGCATGTTCTGACCCATGGCCTGCACTACGCATCCTCGGTTTTTGAAGGCGAGCGTGCCTATAATGGCAAAATCTTCAGGGGGCACGATCACTCTGAACGGCTGCTTGCCTCGGCCCGTGCTATCGACTTTGAAATTCCATGGAGCGCCGATGAGATCGACGCCGCCAAACAGCAAACTCTGGCCGCCAATGGGCTGACAGATGGTTATGTACGCCCAGTTGCATGGCGTGGTTCCGGTGAAGACATGGGTGTCGCTGCCGACAAAAATGCGGTGCGTTTGGCAATCGCTGTGTGGGAATGGGGTGCCTATTACGGGGACGCCAAGATGAAGGGTGCCAAGCTGGATATTTCCAAATGGAAACGTCCGTCACCTGAAACCATCCCTTGTCACGCTAAGGCCGCCGGCCTTTACATGATTTGCACAATGGCCAAACATATCGCCGAGGCGAAAGGCTGTTCTGACGCGATGATGTTTGACTATCGCGGCTATGTTGCCGAAGCGACCGGCGCGAACATTTTCTTTGTGAAAGACGGCGAAGTTCATACTCCGACGCCTGATTGCTTTCTGAATGGCCTGACCCGCCAGACAGTTATCACGATGCTGAAAGAGCGCGGGGTCAAAGTGAATGAACGCCACATCAAGCCCGACGAGCTTGAAGGGTTTGAGCAATGCTGGCTAACTGGCACGGCTGCCGAGGTTACGCCTGTCGGTCAAATCGGTGACTACAACTTTGAAGTCGGTGCCTTGACGCGGGAAATTTCTGAGGCCTATGAGGTGCTGGTGCGCGAATAGATATTTAGTCAGGACCCCGGTCCAAAACGCACCGGCATTCGTGTGGGTTTGCTGGTTTCTGTCGGCATCTGTAACTGGGCCACAAATTCGGATACCTGGCGTCTGACGTCGGGTATCAACAGCGTCAGGATCAGCAGGACCTGAAAGACAGCGACTGCGTTCAGTTGTGTCGCAAAAGGTTGTTTTCTGGTCTTATGTCGAAATTTGCGTTGGCCATATTTTGCACCCGGCCATCCGCCGAAAAAAGCCACGGCCAACAGTGTGGATTCCGAAATGCGCCACTCTTTCAAAACAGCGCGCTCCTTGTCCAGGTTGAATAAAAAAATGGCGGTACAATTGATGAACGCCAAATAGAACAGCCCGCAGCCAAATAAATAGAAATTCAAAATTTTTGCCTTCTACAATATAATCTTCCTGCACCATTGACCCAAACTGGGTACCTCCTAACATAATCTCTCGGGCGCGGATCGTCCAATTGTGTTGTTCAATTTACTAATCCTGAAGGTTTAATATCTAGTGTCCCTCCGATGGTCATCCGGGACATGTGACGTGGCAACAAATCAAATCAATTTATCACTGCCCGCGCTGATTGCGGCAGTCACGTTTCCCGCAGCGGCGGCATTTCTATACTTTCAGGCAACGCAAGACCCGACGATGCGCCCGCTTGGCATCACAAAAGAGGAACTGGCCGTCACCGACAGCGCCGGTAATTCTTCATCTATCAATGTGCAATTGAACTGGGGTGAAAAGACGACGCTAAAACACACGCCCAAAGAGGTTCAGGAAATTCTGTCGCGGACTCTTTCGGCTTTCAACGCGGACTTTTGGTTCACGGTTAATACCGTTCCGGGTTCCAGCGTTCAGGTTAGCTATAAAGTCGGCGCGAACTTTTTCGGCCCCTATCCGATTGCCGACACGACCGAGGGTATTCGCATCGCGGTCGAGACACAGAAAATCCTTCAGTCGTCGATCAAACCGCCCGTTCGTTAAAGGGGCGCGAATAAATCCACCATATACCCGTCGGGATCAGCCACCGTCGCGTATCGTTGGCCCCAGAACGCATCCCACGGTTCTTTGATGACTACGAAACCGGCGTCGGCAATTTGGCTGGCAACTGCGTCAACTTCTGCAGGAGAGGCGCAAAGCATCGCAAACATCGAGTGGTTTGGCGGTGTCGGCGTTTGCCCGATCAAGGACTGCGCCAGTTTGCTGTCGTCAATCATCAGGCGAACCTCGCCTGCGCCAGTAATTGCTTCGATATGTTGATCATCTGATTTGATATCAGCAAATTCAAACCCAAGAAGCGAATAGAACGCAGTCGTTTTTGTCAGGCTCTCGCTGGTAACACCTATGGCATCTAGTTTTGGTTTTGGCATCCAGATATCCCTTCCAAAAAGGGGCGGTTTGCTAACCCCCGGGTGTAGCCGCCTTGCGTTGCTTGGCCCGCTCCAGCCCCAGTTTATGTTCGCGCCAGATGATAAATACGCCTGCCGAAATTACCAGACTTGCGCCAGAAAGCATAACCATCGTCGGCACTTCGTCAAATACGAAATATCCGATTAGCAAGGCCAGAATCATTGATGCGTAATCAAATGGTGCGATCACTGAAACATCCGCATGACGATAGGACGACGTCAGAAAAATCTGCCCGGCCCCGCCCATCAATCCAGCTAGAATCAGCATCAAAAACACTTCCGCACCGGGCATCGTCCAGCCGAAGGGGGCCGAGCACAGTGCCAGTAATGATGAAATAATCGAGTAATAAAACACAATTGCCGCTGTATGCTCGCTATCAACAATTTTGCGCAGAACTATCTGGGAAATTGCCACAAAAAGCGCGCTTGCAAGAACCACCATTGCGCCGATCTGAGCACGCTCATCAACCACAGCGCCAAATGCCGATAGTCTGGGCGACAGGACAACCAGGACGCCGACCAACCCGATCACAACTGCCGTTATCCGAAACCCGCGCACTTTTTCGCCTAGAAAGATTGCAGCGAGGATCACAACCATCAGTGGTGCTGCATAGCCGATCGCCATTACTTCGGGCAGCGGTAGCATTCCTAGGCTGGCAAAATACAACACCATCGCACAGGTGCCGATACCACCACGCCATACGTGTGACATGACGTTGTTTACGCGTAACCCGCTTCGAATTTCGCCGCGGAGTGAAACCCAAACAAGGATCACTGGTATTGCAAAGAAAGACCTGAAAAACACAGCTTGGCCCGGGGGCACATCCTGAGAATAGGCTTTGATGATGCTCGACATCACAACCAGAATCACAACAGAACAAAGTTTAAGTAAAATACCGTGGACGGGTCGCATCAATTAATCCCTGAAAGGTATCGCCTTTTAACCCGAGTTCGCGCCGAGCGACATCGCAAACGGCATCTTACCAACGTTAATACCTATATTAGCCGTCTAATTTGCTGAATCACAATCCGATAGCTGTGCCACGGCCCAGTTTGCGGCATCGCAAACCATCGGGTCCGGATCCGAAGTCAGATCGCGCGCGACCGTTAGCAAAGCTGGGTCGCCTGAATTGCCGATTGCGTAAAGCACATTGCGCACGAACCGCTCGCGTCGGATGCGCTTGACCGGGCTGCCAGAGAACATCGCTCGAAATTCAGGGTCATTCAACCGGGCCAAAGCCCCCAGATCCGGCGCGATCAGATCATTGCGCGCGGCGTATTTAATTTCCTTGGCGTCGGCCGCAAACTTGTTCCAAGGGCAGGCGGCCAAACAATCGTCACAGCCATAAATGTGATTGCCCAACAGCCCCCGCAGGTCTTCGTCAACGGGGCCATTGTGTTCAATCGTCAGGTAGGAAATGCAGCGCCGTGCGTCGAGCTGGTAGGCGCCTGGA
>JAHRVC010000205.1 GCA_019090885.1 Marinosulfonomonas sp.
CGTGATCCACACCGGGAATATCGGGCACCCGAGGTGTCACGCCGGTCGCGATCACCACATGGTCAAAATTATTCGCCAGATCATCTGCCCCGGCCTGCGTGCCCAGCCGGACATCCACGCCGTGGCGCGCCATTTTCGTGCTGAAATAGCGCAGGGTTTCGTCAAATTCATCCTTGCCAGGCGCAGCACTTGCCAGATTAAGCTGCCCGCCAAGCGCCTTACCTGCCTCAAATAATGTTACCGTGTGGCCCAGTTCCCCGGCTTCGGCTGCGGCCGCCATCCCAGCAGCACCACCGCCAACAACCGCAATGCGTTTTGGCGCATCTGTAGGTGTATCGCTGAATTCCGTTTCGCGACACGCCTTGGGGTTCACCAGACAGCCAGCGGTTCGGTGCGAGAATATGTAATCGAGGCAGGCCTGATTGCAGGCAATGCAGGTGTTGATCTCATCGGCCCGCCCCTGCCGTGCTTTCAGGGCAAAATGCGGATCCGCCAGCATTGGGCGCGCCAGTGACACCAGATCCGCGTCGCCGCTCGCCAGAATGCCCTCGGCAATTTCGGGCGTGTTAATGCGGTTAGAGGCCACAACCGGGATCGCAACCGCGTTATTCACGTTCGCCGCTGCCTGACGCCAGACGGCACGCGGAACCGGATAGGCAATCGTCGGAACCCGCGCTTCATGCCAGCCGATACCCGTGTTCAGCATATCTGCGCCCGCAGCCTCGACCTTTTTGGCAAGGGCTGCGATTTCTTCGGCTGGTGCACCCTGATCAATCAGATCGGCGGCAGAAATCCGGTAGATAATCATGAAATCGGGACCACAAGCGGCGCGCACCGCCTTGACGGTCTCAACAGCCAAACGATGGCGGTTTTCGGCGCTGCCGCCCCACTCATCCTCGCGTTTGTTGGTGTGATTGACGGTAAATTCATTGATCAGATAGCCCTCAGAGCCCATGATCTCGACCCCGTCAAAACCCGCCGCCTGCGCGTTGAGGGCTGAGGTAGCAAACTGCTTAATCGTTTCCCATATTTCGTCACCGGTCATTTCGCGCGGGGTAAACCGGTTGATCGGGGCGCGGATGGCCGAGGGTGCCACACAATTGTCGGCCTTGGCGTAGCGCCCTGCGTGTAAAAGCTGTGCACAGATCAGGCTGCCTTCGGCGTGAACCGCATCGCAGATCGGGCGCAGTTCCAGTGCCGCCTGTGCATCATCCAGCATTGGTGCGCCGGGTTCGATCAACCCAGCCTCATTGGGGGCAAATCCGCCGGTGATAATCAGCGCCGCCTCGCCGCGCGCGCGTTCACGATAAAACGCAACTTGCTTGGCAATTGGATCAGATTCCATGTCCAAACGTGTGTGCATCGACCCCATGATTATGCGATTTCGCAGCGTATGCGCCCCCACCTGAAGCGGTGAAGTCAGTGTCTCGTATGCTGCATCTGTGTTTTTTGGCGCGCTCATCAGGTCTCTCCCTATTCCGGCTTGCCAGATATTCTAACGTTTGTTAGGTTTTTTGGAAAGCAGGAAATAGGCAAGGAGTCCTAAAGCATGCAATTCCAACCGACAGATGACCAACAGGCATTTCGCGAAGTCGCACAACGATTTGCACGCGAAAAACTGGCGGACGCCTATTTGGGCCGCGCGGCCAAACACGTCATCGATCGCGATATGATGCGGGAAATGGGTGCACTTGGGTTAATCGGCCCCGACCTGCCTGAAAAATTTGGCGGCATGGGCGAAAGCTCGGTCACGGCCGGGCTTATCATCGAAGAAATCGCTTATGCCGATTTCAACGCCAGCTATCTGCAACTGCTTGGCTCGCTTATGGGCGGCATGGTGGCGCAACACGCATCAGAAGGCATTGCACAGGAGTGGGTGCCAAAAGTGGTATCCGGTGACAAAATCATCGGTCTTGGCCTGACGGAACCGCGCGGCGGATCCGATGCCGCCGGTTTGCAACTGAAGGCGGAAAAATCAGGCGATGGCTGGCGTTTGAACGGTGAAAAAACTTCGATGAGTTTCGCCTCGCAGGCCGACGCAGCCGTTGTGTTCGCACGCACCGGCGGGCCGGGAACCGGATCACGCGGTGTTAGCGCGTTCTTTGTGGACCTTACAGAAAAAGGGATCAGCCGCACGCATTTTGATGACATTGGCACCAAACCTGTTGGCCGTGGCTCGGTGTTTTTTGACGATGTTTATGTGCCTGCAGAATGCATGATGGCCGTCGAGGGCCGTGCGTTCGGCACGATCATGTCGGGCTTTGATTTCAGCCGCGCGCTGATCGGGCTGGAATGTTTGGGTGCCGCGCAAGCCTCGGTAGATGAAACCTGGGCCTATGTTCAGGAACGCGAGGCATTTGGCACCCCTTTGGCACAGTTTCAGGGCGTCAGCTTTCCGCTGGCCGAGGCCGAAACACAGCTGACGATGATGCGTCAATTATGTTATCTGACCCTGTCGCTGCGCGACACCGGGCAGCCCCATACGGCACAGGCAGCGATGTGCAAATGGTATCTGCCCAAGACATGCTGCGAGATCATCCACCAATGCCTGATCTTGCATGGTCACTATGGCTATACCAGTGATCTGCCTTTTCATACGCGGTATAACGATGTGCTGGGTCTGCAAATTGGCGATGGCACGGCGCAAATCCAAAAGCTGGTAATTGCGCGCGAAAAAGTTGGCCGGATGGCCCTGCAATACGACAAACGCGCCAACGAGGCCAAGAAATGAGTGCCCCTGTCACAACCCTGATCGAGGGAACAACCGGCGTAATCGAGCTGTCCCGCCCGGAAAAGTTCAACTGTCTGTCGCTGGAGGTTCATCAGCTTATTGACGCCGCGCGTATTGAATTTGAGGCAAACGGCGATATTCGCGCGATCCTGATCCGCTCAACTGGCAAGCATTTCTGCACTGGCGCGGACCTGACCGAGGTCAAAGGGCTGATGGGGGATGCCAAAGGCCTTAATCATTTCATCAGTTTTGGGATGGGCGTGCTACAAAGGCTGGAAAGCAGCCCGCTGCCGGTCGTTGTGGCTGTGCAGGGCCTGTGTCTGGCCGGTGGCACCGAATTGATGCTGGCCGCCGATGTCTGTTTTGCCGCCGACACCGCGCAGTTTGGCGATCAACACGCGCAGTTTGGTCTGATCCCCGGTTGGGGCGGCAGTCAGCGTCTGACCCGGCTTATTGGCCAGCGCCGTGCACTTGATCTGTTGTTTTCTGCCCGCTGGATGACATCGGGTGAGGCCAAGGACGTCGGCCTTGCGAACTATGTTGTGCCGGACGACGATTTGCACAGTGCCGCGCTGGAATATTGCCAGACGATCAACACCCGTTCGCGCGTTGGCATAGCCGAAATGAAGCGGCTGGCACGTCAGGGGATCGAGATGTCGTTGGATCAGTCAATGCAGTTGGAACTTGACGCCGCCGTGCGCCACCTGCCCGGCGCGGATGTGGCCGAAGGGCTGGATGCGTTTGAAAACCGGCGCAAACCAGTGTTTACGCAATAGCACGACGGAGAGACCGATGGATTTCACTCTGAACGACGAGCAGCGCCAGATTTACGAATACGGCGGCCAACTGGCCCAAAGCTTTGACAATGCCTATTGGCTGGAACATGCGCGCCGCCATGCTTTCCCGCATGAGATGTTCCAACAGATCGCTAGGGACGGGTTTCTGGGGATCATGGTGCCCGAAGAATATGGTGGTGCCGGGCTTGGCATGACCGAAATGATGCTGTTCATGGAAGGCACCGCGAACCACGGCATTCCGCTGTTGATGATGGTCGTTGGTCCCTGCATGTCCCTGTCGCATCTGGCCAAACACGGCACCGAATTTCACAAAAAGGAACTGCTGCCCGCCGCCTGCAAGGGCGACATTCAGTTTTGTTTTGCGATCACTGAACCGGGGGCCGGGTCCAATTCGGTCAAGATGACGACGCTGGCCAAACGCAACGGCAACCGGTTTTCTCTAAGCGGTGAAAAGACCTTTATCACGGGTGCAGACGTGTCGGATTATTGCCTGGTGGTCGCGCGCACAACGCCACACGATCAGGTTGAGCGGCGCACCGATGGTTTTACGCTTTTTGCCGTCGATTTGAAAAAGAAGGGGGTGGATAAACAGCGGGTTAAAATCTCGATCCCCCTGCCCGAAGAACAGTGGACGTTGTTTTTTGACGAGGTTGATCTTGGCCCCGAGGATATAGTCGGTGAGATCGACGAAGGCTTTAACATCCTGTTTGACACGCTGAACCCGGAACGGATTATTCTGTCTGGCCTGTGCTGTGGCCTTGGCCGGTTCGCACTGAACAAAGCGGTGGAATATGCGAGCGAACGTGTCGTATTCGGCCAGCCAATCGGCGCCCATCAAGGCGTACAACACCCCATGGCAAAGGCCCATACCAACATCGAAATGGCCAGCCTGATGGGACGTCGCGCGGCTTGGGAATTTGACACGGGCCAGCCCGCTGGGGCATCTGCCAATATGGCGAAATACGCCGCCGCCGAAGCCGGAATTGAGGCTGTGGATGCCGCCCTGCAAGCACACGGCGGCTCTGGTTTCACCGAGGACACCGGAATTTACGAAATGTATCCGCTGATGCGCCTGTTGCGCACCGCCCCGGTGAACCGGGAACTGTGCCTTAGCTTCATTGGCGAAAAAGTCATGGGCCTGCCAAAATCCTACTGAGCCGACTGAAAAAGGGAGAATGAGATGAACTACGGAATGCGATATCGCCGCGCCGACGCTTTTGACAAGGCAGATGATCCCTGTTGGCATGCGATTGAGGCCGCGCCTTTGGATGCGGTGCGCGCGCATCAGCAGGAAAAGCTGCGCGCACAAATGGAGTATCTGAAAGAACGCTCGGCGTTTTATCAGACCAAATTCGCCGACGCCGGTGTTGATTTTGATGACATCACCACGATCGAAGACCTGCAAAAGCTGCCCTATACGGTGAAAACCGAAATCCGCGAAAGCCTTGCCGCGCAACCGCCTTTTGGCCTGCATTGCGCCGCCGACATCAAGGACATCGTGCAGATGCAGGCGTCGTCCGGCACGACGGGCAACCCGTCTTATGTGGCCCTGACAGAACCGGATGCTGAGATGTGGCACGAAATGACCGCCCGTTGTTTCTTTGCCAACGGCATTCGCCCCGGCGATATGGCCCTGCATGCATTTTCACTGGCCAAGGGGTTTGTTGGCGGTATTCCGGTGGTTCAGGCCTTGCAATACATGGGCGCAATCGACGTGCCGGTTGGGGCCGATGGCGGGGCTGAACGCCTGCTGCGCGCGGCCTTTGACACAAGACCGCGTTGCATTGTTGGCGCACCAAACTTTGTCATTCATCTGGCCGAAAAAGCCGAGGAAGTTCTTGGCGTCAAAGCCACCGAGCTTGGCGTCGAGCGGATCATCGTTGGCGGTGAACCGGGCGGCGGCATTCCGGCGATCCGGGCGCGGATTGAGGAACTATGGGGTGCCAAATGCTGCGAGATGCTGGGCGGCACCGATATTGGCGTGGCCTACTGGGCCGAATGTGACGATCAGTCGGGCATGCATATGGTCAATATGGACCACATCATCACCGAGCTTTTGGACA
>JAHRVC010000206.1 GCA_019090885.1 Marinosulfonomonas sp.
ACGAAACATTGACGGTTGCAAAATCGACATGTGGCCCGCAGGTCGCCAGCACGGTGGCAAAATCGGCGGCGCGGTCTGTGCTGTCCTTATTTGCCCCAAAGTTTAGGCCAACGGGAATTGTGCCACCGCGACGGGCAAGGCGGGTCGCAATCAAATCCATCCCGTCGTTGTTAAAGCCAAACCGATTGATCGCGGCGCGGTCAGCACGCAGGCGGAACAGGCGAGGTCTTGGGTTGCCGGGCTGGGCGCGGGGTGTGGCTGCACCAACCTCAATAAAGCCAAAACCGGCGCGTGAAAGTTGGTCAACGCACGTCGCATTCTTGTCAAAGCCAGCCGCCAGCCCGACCGGGTTCGGCAATTTTAGTCCGGCGATGCTTGTGGCAAGCCGGGCGGTCGATACCGGACCGGGTAAATGTGCAAATGGTGTCTTTAGTGCCTTTAAGGCCAAACCATGCGCCGTTTCCGGATTCAGCCGGTTCAGGATGGCCAGCCCAAGTGGTTCGAGAACTTTCACAAGACGCCTTCAGGGAAAATATGCCCGTCCGGCCCGAGCGGCAGCTCTGTGTGCCAAAACACATCCTGCATCCTCAGTTCCCGGTAAAGATGCGGGAACAGATCGCCGCCGCGCGAGGTTTCCCATTTCAAGGCATCGCCAAGCTCGTCAGAATCCAGAACCAGCAAAAATAGCCCTTTGTCACCGGCAAAATACTTTGCACAGGTTTCGGCCACCTGTTTTCCGGTCGAAAAATGAACAAACCGGTCCGTCACATCGATTGGAGCGCCCCGGGTCTGACCCGTGTCGCGCAAAACGGCCCACTCATCGGCCCGGAATATTTTGTAGATCAACATCAGGGTTTCAATGCCTTTAACCTGAATGTTCGTCAAGCAAGTGGGCGCCAACAGTTCTTTATGCCGCGACATAAGTGAAGCTATGTCGGTTACCTTTTGACTCTGCGCCTAAGGCTTGCCAATCTGGCAACATGCACCAATAGGGGATTTACCATGTTCACACGCATCCTGACATCCACAGCCGCGCTTGCGCTTTCGGGCACAATGGCGCTGGCCGACTATTCACTGACAGTTCTGCACACCAATGATTTTCATGCGCGTTTCGAGCCAATTTCAAAATACGACTCGCCATGTTCACCAGAAAGCAATGCCGAGGGTAAGTGCTTTGGCGGTAGCGCGCGTCTGGTAACAGCAGTTGAGGCCGCCAAGGCCCGCACCAACAACCACATTCTTGTGGATGGTGGCGACCAGTTTCAGGGCACATTGTTTTATACCTACTACAAGGGCGCTCTTGCGGCGGAAATGATGAACAAGCTGGGCTATGACGGGATGACCGTTGGCAACCACGAGTTTGACGATGGCCCAGAAGTTCTGCGCGGTTTCATGGACACCATCAACTTTCCGATCCTGATGTCCAACGCCGATGTTTCGGGCGAAGCATTGTTGGCGGGCAAACTGGCTAAATCGACCGTCATCGAGCGTGGCGGCGAAAAACTGGGCCTGATCGGCCTGACGCCGCATGATACAGATGATCTGGCCTCGCCGGGACCAAATGTGACTTTCACCGATCCGGTCGGTGCCGTTCAGGGCGAAGTTGACAAGCTTACAGCCCAAGGCGTGAATAAGATCATCGTTTTGTCCCACTCGGGTCTTAACGTGGATAAACGCGTAGCGGCTGAAACCACGGGCGTAGACGTAATCGTCGGTGGCCACGACAACAGCCTGCTATCCAACACCAATGAGCGCGCCAAAGGCCCTTATCCGGTTATGGTGGGCAACACTGCAATCGTGCAGGCCTATGCTTACGGTAAATACCTGGGTGAGCTGAACGTCACATTTGATGATGCCGGCAATATCATCGAGGCCGTGGGTGAGCCTGTTCTGATCGACGCATCCGTCAGCCAAGACGAAGCCACAGTTGCAAGGATCGCCGAAGCGGCAGCACCGCTAGAGGAAATCCGCAACCGGGTTGTGGCAAATACCGCCACAGCGATTGATGGTGACCGGGCAAATTGTCGGGCTGTTGAATGCCAGATGGGCAACCTTGTGGCCGACGCGATGCTTGACCGGGTCAAGGATCAGGGCGTGACAATCGCGATTGCCAATGGTGGTGGACTGCGTTCGTCAATCGATGCGGGTGACGTGACAATGGGTGAAGTCCTGACGGTTCTGCCGTTCCAGAACACTCTGTCGACCTTTCAGGTGACGGGTGCCACGGTTGTAGCTGCGTTGGAAAATGGCGTGAGTCAGGTTGAGGATGGCGCTGGTCGCTTTCCGCAGGTTGCGGGCATGAAATATACGTTTGATGCAGCAGCCGAGGCCGGAAGCCGGATCAGCGACGTTATGGTCATGGAAGGCGACGCATTTGTGCCGATCGATGTAGCCAAGACCTATGGCCTTGTGTCCAACAACTATGTTCGCAACGGTGGTGATGGTTATAAAATGTTCCTCGATGCGCTGAACGCTTATGACTTTGGTCCCGACCTTGCTGACGTAACAGCGGAATTCCTTGCCGCTGACGGCGCATATACGCCATATCTGGATGGTCGTATCACCGCCAAATAGCGGATCGATCGTCACATGATTTTTAAACGCCCGGTCACGTGATCGGGCGTTTTGCTATCTTCGATCACAAAAAAACTGGGAGCATGCGCTTGGGAAAAATAGCCGAGCATCTGGAAGCCTTTCCCGACCCGGTCGTCACGCGGAAGACACGCCGTTGTCGCCGGTATCCCTAAGACATGTGCGGGCGTTTCGCAGTCACTTTGCCGACCGATGCAATGGCGCAGTTGTTTGATGCTGCACCGGCCAATAATCTGCCGGATGTCCCGAATTTCAACGTCTGCCCGACCAATCAAATCCATACGGTCCACGGTGGCGAGAACGGCAGACAACTTGTTTCGATGCGCTGGGGCTTCATCCCACATTGGTATAAAACACCGTCCGATGGCCCGTTGCTGATAAACGCCCGTGCCGAAACGATTGCCCAAAAGCCAGCCTTTCGTGCGGCGTGTCGCCAGCGACGCTGCCTGATCCCGATCTCGGGGTTTTATGAATGGACAAAAACAGCCCAAAACACCCGCCTGCCGTGGTATATTTTTAGCTCAGACGGCGCTCCGCAGGCTTTGGCCGGTATCTGGCAGGATTGGGACGGCGCTGAAAATTCGCAGCGCTCCTGTGCAATTGTAACCACGGCCGCCAACCCAGCAATGTCGACAATTCACCACCGGATGCCGGTTATTTTAGAGCTGCGCGACTGGGCGCTTTGGCTAGGCGAAAATGGAACGGGGGCATCCAAGCTGATGACCGCAACGGATGAAGCTACTTTGAAGTTTCATCGGGTTGGGACAAACGTAAATTCCAACAAGTCCTCGGGCCCAGAATTGATAGAAGAAGAATAGGGGCGGGCATTCCAGTGCTACCTTTACACAACGCCTTGGTGGGAATACTTTAGAGCCATGACAAAACCTTCTGCCCCATTTGTCGCCGCTGATGAGCGGATGGCCCACTTGGTTCGCTATAGCGCACGGGAATTCACCCGTGCGTTGCAAAGTCGGCTGGGCGAACATGGGGTGACCTTTGGTCAATGGGTTTTTCTGCGAATTTTGTGGCAGGAAGATGCGCTAAGCCAGCGCGAACTTAGTGTGCGGGCTAATCTGACGGAACCAACAACACACGCCGCGATAGAACGTCTTGAGGTGCTTGGCTATGTCACCCGGCGCAACCTGAACGGCAACAAACGACGGCGCCACGTGTTCTTGACCGAAAGTGGTGCGGCGATGCGCGAACTGTTGGAACCTCTGGCTATCGAGGTGAACGACGCGGCGCTAACCGGCTTTGACGAAGACGAGATAGCTAGCCTGCGGTCCATGATGTTTCGGGTGTTGAAAAATCTGGCCCGTGACGAAGCCCAAGGGCTTGAACAGGGGCGGCGGATGCCCTCGACGCGGGCGCAATCAGTCCGGACGCGTTCATAACATTTACCGTTACAGGCTGTAGCTTTCCAGCGTCGCCGGGTGAAACAGTTGTTCGATGGTCAGACGCTTTTCTGACAGGCCCTCGCGGTGGTGATAATCCAGAAAACTGTTCAGCGTCGCCTCGTTTCCTGCGACACCATAAGACCAGATATTACGCCCCATCAACGCGCGGGCGCGGTGCAGGTTGTCTTCGACAAAGGGCATGGTGACTTTGGTTGCCGATGTATCGTCCAGCGCGATTTCGGCCATCGATTTCGCAGCGCTGAAGGCCTTGAACAGGGCGCCGGGCAGCCATGGATGCGCCTCGGCCAAAGATTTGCGCACGCCCAGCAAATGCATGATCGGAAAAACGCCGGTGCGCTTGAAATACGCCCCTGCGGTATCGACGCTGTCAGCAAACAGGCGGCCGACATTGGGTGCACCTTCGTTAAAACAGCGCGGTGAGCGTGGGCCGATAAAGCCATCGATTTCGCCTGTCGCAAGCATATCGCTAAGGTTGGCGCCATCCGGGGCGGAAACCAAGGTGACCCCGGCGGGGGGCTGCACGGCAATTTTTTCAGGGCGGCCGGGCGTGTCCATGCCGCCGCGCACCCACTCGATATCGGATGCCTTCAGGCCATAGTCATCTTCCAAAATACCGCGAATCCAGACATTGGCTGACAGCTGCCATTCGGCAATCCCGATTCGGCGGCCCTTCAGGTCCTGCGGTGTCTCTATGCCCCGGTCGGTGCGGATGTAGACCGATGTGTGGCGGAACGCCCGCGACAGGAAAACCGGCACTGCGGTATAGGAAGATTCCCCGCGCGCGGTCTTTACGCAATAGGATGAAAACGACATTTCGCTAATATCAAAGGCCTCGTGACGAAAGACCCGAAAGAACATTTCTTCGGGCGACAAAAGCTGGGTGATCGGTGTCACACCGTCGATTTGCACCCGTCCGTCATGGATCGGGCGGGTTCGGTCATAGTCGCCCATGGCGATGGAAAGTGTCAGCTTGGACATGGGGTCATCCTTTATGTGGTTTCACAGGCGCGGCGTTGCGCGGTGTCATATCTTGATGGTGAAGCGATACTGATGCGCCGGTTTGTGCAGCATGCAATATCGCGTGACAGATTTCGAGGCTGGCAAGCCCCCATTCGCCGGATTGGTGCGGCGGCTGGTCATGACGTATCGCCTGCCACAACGCGTCGATAACCGGCGTGCGCGGGGCGTTCGTTGCCGGGGCGGGCAGGAATTGCCGGTCTTCATCGCCGTAAAACCACACGCCTTTGGGCGTCAGCCGCAGATCACCACGATCACAGGCGATGATGACCGGGCCGAAATGTTCGTTATTGGGTGCAGGTTTGGCCACCGGAACGGCCCCAAATGTGCGGCCGGATTTCAGGGCGGCTTCCTGTTCAGGCGTTGCAACTGTCTTAAGTGAACGCCGCGCGCCGCCGTACCCCACGGGGTCGCCAGACTGCCCCAATTCGCCGACCCAATCCATCCATTCGTTGCTGTCAAAATGCGCGTAGCCTGAGTAGGTGATCGAGGCAAACGCCCCACCGTCAAAACCGATCAGCGCACTATAGGCACCCTCGGTCGTGCGCGCGGCATCCCAAGCTCCGGTCATTGACTGGACCGTCAATGCGGGTGACCCGGCGAGCAAGCGCAGCACGTCGATCTGGTGCACGGCCTGATTGAATAACACGCCGCCGCCTTCATCAGTTCGCAGTTCTTCCGGGCGGCGGGGGCGATATAGAAAATCGGTATAGTTGAGCGACTGCACCATGCGCACCCGGCCAAGGTTTCCGGCATCGATCAACGCGCGAGCTTGTAGCACCGGGGCGTCAAAGCTGTGGCTTGGCCCGACGATCAGATACACGCCTGCCGCCCGCGCGGCGGCCACCATCGCCAACCCACCTTCCAGTGAAATCGACAAAGGTTTTTCCACCAGAATGTGCTTGCCCGCTGCTGCCGCCATGGTGACGTGATCGGCGTGCATGTGATGTGGTGTGGCGACATAAACCGCCTCAACCGCCGGATCGGCGCACATATCCGCAGCGTCGCTATAAGCGCGCCCGCCAAACTGGTCGCTAAAGGCATCGCGAGACGCAGCACGCGGCGCGGTGGCTGCGACCAGTCGCACCCTGTCGTCGGCCAGAATGCTGGGCAAGGTCAGCATAAAGCCGCGCCCAAGGCCGATAACGCCAAGGCCAATCGGTGGGGATTTCCCCTTAGAGGTCAAGAACCAGATCCCCGCTGGATGCGCGCGATACACAGGTCATGATCATGGTGCCGCGTTCCTCATCCAGCAAAACACTGTCCCGGTGATCCACGTCGCCCTCGATCAATCCGCATTTGCAGGTGCCACAAACGCCGCTTTCGCAGGAACTGACAGTTTTTTCGCCCGCATCGCGCATCGCTTCTAAAATTGAGCGGTCGGCAGGCACGTCGATCTTTTTCCCCGAGCGCGCCAGCGTGACCGTAAAGGCAACATCATCTGCGCGCACAATCTCGACCGGCTTGAATTCCTCAAAATGCACCCGCCCCTCGGGCCAGAAACCTGCCAGCGCCTTGATTTCTTCCATCATCGGCGCGGGACCGCAGCAGTAAACATGGGACGCATCAGGTTTTTCGAAATGGTCCCAGAAATCATAAAGCTGCTCTGGGTCGGCGTTGTCGTGATGGATTGTCACCGCTGACCCCAGCGCCCGCATTTCTTCCAGATAGGCAGTTTCGGGCGCTGCCATTGTGCAATAAACCAGCTGAAACGGCGTGCCCTGTGCGGCCAGATGATGCGCCATCGCCTGAATCGGTGTGATACCTATGCCACCGGCAATCAGCAGATATTTCGGTGCCGGCACCAGTTTAAAACTGTTCTCCGGGTCAGACACTTGCAACGTCACGCCCTCGGGCGCGCTATCAAACATGGATTGCGATCCGCCGCGTGATTTGGGTTCGCGCTTGATCGCCAAGACATACTGGTTTGGGGCAGCGCCATCATTAACCAATGAATAACGCCGCATCGCCTTTGAAGGTGTCTGAACAGTTACATGCGCCCCCGGTGTGAAGCCGGGCAAGGGGCCACCATCGGCCAACTGTAATGTGAATTCAGTGATTGAGTCTGTCAGAGCGCGGCGCTGGCTGACGACAAGCGCCCGCGTCTGGTTGTCGTCGGGCATGTCCTAGTCTCCAGTAAGCAATGCAAATTATCTTAGATGTCTAAAAAAGACTATCAACCTCTGGACAATCCCGCAATCGCGATTACGATAGTTAGGCGTCTAAGAAGACAAAAGCGAGCGGGGAGGCTTTCTTTAATGCTGACGAAGGAAGAAAACGATCTGATGTGCCGGGTCGCGGGTGATGCCCCTATGGGGGATCTGATGCGTCAGCACTGGGTGCCGGTTTGTCTGGCAGAAGAAGTCGCCGAACCGGATGGCAAACCGCTGCTGATCGAAGCGATTGGTCGGCGCTACGTGGCGTTTCGCAACACGGATGGTGTTGTCGGGGTGCTGGATGAGCTTTGTCCGCACCGCCATGCCTCATTGCTTTACGGGCGCAACGAAGAATGCGGGCTGCGGTGCCTTTATCACGGCTGGAAGTTTGACGTTGACGGCAATTGCGTCGCGATGACGGCCGAGCCCGAAGGCAGCGCGATGCATGGCAAAGTGAAACACAAAGCCTATGAAACGGTCGAATGGGGCCGTTTCGTATGGGCATGGCTGGGCGAGGATGACGCACGCTATCCGTTCACGCCACCTGCCTTTGCACCCAAACAGGACACGCCGGTTTCGGTGCTGAAAATGCGGGTTCCTGCCAACTGGGCGCAGATCACCGAAGGGCAGATTGATTCTGCGCATTCCTCCAGCCTGCATTCGTCCGACATGGTGCCTGCGCGCATAACCGGGGCCGGGGCGGATGACAAATCATGGTATCGCCCCTCGACCGACCGCTCGCCTTCGATGCAGACCGAGGTTACGTCCTATGGGTTCCATTACGCCGCAATCCGCAAGCCGATCAAAAATGCCGCGACCCATAATTACCTGCGGGTCACTGAATTTATCGCGCCGTTCACATCGCTGATCGCGCCCAACAGCGAATACAATGTCGCCACCGTTATCGTGCCGATTGATGATGAGACATCGTTCTTTCATTTTATCGGCTGGGGTGGCCGCGCCAGCCCAACAACCGAAGAATGGCGCAAGTTTGCCCATGCCGAGGTGGGTGTTGACGTTGATGAAAACTGGGTGCCGATGCGCAACGCCGAAAACGACTATAAACAGGATCGCGATGCGATGAAGGCGGGTAATTATACCGGCATTTCCGGCATTCCGAACCAAGATCTGGCCATGTGGGTGTCGATGGGGCCGATGGTGGACCGCACGGCGGATATTCTGGGCGCATCCGACATTGCGATCGTGGTGTTTCGCCGCCTGATGGCGGATGCGGCAAAACAAGTCGCAGACGGCGGCGCGGCCATTGGCAGTGGTGCAGGCGGAACGCCGCAGGTTGATATAGCCTCGCGGGAAGGCATTTACCCTAAGGAAGTCGACTGGCGCACGCTGACTGGCCCGGTTGATGATCCGGCCGCCAAGGAGCCGGCAGAATGACCCCGGCCAGCGACCCGCTAACCAAGTTTGCAAGTGTTTTCCCCGTTAACCGGGGCCTTTATTACGGCGGCGAATGGCATCCGGCGATTGACGGGCAAAGCATCGCCGTCACATCGCCTTCCAGCGGGGCGTCGCTGGGAAGTGTTGCCGCTGGCACTGCCGCCGATCTGGATTTGGCGGTCGCAGCAGCCCATGTAGCACAAGCCGAATGGCGCAAAACCGGGCCGATGGTGCGCACCAAGGCCGTGCGCGCCGCGGCAGAACGAATTCGCGCGCATCGCGCTGATCTGGCGATGCTCGACGTGCTCGATTGCGGCAACCCGGTTATGGGCATGGAATTTGACGTCGATCTTGGCACAACCCTGATGGATTTCTTCGCCGGGCTTGCGACCGAGGTCAAAGGCGCAACCATTCCTGTGGGTGGCGACAAGCTGAACTATGTGCAACGCGAACCGATTGGCGTGGTGGGTCGGATCATTCCGTTTAACCACCCGATGATGTTCATGCTGACCAAGATGGCCGCACCGATCATCGCGGGCAATGCTGTGATCCTTAAACCATCTGAACACACACCGCTGGCAGCGCTGCGGATTGCCGAGCTGATCGGCGATCTGTTTCCGGCGGGACTGTTGTCTGTGCTGAACGGCACTGGCGAATTGGGGGCGGCAATGTCTGGCCATCCTGATATTGGCAACATCAGTGTTGTTGGTTCGGCAGCAACTGGGCGTGCGGTGATGCGTCAGGGGGCGGACACGCTAAAGCGTCTGACACTGGAACTTGGTGGCAAGAACGCGTTGATCGTATTTCCTGATGCGGATGTAAAAAAGGTCATCGCCGGGGCGGTCAAGGGGATGAACCTTGGCTGGACAGGTGGGCAATCCTGCGGCTCGACCAGCCGGGCATTGGTGCATGATGATTTGTATGATGAGGTTGTGGCCGGACTAACCGCGGAATTTGACAAGATCAAAGTTGGCGATCCGATGGATCGGCAGACGGAAATGGGCTGCATGTCGATGCGTGGCCAATACGAAAAGGTCTTGCGCCTGATTGAACAAGCAAAAAGTGAAGGCGCGCGCATGGCTTCGGGCGGGCCGGTGCCTGATGAATTGGGCGACGGGTTGTTCGTGCGCCCGACGCTGTTTGCCGATGTGACGCCTGACATGACAATCGCCAGTGAAGAAGTGTTCGGCCCGGTTTTGTCGGTCATGCGCTGGTCGGATTACGACACGATGATGAAGATCGTTAACAGCGTGGAATACGGGCTGACGGGGTCGATCTGGACGCGCGATCTGGAAACAGCCTTTCGCGCTGTGAACGATATCGAGGCCGGGTATGTCTGGGTCAACAATTCATCCGACCATTCCCTTGGTGCGCCGTTTGGCGGGTTCAAACAATCGGGAATCGGGCGCGAAGAATGTCTGGAAGAAATTCTTGGCTACACAGAACAAAAGAACGTCAGCGTCACTTTGTCAGGCTGATACCTGTCGGATGACTGGGCCGGACAACACTGATGTGATGAAGAACAAAAACGAGGGAACAGCCCATGCAGAAATTTGCGCTCGATGCCAAAGATGTGGTGGAAGGCAAGACCAGCGTCGTCGAGGTGTCAGGCACCGAAATCGGAATAGCCCTGCACCAAGGTAAATATTATGCCTATCACAACATCTGTCCGCATCAGGGCGGCCCTGTTTGTGAGGGGATGCAAATGCCCCGCGTGACGGGCGAATTTACCGACAGCGGGTCTTTTGACCGACATAATTTTGATACCTCTGAAATGCATCTGGTGTGCCCATGGCATGGCTGGGAATTTGATGTTTCAACCGGCGAGGCAATTGGTGACCGGTCGATCAAGCTGAAAAGTTTTCCGGTCTCACAGCGGGATGGAAAACTCTATGTCGAGCTCTGAAATCGACGCCGCATTGAACGCCGCCGCCGAAAAGCTGGAACAGGCGCTGGCCGATGGAAAGCCTGAATTAATTGCCCAAGACACACTTGGACGCCTGATGGGGGCTACGACGCGGGGCTTTGCGGCCCTGCATGAAGTGTCCGATCAGGTCAGCGTATTTGGAACTGAAAATGCCCCGTCGGCAACAGAAGTTGTGGTGACAACAAGTGCCATGTTGGAGGCCGCGAACGTTGCCGTGTTCGAACTGGGCATGTGGCAGACAATAATGGGCGGGCGCGGACCCGCCATACAGGGAGAACGAGACTGATGGACAGACGCCAAACAGCTGTGAATACACCGGCGCAGGCGGATCCAAGCCTTGCCGAGTTTGATACCACCAAATTGCTGCGCAATGCTTCGCGCCAAGCGCAGGATCGCAACTACAAAGATTTCTTCATTTGTGATGTGGATTCCCACCACTACGAGACCGAAGCGATGGGCGAAATCCTTGAGTATATCGACGACCCGGTGCTGCGCCATCTTGGCCTGTCTTCGGGCAATGTTGGGCGCAGTGGGCTGCTGGCTCAACCGATAGGCTCACAGGATATGGCCGGGCGAGTAAACCGCTACCCCGGTCGCAAATTTGAAAAAACTCCCGAAAAGCCACATCGTGATATCACGATGGCACACCGCTGGATGGATTCGCTTGGCGTTGATCTGGCATGTCTGTTTCCAACCCCGATGCTGCTATTGTCGACCCACCCGCAGCCAGACGTCGAGGTGGCTATGGCACGCGCCTATAACCGCTGGCTGTGTGAACGGATTTTGGAAGAAGACCCGCGCATATGCTCGATGGTCTATCTGCCGCTGAACGAACCCGAGGCAGCGCTTTCGGTGATCGAGGAATTCCACCACCGCAAAGGTGTGACCGGGTTCTTGGTGACGTCCAACCAGAAACGCCCGATCCATGACAACGTCAATATGCCGGTCTTTGCGCGGCTAGAAGAATTGGGCATGCCGTTGGGGCTGCACGCGATCTACAACTGGGCGGATCAGTCGCTTGCACAGACCAACAAGTTCATCTCGGTTCACGCACTTGGTTTCACCTTCTGCAACATAATCCACATGACCAACTGGCTGATGAACGGGATGCCTGAACGCTTCCCCAAGCTCAAAACGATCTGGATTGAAAGTGGGCTGGCGTGGATTCCGTTCCTGATGCAGCGGCTGGACAACGAATACATGATGCGCACATCCGAGGCACCGCTGCTCAAGCGCAAGCCGAGCGATTATATGCGCGAAATGTTCTATACCAGCCAACCGATGGAGATGGTGAATAACGCCGAGGCACTGGAACTGACGTTCAAGATGATCGATGCTGAAAATCAGTTGATGTATTCCTCGGATTATCCGCATTGGGATATGGACTTGCCCAGCACGATCTATGATTTGCCGTTCCTGTCAGAGACAGCAAAACGCAAAATCCTTGGCGAAAATGCGCTGAAGGTATTTGGGGTTGAACCGGTCATGTCCGATTGGAAACTGAAGGCACAAAAGGCCTGATCCAAACGACATTCTGTGAGGTTTGTCGCAATATAAGAGATTTATTGCAATAATTTAGCTGTGCTGTTAGCCTTAAGCGGCAATCCTATTGCTCCCAATTTGGTGACATTTTGGGCCGGTATTTCCCTTAAAAGGACGTGACCTCGATGACAAATAATGTGGCGATCCTTGGCGGCGCGGCGCTGCCGGTTGGAAAATGGCAGGGCAGCAGCGAGGATGAGACACAGCATCTGGAACATGAGTTGCTGGCCAAGCTGGTCATGGACGCCATGGAAGACGCCGGGCTGGAAAAGTCTGATATTTCATCGATGATTTTCACCCTGCCACGGCCCTACACACAGCAAAAATACTTTGCCACCTTCATGGCCAACTACCTGAACCTGCCGTGTGACGGGCTGGTGATGGAGGTTCTGGGCAACGGTATGACGCCGGCACTTGCGTTTCAAACGGCCGTCGATCAGGTCACGCTGGGACGCGCCAAGGTTGCGCTGGCGCTGGGGGTCAACTTTGAATCCGCCACGTCATCTTATGACCATATGATGAGCTCGATGCGCGCCACGGGTGATGTGGATTTTCACACGCCATTCGGGTTCACACCAATCTCTTGGTACGCGATGGATGCGGTTCGTTATATCCATGAATTCGGGTCGTCGCGTGAAGAGCTTGCCTCGGTCGCGGTGAAAAACCGGGCCCATGCGATGCACAACCCGATCGCCCAATACCGCAAACCGATGACGCTGGATGATGTGATGGCGCAACGCCCCATCGTTGATCCGCTTGGTCTGTTTGAGGTGCCGGGGCGCGCGGATGGTGCGGTATGTATCGTAGTGGCTGACGAAGATGTCGCCAGGGCAACCGGCAAATCTTATGCGCGTATCCGTGGCGCTGGGTTTTACCACGAAGGCGCACATCAGATTAACGAAGTGCCCAATGATATGATCGCTTTTGGTTCGGCGCGTCGGGCTGGCGAAAAGGCCTATGCGCAGGCGGGAATGACTGCAAAAGACATTGATTTCGCCGAGCTTTACGCACCCTGCACAATTGTCGAGGTTCTGGTTTCTGAGGCGCTTGATCTTGTTGCGCGGGGCGAAGGCGGGCGCATGGCGGCGGCTGGTGAAACCTCGGTCGGTGGACGCATTCCGATCTGCACCTCGGGGGGGCTGCAATCGCGTGGGCATCCGGCCTATGTGACTGCATTATATAGTTATATCGAAGTGTTGGACCAGTTCAGAAACCGAGCGGGCGGGCGACAAGTCGAGGGTGCCGGGGTCGGGATGACCAGTGCTGAGCTTGGCAATTACAACGCTGCACTTGTCCATATTCTGGAGGCCGTTCAATGACACTTCCATTCGTCGAGATGCCCGGAAAACGATCCTACCCACCGCGCCAAAGCGATTTCACGATTAAATTCTGGCAAGGCCTCGCTGACGGCGTGTTTCAGACCACCCGCTGCGTGAAATGCGAAAAACTAAGCTTTCCACCCAAGCCGATTTGCCCGCACTGCTGGTCGAAAGAAACCGTCTGGGAAACGCTGTCGGGTAAGGGCACGCTTTATTCCAAAACGACGGTCCACGCCGGGCCTGCGGTGTTCAAAGAAGAGCTGCCGTATCAGGTGGGTATCGTTGATCTGGATGAAAACATTCGCATCGCCACGCGGGTTCTTGGCGACGCAAAACTGGATACGCCGGTTGAGATGGTCATATTGAAATACGAAGACGGCGATTTATACGCCGCGCGCTGAACCGTTTTCGACATTCCGATATTGGGCGGGTTTCAAACCTCGGTGGCCGCAGCCCGTCCATCGTCTTCGTCATAATGCTGCTGCCCGGCAAGGCGTGGCGACGGAAATACCGGCGACATGGTTCCGTCTTCGGATCTATAGTTCAGCAGTTCCTGCGAAATTTTTGCCGCCGTTTCTGTTACCTGACCGATCAGGTTTTCGATATCGGACTCGGTGCAAATGTCGCGGTTGCGCACATAACACAGGCTGGTGGAAACGGCCTTGGGTGCGTGAAAAATTGGCGCGGCAACGCCGATGACCGACCCCTGATCGTAGCCGCCGACCCGATGGCCGGCCTTGCGGATTTTTTTCATTTCAGCGCGAAACTCTTGCCAACTGGTGCCAAGCCGTTGCCCGGCAATCTTTTCGGCATTAGCGTTATACACATTTCGCAATTGGTAGGCTGGCAGATAGGCCAGGATGACCAGAGAGGGCGAGCCGTAGATCAGCGGAAAGCTTCGACCGCGCTCCATTGTCAGCGCAATATCGTTGTCAATTTTGTCGACGTGGATCGACAAGACGCGATCGCCATAAAACCCGCTTAGGATTTTTGCTCCGATTAGCTTTGAACGGTTCGCATCCAGTAGCGGGCGCGCGGCGCGTAACAGTGGATCAGAACGCATTATCTGGCGATCAATCTGAATAAACCGTGGCCCCAAAACGTAACTGCTGCCAGCGCCCGGAACGATAAAGCCCGCGTCATAAAGGGCCTTCACATAGCGATAGGTTGTGGCTCGGGTTAGGCCAAGTTCTTTTATCAGCATTTCGACGGTCCAGGCCGGGATTTCCTCTGTGAACAGGTCGACAATACCCAACACTTTGTCCGCGCTACTTTTTTTCCGCAATCTCTTCATTCCTCTTAAACTCGCCACGAAACTCTGCCGGTCTGGGCTGGCAAAATAATCCCCAATGTAGGCAATGACGGTCTATTGCGACCAAGGCAATCATACGAAACCTATTTAATCAGATGGCTTTTGCGCACTTTGATCTACAGTCGATCTTTAACTGCGCATTTTCAACATTGAAAAAAAATAAATAATCCCGTAATTTGCGACAACACAAAATTTTGGACGGAAATGAATTTCGCAGTTTGTTCCCAACATAAGGAAATATGCGCTTAGCCGACGTCCGTTCCAGCAGATAGCGAAAATGAGAAGACGTCGAAAATGCATCGAGAAAGTAAATATGACAGCACAACCTGATCGACCGCTAACCGCATTTCCCAAACACTCAAAAAATGATGTGCCTTCAGACGGTCCTTTGGCTGGCATCAAAATCGTAGATTTTTCGCATTTTGTCGCCGGGCCGTTCTGCACGATGGTGCTGGGTGATATGGGCGCGGAAATCATCAAGATTGAGGCGGCCAAGGGCGACGATATTCGCGCCTTTCCACCCAATGATCCGTTTCTGGATGGTCAGGGCAGCCCATTCCTTTGGGCGAACCGGAACAAGAAAAGTGTCGTTCTGAACCTCAAAAGCAAAGAGGGCATCGCGGTCGTCCACGATCTGGTTAAGGCCGCCGACGTTGTTGTTGAAAACTTTTCAACCGGGGTGATGGAGCGGTTGGGCCTGTCCTATGATGATCTGAAAAAGGTCAACGACAAACTGATTTACTGTTCGATTTCGGCCTATGGGCGAACCGGCGCTTTTGCTGACAGAATGGGCTTTGACACCGTTGTTCAGGCAGAAAGCGGCTTTATGTCTTTCAACGGCTATCCTGATCGCGATGGCACCCGTGTGCAGCCGGTTGTAATGGACACATCTACTGCATTGATGGCCTCAAACGCGATCATCGCGGCCTTGTTCAAACGCGAGCGCGGTGGCACCGGGCAGCGTATTGATGTGTCACTTTATGAAACCTCGCTTAACATGCTGGGTTATGGGGCGATGCAATATCTGATGAACGGGATTGAGCCGTCCCGCGTCGGAAATTCCAGCAACGATACCGCGCCAACGGCCCTTTTCCACACCAGCGATTCTGCTTTCTTTGTATCGTCGTCCAATACCGTAATATTCCAGCGGATTTTTCAGGTCATTGGCCGCCCGGATGTGGCCGAAGACCCCGGTTTGCAAGACCGCAAAGGGCGTCTTGAGCGGCGCGACGAAATGTTCGAAATCCTGCAAGAGGCATTCGGCAAAGAAAAATGGTCCTATTGGGAGGTGAAGCTGCGTGAGGCGAGCGTCCCAGCGGGCGAAATGCGCACCCTGCCAGAGGCGTTTCATTCCGACGTGACGCGCGAAAGCGGGATTGTGAGCCGCATTGCGCATCCCACGGCGGGCGAAA
>JAHRVC010000207.1 GCA_019090885.1 Marinosulfonomonas sp.
CTTTCATCGCTTTAGTTCCTTCTTCCAGCCAGAAAAAGTAAAGCAGAAAACTCTAAATCAAAATGGTCCAGTTTTCAGGAGGCAGAGCATTTGGATTTCATATTCCTTGGTTTCAGTTTCAGCAAGCGGGTCGTGTGCGGAGCGCTCAAATTGTTCGAGTGCTCGATGTGCTTCTGCAGGGGGCTGGTTTCCCAACGATGAATGCGGCCTGACGTTGTTGTAGTCGTACCGCCAGAGAGTAAGCTTCCGGCGCGCATCATCTAACGTATCGAAGATCTCCTCATTCAACAGCTCGTCACGCAGGCTGCCGTTGAAGGACTCGATGAAGCCATTCTGCTGGGGTTTTCCGGGGTCGATGTAGTGCCAATCCACATCGGTGTCTCCAGCCCATTTCAGGATCGCCCGACTGGTAAACTCTGTGCCGTTGTCACTGACGATGCAGGCGGGCTTTCCATAGACACGCACAAGCGCATCCAGCTCCCGTGCAACCCTCGCACCAGAGATGCTTGTGTCAGCCATCAAACACAGGTTCTCACGGCAACAATCATCATTCACAGCCAGCATCCGGAACTTACGTGATGCACCAAACGTGTCAGACACAAAATCCAAGGACCAACGTTCGCCTGGCCGCAGGGCAACTGGCATCGGTGTTCGTGATCCCCGCGCGCGTTTGCGGCCCCTTCGTCGCTTCACGCCCAGTCTTTCCTCACAGTAGAGGCGATACAGCTTCTTATGGTTCATGATCATTCCTTTGCGTTCCAACAGCACGCCGATCCGGCGATAGCCGAACCTGCGACGCTTGCTGGCAATCAACTTCATCTCCTCGCGGACTTCTAGATTATCCGGTGGCCGGTCACGCCGAACAGTCTTGGGATCGACACCAACAAGCCTGCATGCGCGACGCTGCGAGATATCATGATCCCGCATCGCCTTGCGTGCTGCAGCCCGCCGTTCACTTGGCGCCGTCAGTTCTTTCCCAGCAAGTCTTTCAGAACAACATTGTCCAGCATGGTGTCAGCCAGCAGACGTTTCAGTTTGCCGTTCTCATCTTCAAGCGACTTAAGGCGATGGGTCTCAGAGATATTCATGCCACCGTATTTGGATTTGAACTTGTAGAACGACGCTGGACTAAGGCCATGCCTGCGGCACACCTCGGCCGTCGGCATCCCAGCTTCCTGCTCCTTAATCATCCCAATTATCTGCGCCTCAGTAAAACGGCTCTTTCGCATTTGTTTGCTCCTTCAAAAGGTTGAGCAAACTCTACAACAAAGTGAGGGAAGTTTCGGGGGGCAGGTCAATCTCGTTCTAACGCCAGCAAAGCGCCGTTTATCGTCTTGTCTTGCATGGGATTAATATACCGCAGCAATCCCTAGATGGCAGTCAGGTTCTTGGTGCGTTTGATACATAAGGCCGCATATTATGCACAAAAGGAGAACGACCATGGGACCGAAATGTTCACCTGAGTTTAGACAAGAAGCAGTGCGTGTCGCGCTGACAAGCGGACACATACGAAAACAAGTTGCAGCCGATTTTGGTGTTGGACTTTCCACACCGAGCCGCTGGATACAACTCGACCGGCGCCTGCCATTCTGGCAGCAATGAGATATTGGCTTGGTGTTTTGGTTCCATGTGAATATCTGATCAGCGGTGGTGCGGTCGCCGCACGAGGCTGCGCCGTACGCCGCTGGCCATTTTCCCGACCAGCATGCCGGAGATATAACCCGATGCCTGGCCTTGCTGTGCAAAACGTGCAAGTCGCGTCGCCTCCTCAATCAGCGCCTCATGGCCGCCCTGGAGAAATTCCCTCAGTACGAATACAACCACTACTGTCGCGACGGAGACGGCAATGAACCGGATCTCCAGCAATACTGACAGTGCAATCCCAAGAACAGTACCTAGGAGAAACGGGGTGAAATCGATCTCGCCTCCCATGTCAGCGTCTCCCCTTGTTGCGCAATAGCCGTGCCAAGCCCGGGATGCGAAGCAGTGCTAGGGGGCGAATAAGCAGGAGAGTGGCGATCGCAACCAGAGCACCGGCGAGAACCGATCCGGCAGTCTGGTCGCTCAGAAGGACAGCCAGAATCTGGTGCACGATTGCGACGAAAAGTGCCATGGCCAGCACCGGCGGGATCCAGTCCGGCACGGTCGCAAGCACACCGAGTGTAATCGAGATGTTGAGAAGGAATGCCACCCCCATGACCGCCAAGAGCACCCGGCCACCGGTTGCGGCGGCAATGGCGCCGGCGAGAAAAAGAGCAGAGGCTTCGAGAGATAGGATTTGCCCCGAGGCAGCAATCATTTCTGCAAGGCCATCAAGAAAGGTTTCGGGGGACGCCAGCAGGTCGGCAATGCCATCGCGGACAGCATCTGCCGGTGGCGCGGTGGTTTCTGAAAGATTGTCGCTGGTAGCTGGCATTGCTCTCTCCGATATCCGGACCGGTTGGTCCGCTCGTGGCTATACTAAGGCAAAGCCGGAACAGTGGGGGAGATTGCAAGCTTTCGAAATCACTGGATTGCAACTAGAGCGCAAGCTTTCCAAACCAAACCCGGCCGCACCGGCGATGCATAATCGTGACAATTAAGGAAATTGGATTGGGAGGAGGTGCTGGGCACATAAAACAAGTTGGGCTGCTACAGCCCTCCAAGTCGCATATAGCGGCCCTGCCGTTTGCCCTCCGGGGCGGACGGTATTTTATCTGGATCACCCACTCAAAAGTCTAAGGTTCGGCCACAACCGGGACAGGCCCTCAGGATTGTCAATGAGCCTTGCAAGAAAAGGGGTCTGCAACTCGGAACATGACTCACACTCTTCGTCAAATACGGGTCAAACTTGCAGAAAATCAGTAAGGGTTTCTTCCGGTTTGTGTTTCTTGAATCCCACTTTTGGCCCCCGGTAAGTGGCTAAAGGGGCGGAACAATTCAGTAGGAGATCGGGAACGTCCTCTTGATTTACCGCGCAGATTCCAAAATGGGCTTGCAAGCGCGCCAAATACTAATAGTGCCCATGAACGGTTTGATTTGATATCGGGGTCTCCGTGCCAATCAAAGTGTTCCGATTCTTGCCGGCGCCATCCGATCTGAAGTTTCGAATGTATCTCTGGACCCAACAAAAGCTCTGACGAGAACAGTTGATCCGACGACATATCCAGATCTGCAAAAGTGGCGCCGTATTTCAATGTTACATGAGGAAAATATTCACCGTCAGGGTTAATTGAGACAGAGCGAATCCTTGGAGAGAACGCTCGATACGGCCGGTCGCACTCCCTGTCTCTGGCAGGGTTCATTGAAAGTCTGACAACTGTTCCGCACGGGATCGATTGTCAGGTTTTTCTTTTAGAAACACCCAGAGAACACCGCTTGGCTCTCGCCGCACTCGCGGCTGGTAAAATTACCAACGGTACCGGTATTGTTAGCTTGTAATCCACCCGATAAATCTGGAATTGTTTTACAATTCGACCGCCGACAACCCATCGGCAAAGTTTCCTGAAAGAACATCGCTGATGACAGGTGATGAACACCGGGAAACGACGCGCGCAGATGCTGGACAATGCGATGTTGCGAGACATCAACTCAAAAAAATGGTGACGCCCGTTGCGAAGCGGAAAGCAGTGGCGCATTTGATGGAAGTCCATCAGATCAGTCAGCGGCGGGCGTGCGATGTGTTGCAGGTTGATCGATCGTCGGTGCGGTATCTGTCGCGTCGCGGCGATGATGCCGATCTGCGTGATGCTATTAAACGGGTTTCCCGATACATAAGGGGCTATTCAGGAATCAAACCTTCGGGTTGGCAACGCCTTAACTTGCCAGACCATCACCCACAGGCCAAATAGGACGCTAGGGCAGAGACGGAATATTTGGGTTTTAGTGTCGACGAGCCTGCATTCTCAAAAGTGGGCGATGGGATTGCCAACAAAAGGCTCACAAGCGGGTCAAGCGAAAGCCTCGCAGATCATGGAAACGGCAATACATGAAGTTTACAATCCAAAAAACTTGATCCCTTGCATCACTTTGATAAAGTGCAGCGAAATAGTCTTTACGGAATAGTAACAATGTCTGAGACACCCCCAGTTGTGTTCGCCAATTGGCCGAACAAATTTATTTATGTCTGCAGTGCCGGTGGCGCGGCTTTCGTCAACTGGGCACCCATGATGCAGGCAGGAAAAGATAGCGTCGCCGCGGTCGTCGTTCTGTGTGCCGTAAGTAACGTTGAGACTCCCACTCAAGCTGACTTGACCCATGCGCTTGCTCCTGCCGAGCGCCTGAGGGATTACGCCGTCAATGCGTTAGGTTTGAACGAAGATAATTTCGAGATCATTTATGGTCACCCGGATAGGTTTGGCGACTGGCAGGATGTTCTCAATAAAGTGTACGACAAAGCCAAAGCCATGGACTGTGATATTGTTTTCAATGTGACGGGGGGCAGAACGCCGTGCAAGATAGGTCCAATCTTGGGTTTCGAAAATCCGCCTGCGCCCCCGACGCTCAGGATGTTATTTGTGGGCATGGCACCAATTCGTATGGATATTGTCGAATTCGACGAGGAACAGGGAATTGTCCAAACACCGCTGCGAGTTGAGCAACGCACAAGGCTGAAAGACTATTTGGCAAGTTACGGAATTCGTGAAGTCACTCGGCCAGAGAGAGAACGTTCACAAAAAGCCATGCGGGATGTCGCCTCGGTAGCCGAGCAGGTGTTGGCGACATACCAGGGGCTTGTAACGGTACGTAACCGGGACGATATGCGCGCGGCAATTCGAAATATCGCAACACGTGCTGCGAATTGCTCTCACTTTCCGGCTGAACTGAAACTCTCAGGTGACAACGCTAATTTTCTCAAGAAACATGGGATATTTAAATCGCTACCAGGTTTGAAGCTCAGTCGTTCAAATCTAGCCATTGTTCAAAACAAGTTTGCGGCGGAGTTTATCTCAGGTAAGTGGCTTGAAGCTGTAATTTTTTCCCGTCTGGCAAAAGAGCTCAAAGGGAAAAACGATGTGGAGTTTGGCGGAGGCGTTAAGATCACCCTGGACAACGCGGAAACAAACGAAATCACCGATCTGGATTTCTTGATGCTTTCGGACGAAAAACTGGACATCGTCGAAGCAAAAGCCGTAACCGTCACCAAACGGTTTCGGGAGGGTATTGTTCGTCTTGCCGAGTACAGAAACCTGCTTTCCGGACAGGCGGGCCAAGCTTGGTTGGTGACGCCTTTCCTGAACAGGTCAGACCTTGAGAAGGATGACATGATCGGTCATGCGCAGCGCGCGGGAATTGAGATTCTCTTTGGAGAGAATGCCGTTGAAGAGTTGGTCGACAAGATACTGAGAACCTGAAGGCAGGAAAATTGCCGTAATTGAGATGTGGACCTGTCGCGCTCTCGTGCTGCTCCGGGTGCTCATTTAGGCGCCGATCCTTTCAAAAGCCAATGGGCTTTTCCAACCTAACGCCGAATGTCTGCGGCGCGAATTATGGACGCCATTAATATACTTGAAGATCGCCAGTTCAGCAGCACGGCGCGTATGCCACGGGTGCCGCCAGATCAGTTCTGCTTTTGAAGAAGGTTTCCATCGCAGTATTGTCCAGTGCACGGCAGTGGCTTGCCCTTTGTAAACCATGAGAGGGATAACAATTGCCCTTGCCACTCATCGATACCTTGAAGCCATGCTGGCGCAGGGTTTTCTGGTCGTCATGCGAGTAATACTGGGCGGATTCAAACGGTCGTCGCAACGATTCCAAATTGGAGATTGCGATGACTATTCGAAAGCGAGGCTCAGACAGGTCTGGGCGGGGTAAGTTGTGCTCGTCTGGGCGACCGAAGGCGGCCCATAGAGAGCAGCATGTTTTATTCTGGCTATTGATTGAAAAGGGTCTTTCCAGCGAAGAAGCTGCGGTTCAGGTTGGCGCGTCTGCGCCTGTTGGCAGTCGTTGGTTTCGGGAGGCTGGAGGCATGCCGCCATCACAATATTCAAAATCGTCTCCGCCGTTGTCAGGGCGTTATCTCTCGTTTGCGGAACGTGAGGAAATTGCGCTGTGCCGGGCGCAAGGTTTCGGGGTTTGTGTAATTGCCCGCAAAATTGGCCGGGCAGCATCTACCGTTTCAAGGGAATTGCGACGCAATGCAGCAACACGTGGTGGCGGCTTTGAGTGTCGCGCGACCACAGCCCAATGGCACGCGAACCGCGCTGCACAACGCCCCAAAATAACAAAGCTGGTTCAAAACCCGACCTTGCGTCAATATGTTGAGGATCGGTTGTCAGGTCACGTGACCAGTTCCGATGGTGAGATCGCTTCCGGCCCGGATGTTGTCTGGACAAAACGCCGTTCCGTTCGGCGGCAGCATCGTAGGTGGGCAACGGCGTGGTCGCCGGAACAAATTGCTCGGAGACTGCCACTGGACTATCCGGAAAATGAAACGATGCGCATCAGCCATGAGGCCATATACCAGGCGTTGTTCATCCAGGGGCGAGGCGCGCTTTGGCGCGAACTGGTCGCTTGCCTGCGCTCCGGGCGGGCACTGCGTGTGCCTCGGGCGCGCAGAACAGGCAGGGGAAGAGCCTTTGTCTCAGAAGAGATCATGATCAGTCAGCGCCCTGCTGAGGTCGAGGATCGTGCTGTGCCAGGGCACTGGGAAGGCGACTTGATCCTTGGCCTTAAGAGTTCTGCGATCGGCACGTTGGTTGAACGCACCACTCGCTTTACTCTTCTACTACACTTACCGCCGATGCCAGGCCATGGACTGGGACCGCGCCAGAAGAACGGCCCGGCCCTTGCAGGGCACGGAGCTGAGGCTGTCCGTGACGCCATCACCAAATCTATCCAGGATCTGCCGGGACATCTGCGCAAATCACTGACTTGGGATCAAGGTGCAGAAATGGCCCAGCACGAAAAGCTGAAGTCCGACACCGGGATCGACGTCTACTTCTGTGACCCTGAAAGCCCTTGGCAACGCGGTAGCAATGAAAACACCAGCCGAAGCATTGGACAAAATCTTAACATGGGATATGAACTAAATCGTTGCGACGACCGTTTGAATCCGCCCTGGCTGCCGCGATCTGAGTGATGGATGCAGCCTTTGGGTGGCCTGCGCAACGCAATGGCCATGTTCAGTGCCCTGATCGCCAGATCGCGTTTCATTCTGTTGCTGACAGCCCAGCCGATCACACGCCTGGAATGCAGGTCCAGAACCACGGCCAGATAGAGCCAGCCCTCACGGGTCCAGATATAGCTGATATCAACGA
>JAHRVC010000208.1 GCA_019090885.1 Marinosulfonomonas sp.
AAAGCCGTTCAAGCTCTTGAAAATATGCCGAATGTCCGCATTCGAAATCGGTGCATGGGGGCCGGTATCTATGACCACGGTTTTGCACTGGCTTATGAGCGTCTGAACGATCATGCGCCCGATCTGGACGGCCCGCGTCATCGCCTTTGGAAGATACGCGCGCGCCGCATTATCACGGCCACCGGTGCGATTGAGCGCCCGCTGTCGTTTGCCGGAAACGATCTGCCCGGCGTCATGCTGGCCGGTGCTATGCGCGATTACCTGGTGGATTATGCCGTCTCACCGGGAAAGCGGGTGGTCGTTGTTGCCAATAATGATGACGCCTATCGCAGTGCCATCGCGCTTGTTGAGGCGGGACAGGACGTGCCGGTTGTCGTTGATGCAAGGATCAAGGTGGACGGGCAACTGGTGGAAAAGGCACGGGAATTAGGTATTCGTGTCGTAACGGGGCAGGCGATTTCAAATGTTCGGGGTAGTAAACGGGTGACCGGCGTCGACCTTTGTTCGCAGGCTGGTGACGGGGCCGTTTTGGAACAGATCGCCTGCGATGGGGTCGCGATGTCGGGCGGTTGGTCGCCGGTGGTGCATCTGTGGTCGCATGCTGGTGGCAAACTGATCTGGGGCGAAGATCAAGCACATTTCCGCCCCGACGCGGCCCGCCCGCCAACGGATCAGAATGGACAGGGGTTTGTGATAGCCGCAGGATGTGCCAATGGCGCGATGACAACCGGGGACGTGCTGCGAGATGGGATCGGCGCGGGCAGGGCCGCCGCCAAAGCCTGCGGTTTCAAACCGGGGCGCAAAGCGGCACCGACGGTTGACGATGTGCCAGAGGGCGCGATGGAACCGGTGTGGATAATGCCTGATGGTGCTGGTGACGCGAAACGCGCTAAAATGTGGTTGGATTTTCAGAACGATGTGAAGGTTTCGGATGTTCAGCTGGCGGCCCGTGAAGGGTATGAAAGCGTTGAGCATACCAAACGCTACACCACGATTGGTATGGCAACCGATCAGGGGAAGTTAAGTAATATTAATGGTTTGGCAGTGTTGGCTGATGCGTTAAGCGCGGATATTCCGCAAGTGGGCACGACGACCTTTCGCCCGCCCTATACACCGATTTCCATGGGCTCGATTGCGGGTGAGGCACACGGCGCTTTGTTCCAACCGATCCGCAAATCGCCTATGCATGAGTGGCACGACGAACATGGTGCCTATTGGGAGCCGGTGGGCCAGTGGCGGCGGGCCTATTGTTATCAGCAGGACGGGGAAACCATTGCGAAAGCGGTGCAACGCGAGGTTAAGAACTCCCGCCAAGCCCTTGGTTTATTGGATGCTTCTACCCTTGGTAAGATCATTGTGCGTGGGCCGGACGCGGGCCAGTTTCTGGACATGCTCTACACCAATATGATGAGCAATCTGGCCGTTGGGAAATGCCGATATGGGCTGATGTGCGACGAAAACGGGTTTTTGATTGATGATGGCGTCGTGGCGCGGATCGATGATGACACGTGGCTTTGTCACACCACCACAGGTGGTGCGGATCGTATTCATGGCTGGATGGAAGATTGGCTGCAATGCGAATGGTGGGATTGGCAGGTTTACACCGCCAATCTGACCGAGCAGTTCGCCCAAATCGCAGTCGTCGGGCCAAATGCGCGCCGGGTTCTGGAGCGCCTTGGCGGCATGGATGTCAGCGGGGATGCGCCGGCCTTTATGGGCTGGGCGGACGGGTTACTTGGCGGGATTGAGGCGCGGGTATTCCAGATATCATTTTCCGGCGAATTGTCATTTGAAATTGCGGTTGCCGCGGGTCACGGGCAGGCGCTTTGGGATGCGTTGATGGCTGCGGGGGCTGAATTTGGGGTGATGCCTTATGGCACCGAGGCCCTGCATGTCATGCGCGCCGAGAAGGGGTTTATCATGATCGGGGATGAGACAGACGGCACGGTCATTCCGCAGGATCTGGGGCTGAACTGGGCTATTTCTAAGAAAAAGACCGATTATCTGGGCAAACGCGGGCAGGCGCGGGCGCATATGTGCGACCCGGAGCGCTGGAAATTGGTCGGGCTGGAAACGCTGGATGGGTCGGTGCTGCCGGATGGGGCCTATGCGACGGGCGCGGGTGTGAACGAAAACGCGCAGCGGGTGACGATCGGGCGGGTGACGTCGACGTATTATTCACCAACGCTGGAACGGGGCATTGCGCTGGGGCTGGTGCAGCGTGGGCCGGATCGGATCGGTGAGATTCTGGATTTCCCGACGATTGGCGGGCCGGTGATCCGGGCGCGCATCGTTGATCCGGTGTTTTATGACAAAGCAGGAGAGCGGCAAAATGTCTGAGGCGGTATCAGCACTGCGCGGAGCTGGCGATGCGGCGGGGTTTGTGGCGGTTCGCGAGGTTGGATTGCGCGGAATGATCAGCTTGCGCGGCGATTTGGCCGCGTCGCGGCTGGCCGATGTGGCGGTTCAGTTGGGCGGCGTGGATTTCCCGCAAGTTGGGCAGGCGCATGTGTCGGGCGGGCGCGGATTGTGCTGGATGTCACCTGATGAGCTGTTGATCCTGACGCATTACGTGGATGCCGGTCCCGGTGTGGCAATGATCGAGGCGGCACTGGCGGGTAGCCACTATCTGACGGCGAATGTTTCGGATGCGCGGGCGGTGTTCCGGCTGGAAGGGGCGGGTGTGCGCGAGGTTCTGGCCAAGTTGACGCCCGCGGATGTGTCGGTGTCGGCATTTAAGACCGGCCAGATACGGCGCAGCCGATTGGCACAGGCTGCGGCGGCGTTCTGGATGTTGGACGAGGAAACGGTCGAGGTTGTGTGTTTCCGCTCGGTGGCGGGGTATGTTTATGGTCTGTTGGACAGCGCGGCGCGGGCCGGATCGCAGGTCGGGTATTTTTGAGCAGGCGTTCGTGTGGCCCTTGCAACAGGGTTGACCTTACCCGCCCCGCGCCGCAGGTATGGGGCAGCTATTCAAACGTGAACAAAAGGGGCCTTACCGATGGCATTTACACTTCCTGATCTTCCTTATGCACATGACGCACTTGCCGGTGCGGGCATGTCCAAAGAAACCATGGAATTCCACCATGACCTGCATCACAACGCCTATGTTGTGAATGGCAGCAAGCTGATTGAAGGCACCGAATGGGCCAATAAATCGCTGGAAGAGATTGTCACAGGCACTTATCAGGCTGGCGCCGTGGCGCAGAACGGTATTTTCAACAACGCTTCACAGCATTGGAATCACACGCAATTCTGGGAAATGATGGGCCCAAATAGCGGTGCGATGCCCGGTGCACTTGAGGCACGGATCGTTGACGCGTTTGGCTCGGTCGATGAGTTCAAGACACAATTCAATGCAGCTGGTGTTGGCCAGTTCGGATCCGGCTGGGTCTGGCTGGTTGTTGATACGGACGGCACGCTGAAAATTACCAAGACGGAAAACGGTGTGAACCCGCTGTGTTTCGGGCAGACGACCCTGCTGGGCTGTGATGTTTGGGAACATTCCTATTACATCGACTTTCGCAACAAGCGTCCTGTCTACCTGACGAACTTTCTGGACAATCTGGTGAACTGGGAAAACGTGGCGGCCCGTCTGGGCTAAGCCGCGCCCTTTGCTTCCGGTATTGCGGAAGCCACTAGCAAATTGTGGCCGCCCTTCGGGGCGGCCATTTCATTTCTGATTGGCGCTTGCCGATTGCAGGGCCGTTTTTAGCTGCTCAACATCGTCTAAGGGGGTGATGAAGTTAAGCAGGCTGGCGTCGGCAAACCCTTCGTCAATCACATGGTCGACCAATGCCAGCAACGGATTCCAGAACCCATCTGTGTTTAGCAGAAAAATGGGTTTTTTGTGCAGGCCCAACTGGCGCCACGTCAGGATTTCAAAGAACTCGTCAAGCGAACCGGCCCCGCCCGGCAGCACGACAATCGCGTCGCTATTCATGAACATCACCTTTTTGCGCTCGTGCATGTTTTCGGTGATGATGAAGCTGCTCAGATCGGTTTTGCCGACTTCGCGTTTTAACAGGTGAACCGGGATCACCCCGAATGTATCGCCGCCGCCGGCTTGGGCTGCGCGTGCAACCGTCCCCATCAGGCCAACGTCGCCTGCGCCATAGACCAGCCGCCAGCCCTGTTTGGCGATGATTTGGCCAAGCGCGTCGGCTTGCTGTGCGTAGGCAGCCCTTTTTCCCGGACGCGAACCGCAGTAGACACAGACTGAGAAAACGGAAGTATTCATAGCAACGGGACACCTTTGTGTTTTGACCCCGGATAACGGGGTTGATATGGTCGCGCAAGCGTCTCGGCCGGGTGAGGCGAAATGGGGATATAACTGAATGTTTAGCTGGTCATCTATGGGAACGGGCGCAAAGGCCGCTGCGGGCGGCGCTGCCGCGATCGTGATTGGGGTTGTCGCCTATTCGGGCTATCTGTGGACGGATCGGCAGGCAATGCTGGAACAAAGCGAAGTGCTGGTCACAGCTTTGACCCCACAGGCTGGCGCGCCAACTGTGGAACCGGCACCTGACAAACCGCAGCAAAGCGTGGTGGCGACACCGCCCGAAACTGCACCAAAACCGGCCGTGTCAGAACCCAAACCCGAAATTGCGGTGATTGTGCCATCGTTTGACATCGTTCGTGTCGATGCGGATGGGGCGGCCTTGATTGCCGGGCGCGCGGCACCTTTGTCGCAGGTGTCGATCTATCTGGATGATGTGGTTGTGCACCGGGTAAACGTGGCTTCGGGGGGCAGTTTCGTGGCGATGCTGACGCTGGTGCCATCGGATGTTGCCCGCCAGCTGAGTTTGGAATCCCAATTGGGTGATGGGCCAGCGCAACGGTCCCTTGAAACAGTGGTGGTTGCACCGCGCCCGGCCGAAAAAGCTGCACCGCAAGTAGCGGCAGTTGCAGTGCCGGCGAAACCTTTGGTTTCTGCGGCTTCGGCCGAGCAAGCTGACACTGGAACACCCCAAGCATCTGATGCGGCCAATGCCGTCGATGCGCCCCAGCCCGCGGTTGCTGGCGCACAGGAGCCTGCCGCGAAGCCGGCACCGACAGTGGCCCCGCCAACAGCGACGAGTGGCGTTGAACAGGCGCAGGCGCCAGACGTTGCCGCGACTCCCAAAGCTGTGGTTGAGCAAACGCAAGTAGCGGCAGTTACTCCAACTCCAACTCCAACTCCAACTCCAACTCCAACTCAAACTTCCGAAGCCGCGCCAACGACAGCGCCTACGGTTCTGCTGGCCAGCGAAGAGGGCATCAAGGTTTTGCAGTCGGGTGGTGACGCGCCGGACGCCTTGCAGGTGATTGCACTGGATGCGATCAGTTATGACCCGGAGGGCGAAGTCACCCTGTCCGGACGCAGCACCGGGGACGGTTTCGTGCGGGTTTATCTAGACAATAAGCCAATTAAAACATTGCAAATTGAGGCCGACAGACGTTGGAACGCGCCGCTGCCCGAGGTTGACACCGGGGTTTACACGCTGCGCATTGACGAGGTGAACAGCGAGGGCACGGTTGTGTCACGGGTCGAAACGCCGTTCAAACGTGAAGAACCCAAATTGTTGGCGGCCCTTGATGCGGGTGTTGCGCCCGAGCGCGGGATAAAGCTGACGGCCGTGACCGTGCAGCCGGGTAATACGCTTTGGGGTATCGCGTCCAATAACTACGGCGACGGTATTCTTTATGTGCGGGTTTACGAGGCCAACAAAGATCGTATTCGCGACCCCGACCTGATTTATCCCGGTCAGGTATTCACTATTCCCCAATAGCGGGCTGGCAATTTCGAAAATTCAGCCCTACCTGTTGCGTTCAACCAGAGCGGGGCTTTCGTGCGCAGATCAACACATACCAGCGACTATCCGACCGATGACAGCAAGGTAGACGGCTGGCGCACGTTGCGCCGGGTCGTGCCGTATCTTTGGCCCAAGGATCAGGCTTGGGTAAGACGCCGGGTCGTGTTCTCGATGATCGCGCTGTTCGTGGCCAAACTGGTTTCGGTTGGCACGCCGTTCTTTTACAAGGCTGCCGTTGATATTCTGTCGGGGGATGCGACGGGCGCGCAATTGCTGACCTATGGCGCGGTCGGGCTGACGGTGGCCTATGGGCTTGCCCGGCTGATGAACGTCGGGCTGCAACAATTGCGCGACGTGATCTTTGCCCGCGTCGGGCAACGTGCTTTGCGGATGCTGGCGCTTGAGACATTTGAACATATTCACGCGCTGTCGATGCGCTATCATATCACCCGCAAAACCGGTGGTCTTAGCCGGATTGTCGAGCGGGGCGTCAAGGGTGTCGAGTTTCTGCTGCGGTTCATGCTGTTCAATATCGGCCCGCTGATCCTTGAACTGGCGATGATCGCGATTGTTCTGTTTGTGGTATTTGATGTGTCCTATCTGGCCGTCGTTGTGGTGACGATTGCGCTTTATGTCTGGTTCACATTCAAAGTCACCGAGTGGCGGGTGAAAATCCGCAAAGAGATGAACGATCAGGACACGGACGCCAACCAAAAGGCGATCGACAGCCTGCTGAATTTCGAAACGGTTAAGTATTTCGGTGCCGAAAAGCGCGAGGCGAGCCGCTATGATGGCGCGATGGAACGCTATGTGGCAGCGGCGTTGAAAACCAGTTATTCGCTGGCGTTTCTGAATTTCGGGCAGTCGGTGCTGATTACGGGCGGTCTGGTGGCGGTGATGGTGATGGCAGCCCTTGGGGTTGAGCGGGGCGAGCTGACGGTCGGTGATTTCGTGATGGTTAATGCTTATATGATCCAGATCACCATGCCGCTGAACTTTCTTGGCACGGTTTACCGCGAAATCCGACAAGCGCTGGTGGATATGGCCGAGATGTTCAACCTGCTTGAACAGCCGTCAGAAGTTAACGACAAACCGGACGCACCGGACCTTGATGTTCAGGGCGGCGCTGTTCTGCTGGATAATGTGGTGTTTGGATATGACGCCGAACGCCCGATCCTGAAAGGGATCAGTCTGGATATTCAGCCGGGTCAGACGGTGGCAATCGTTGGCCCCTCAGGGTCGGGTAAATCCACCATCGGGCGTTTGTTGTTTCGGTTCTATGATGTGTTGGATGGCGCTTTGCGTATCGACGGGCAGGATGTGCGCGATGTGACGCAAGTCAGTCTGCACGGGGCAATCGGCGTGGTGCCGCAGGATACGGTGCTGTTCAACGACACGATCCGTTACAACATTGCTTATGGGCGACCAGAGGCGAGCCAAAAAGAGATCGAAGGCGCTGCTGCTGCTGCCGAAATCCATGATTTCATTGTCAGCCTGCCTGAAGGTTATGAAACGCAAGTGGGCGAACGCGGCTTGAAATTGTCGGGCGGTGAAAAGCAGCGCGTCGGCATTGCCCGAACCCTGCTGAAAAATCCGCCGATCCTGTTGCTGGATGAGGCGACGAGCGCGCTGGACACCGAAACCGAACGCGACATTCAGGACAGCCTGCGCGAAATGGGGCAGGGGCGCACGGTGATTACAATCGCGCACCGCCTGTCAACGATCGCGGATGCAGACCACATTGTGGTGCTGGAAGACGGGGTGATTTCCGAGCAAGGCACACATGACGCATTGCTGGACCGCGCCGGGCGTTATTCCAAAATGTGGCACCGTCAGGCCGCCGAAGAGGATGAGGCCGTAAGTTAATTTTCCGCCCGGTCAGCCACTTGTTTTCAGCATGGCTTGGCAATCGCGAATGCGATGCGGTAAGAGAGTGAAATTCTATCAGGAGCCAGCCCGTGAGCGAGACCGACAGTTTTATCGAAGAAGTCAGCGAAGAAGTCCGCCGGGACCGTTTGTTCGCACTGATGAAGAAATACGGCTGGATCGTTATTCTGCTGGTTTTATTGTTGGTGGGCGGTGCGGCCTACAACGAATTTCGCAAATCCCAAGAACGCAGCGCAGCACAAGCCCTTGGTGACAGTGTTATCAGCGCTTTGCGGCTGGAAGATGCGGGCGAACGGATGGCCGCATTGAAGGATATAGACACTCAGTCCGGTTCCGCCGCCGGGGTGCTGGCCTTGCTGGTGGCCGGTGAAGCGGTCAAGGACGAGGATCCGGCGGGCGCAATAGCCGCGCTGAAAACAATTGCAAATGACGCCGAAACTGCGCCTGTTTACCGCCATCTGGCTGAGTTGAAGCTGATATTGGCGCAAGGCGAAGATCTGGCCCCGCAAGAACGCATCGACCGGCTAACTGCGCTGAGCGGTGCGGGCGCACCTTACCGGTTGCAGGCCGAGGAACAAATCGCGGTGGCCGAGGTCGCTTTGGGCCAGACAGATGCCGCCCTGAAGCGCTTGATGCTGCTGCTGGAAGACGGAGAAGCCAGCCCGGCCTTGCGTCGGCGCGTTTCACAGTTGATTGTGGCGCTGGGTGGTCAGCTGGAACCTGCATAATGCGCGTGACGCTGTAACACTTGATGAGTGGGGGAATTGTGTGGCTGTTTCTAAGCGCTTAAATCTAGCGGGCTTCATGCTGGTCGCCCTTGTGGGATGTGGACCGGGTGAGGTCATTCTGGAAGGTGAACGGCTGGATGTTCGCCCCGGATCCTCTGACGTCAGTGAAAATCAGGATGTAGCAATTTCGTTGGCCGCGCCGGTTCATAACACCGAGTGGTCCCATCGCGGTGCCAGCGCGAACCATGTGTCACGGCAAGCCGCATTTTCTGCCACTCCGGCCAAAATCTGGTCTGCTTCGATTGGCAAGGGCAATGACCGCAAGCACCGGATCAGTTCCGATCCGGTCGCCGCTGACGGGCGGATATTCACGCTTGATAGCCGGGCGCAGGTCGTGGCAACCGGCACGGATGGGCAAGCGATCTGGTCGCGTGATCTGACGCCTGCGGATGACAAAGCCGATGACGCATCTGGCGGCGGTTTGGCTGTTGTCGCGGGGCGGCTTTATGTAACGACGGGTTTTGGTGATCTGTTTGCGCTGGATGCGGCGAGCGGGGCCATTCAATGGCAACAGCGGCTTAATTCGCCCGCGACGGGGGCGCCAACAGTCACTGGCGGGACAATTTACATCGCAACGCGCGACAGCCACGCATTGGCGATCAACGCAAGCGACGGTTTGTTACGCTGGCAGTTTCAGGGCGCGCCATCAGTCACCGGCATTATCGGCGGGGCGGCCCCGGCGGTGGACAGCGGGCTGGCTGTATTTCCATTTGGATCAACCCAGCTTACCGGCGCCTACCCCAAGGGTGGTTTCCAAATCTGGGGTGGTTCAGTTGCCGGCCACAGGCTGGGCCGGGGATATGGACAGATTAATGATGTTTCCGGCGATCCGGTTTTGTCGGGTAAAGTGGTCTATGTGGGCAACCCGTCCGGGCGCACAGTGGCGCTTGACCGGGCTGACGGCACGACGCTTTGGATTGCGCCCGAAGGGGCTGTCAGCCCGCTTTGGGTGGCAGGTGACTCGGTTTTCCTGATCTCGGATCAGGCTGAACTGGTGCGTCTGAACGCCAGCGACGGCACGCGGATATGGGGCGTTCAACTGCCCGGTTTCCATCCCAAACGGCGCACAAAACGCCTGCGCGATGTCTATGCGCATTTCGGGCCGGTTCTGGCTGGCGGACGGTTGTGGGTGGCTTCAGATGACGGACAATTACGCGGCTTTGATCCGGCAAATGGCGGGCAGGTGGCCACGGTTGATCTTGGCACCGGTGCAGCCAGCCGGCCGATCGTTGTTGGCGGTGTGATGTATCTGGTCGACACAAAAGGCAAACTACAGGCTTTGCGTTAGCGCGTCGTTAGTGTAAGCGGGCGTTTTCGTGATCGCGCCGGAGCGCTGCTATGACCTTTACACTCGCCATTGTCGGGCGTCCCAATGTTGGAAAATCCACGCTGTTCAACCGTCTGGTTGGTCGGCGTCTGGCCTTGGTTGACAACCAGCCCGGCGTGACCCGCGATCTGCGCGAGGGCGAGGCCCGTCTGGCCGATCTGCGGTTCACCGTGATCGACACCGCCGGACTGGAAGAAGCCACCGACGAATCCCTGCAAGGACGGATGCGCGCCCTGACTGAACGCGCCGTTGAGATGGCAGATGTCTGCCTGTTTATGATCGATGCACGAACTGGAATTTTACCGGCAGATCAGGTATTTGCCGAGATTTTGCGCAAGAAAAATGCCCATGTGCTGCTGGTGGCCAACAAGGGCGAAGGCTCGGCCGCCGACAGCGGCGTGATTGAGGCCTATTCGCTTGGGTTGGGAGAGCCGATCCGCATGTCGGCCGAACATGGCGAGGGGATGAACGATCTGTTCACAGCCCTGATGCCGATTGCCGATAAATTTGCCGAACGCGCGCGCGCGGATGCGCCCGACGTCGATGTGGATATTGAGGACGGCGTGCGGGTGCCCACCAAGGCCAAGCCGCTGCAAATTGCCGTGGTCGGGCGGCCTAATGCCGGGAAATCGACGCTGATTAACGAAGTTTTGGGCGAGGAACGCTTGCTGACCGGGCCAGAGGCGGGGATCACGCGGGATGCGATCTCGGTTTCCGCGGACTGGGAAGGTGTGCCGATGCGGATTTTTGACACCGCGGGCATGCGCAAAAAAGCCAAGGTTCAGGAAAAGCTGGAAAAGCTGTCGGTATCTGATGGCGTTCGGGCGGTGAAATTTGCCGAGGTTGTCGTGGTTCTGCTGGACGCCGCTGTGCCGTTTGAGCAGCAGGATTTGAGGATCGCCGATCTGGCCGAGCGCGAGGGGCGTGCGGTCGTAATTGCCGTGAATAAATGGGATATTGAGCCGGAAAAGAACGACAAGGCCCGCATGTTGCGCGAAGAATTTGCGCGACTTTTGCCGCAGCTTCGCGATGCGCCGCTGGTTATGGTGTCGGCAAAAACCGGCAAAGGTCTGGATAAATTGCAAGCCGCGATCATTCGCGCCCATGAGGTTTGGAACCGCCGGGTTCCCACGTCGCACCTGAATCAATGGCTGTCGGCGATGGTGCAGGCGCATCCGCCCCCCGCACCGGCCGGGCGACGGATCAAGTTGCGTTACGCCACGCAGGTCAAAACCCGCCCGCCAGCATTTGTGGTTATGTGTTCGTATCCTGAAAAGATGCCAGCCAGCTATTCGCGTTATCTTGTCAATGGGTTACGGGCCGACTTTGATATGCCCGGCACGCCGATCCGGCTGACGTTTCGCAGCCAGTCGGATAAGAACCCCTATAAGGATAAGAAAAAGTCCACGCCGTCGCGGTTGCGTAAACACATCGGCAAACGTCCGGCGAATGAGTGACGATATAGGTGCTGTCCGGGCCTTGATACGGCCCGGACGTTTTAGGCTAGGCCAGCGTTCCATCCGCTGAAATCTGCGTTTTGCCACCCAGATAGGGGTGCAGCGCATCCGGCAAGCTGACCGATCCATCGGCTTGTTGACCGTTTTCCAGCACCGCGATCAACGCGCGACCAACCGCCAGACCAGAGCCGTTCAGCGTATGCACAAACGCAGGCTTGCCACCGGGCGCTTTGAACCGCGCGTTCATCCGGCGGGCCTGAAATTCACCACAAGTCGAGACCGACGATATTTCGCGATACGCATTCTGCCCCGGCAGCCAAACCTCGATGTCATAGGTGCGGCGGGCGCCGAACCCGGTGTCCCCTGCGCATAACAGCACGGTGCGATAGGGCAGGCCGAGCTTGTCCAAAATCCCCTCGGCGCAGGCCAACATGCGTTGCTGTTCTTCGTCGGACTTATCGGGATGGGTGATTGAGACCATCTCGACCTTTTCAAACTGGTGCTGGCGCAACATGCCCGATGTGTCCTTGCCCGCGCTGCCCGCCTCGGAGCGGAAACAAAGCGTGTGGGCGACCAAGCGGCGGGGCAGAGCGCTTTCGTCCAGCGTGGTGTCGGCGACCGAGTAGGTCAGCGGCACCTCGGCCGTTGGCACCAGCCACCAGCCGTTCGTCGTCTGATAGCTGTCGTCACCGAATTTGGGCAGCTTATCGGTGCCCACCATCGCCGCGTCGCGCACCAGAACCGGCACGTTCATTTCGGCCAGACCGTTGTCGTCCACATGGGTGTCGATCATCATCTGTGCCAATGCGCGGTGCAGGCGGGCGACAGCGCCCGACAGCATCACAAAGCGCGCGCCGGAAATTTTGGCCGCGGTTTCAAAGTCCATCGACGGGTGCACGGCAGGAATTTCAAAATGCTCGCGGGGTGTGAAATCCAGCGTGCGCGGGGTGCCGCGACGGTGTTGTTCCACGTTGTCGTTTTCATCCGCGCCGTCGGGCACGTCGGTGTAAATCAGGTTGGGCAGACCCAGCAGCAGATCGCGCAGGCGGGCGTCTTCGGCTTTGGCCTGTTCTTCCAGCGTGGCAATCTCGGCCTTTTTTTCGCCCACCAAGGTGCGCAGACGTTCAAATTCCGCGTCATCGCCTTTGGCCTTGGCCGCGCCGACCTGTTTTGAGGCCGCGTTGCGTTCGGCCAGCGCGGTTTCGGCCGCTAGAATGCTGGCGCGCCGCGCCTCATCAATTGCCAGAACCTGCGGCGATAAGGGCGACAGGCCGCGCCGGGCCATGGCGGCGTCAAAAGCATCGGGGTTTTCGCGGATCGCGCGGATATCGTGCATCGGATCGGTTCCTTGATCAGTTATCTGCGCGGGTTATGAAGCATTTGGCGGGCCGGGGAAACGGCAAACCATCTGAGGAAATGGTTCGCAATGGCAGTGCATTGGCTGGCAGATTAATATTGTTTGGGGATCTCGACAAAAATGACTTAGTGGGAACTCAAAGCGGCCGAATTAGTCGAACGTTAAGAAATCAAATCAAGAAGCCAGCTGTCCGGATGCCTAACTCCTATGGGGAGTTTTGTGCTCTCATCACCAAAAGCTTGCGCAAGCTCAGAAATGCTTATGTTGATCGCACCCCGTAAATCAGCGCCCCGCAAGTTTGCGCGATCAAGTTCCGCATTCTCGAAGTTCACTTTTCGCAAAATCGCACCAGATAGATCAGAGTCGGAAAGGTCGGCTGCACTCATATTGGCGCCAGTTAAGTTTGCACCAGAAAGGTTTGTTTTGTGCAAAATCGCGGAAACAAGGTTAGCGTATCGAAAATCCACCCCTCGTGCCATCGCACCAGTCAAATCCGCACGTTCTAGGTTCGCGCGAGCCAAGTTGGCTGCGCCGACATTTAGATGGAATTTTTGTTGGCGATCGCTCATTCTGTACCTTGTGTATTTAGCCTTAAAATCAAATCCAGCGCCTCTTGGATGTCAACGTCCAACTCTGGCGGATCAGAAGATTCTCCTACATCATCGATTTCGCGGCTTTTGAATACTAAATATGCATTGAGCGTTCTCATTACCATAACACGATCTTTTTCGGAATCGACAATAATACGTTCAAGTGAGTGAATTGCTCCGATTCTCACAGCTGTATTCTCATGTCCGAGTTGATCGATTGATTTACTGATCCGGTCGGTTATCAGCCCGGTTTCCTGTGCAGCGGTCTGGCGTTCCACAGTAAAGACCCGGATCAGCGCCAGCGGGGTGCCGATGATGCCGCCAAGGGCGGTCAGCAGGCCGACAAAGGAAAGAGCATACCAACGCAGGTCGGTGGCCGGGATGTTGTCGCCGGTTAACAGCGTATGTGCTGTCTGGGCCAACATCGCCAGTACCGCGAAGAACAGCAGCGCAAGGATCGGGGCGAAGGCGATTGCAAAGGTGATCACCGCGTTCAGCCATTTTTTATCACTAAAAAATGTAGGCTGCCGCTTGCCGGGGCGGATTTGTTTCAGCACCCACAACACCGCCCAAAACGCAATCGCGAACCAGAGCAGCGGAGAATAAGCGATGGTGTTAATAAATTCAGGCATAAAATCTCGGGTTCAATTTTAGCCAGTATAGCGGCGCAGCTGCAGGTGGGCCAAGGAAAACTATCCAAGCTTGCTTGCCAAGCATTTGGGCCACATATAGGGTGCGCGCCAATCCAGATCGGGCAAGAAGGCCCGCCACAAAAAGGACGACCCGATGTTTGTAACGCCCGCCTATGCTCAAGCCGCCGGAGGTGCCGCAGGGGCATTCGGTAGTTTTGTTCCGCTGATCCTGATTTTCGGGATCATGTATTTTCTTTTGATCCGCCCGCAGCAAAAGAAAATGAAGACCCACAAAGCGATGATTGCGGCCGTTCGCCGGGGCGATCAGATTGTGACGCAGGGCGGAATTATCGGCAAGGTTGCCAAGGTTAAAGACGAAAGCGAGATCGAGGTAGAGATCGCGACTGGCGTCAAGGTTCGGGTGGTGACTTCGACCATCGCGCAGGTCTTGTCCAAGACCGAGCCTGCTTCCGAGTAAATCTTTTAACCCGTCAAAATTAGGCAGGGCATATGCTGCAGATCCAGCTTTGGAAACGAGTCGTCATTTGGGGGCTGGTCGCGTTTGGCCTGTTTTTTGCCCTGCCCAATGGGTTTTATTCCCGCGTAGAGGGGCATAACGACGCCGTTCAGGCGATCGAGCTTGCTGGTGAAACGCCGGAAAATGCAGCCGCGCGCGATCTTTGGCCGGGCTGGATGCCTTCGTCGTTGGTCAATCTGGGGCTTGATCTGCGCGGTGGTGCGCATTTGCTGGCCGAAGTTCAGGTCGAGGACGTTTACGCCGACCGGATGGACAGCTATTGGCCCGAGGTGCGCAATGCCTTGCGCGATGAGCGCGCGGTCGTTGGCACGATCCGCCGACAGGACGGGCCGGAAGATCAGCTTTGGTTGCGGATATCGCAAGCTGAAGGCATGGCGCGCGCGCTGGAAGTTGTGCGGGCTTTGGCCACACCGGTGGTGACGCTTAGCGGCGTCGGCTCAATGGATTTTGAGGTTAGCGGCGCTGGTGACGTTCTGAAGTTGCAACTGTCAGAGGCCGAGAAACTGGCCACCGATGATCGCACAATCCAGCAATCTTTGGAAATTATTCGCCGCCGTGTGGATGAGGTTGGCACCCGCGAGCCGACGATCCAGCGTCAGGGTGACACGCGCATATTAATTCAGGTGCCGGGCCTTGGCAGCGCTGAAGAGTTGAAGGCGCTGATCGGCACGACCGCGCGTCTGACGTTCAACCCGGTGGTCAGCCGGACCAGCAACAAAGATGCCAACCCCGGCGCGCGCAATGTGGTGCTGCCGTCAATGGACGAAGAGGGCACCTATTACATCATCGAACAGACGGCCGTTGTTAGTGGCGAAGATCTGGTCGACGCACAGCCGACCTTTGACCAAAACGGTCGACCGGCGGTGAATTTCCGCTTTAACCCCAGTGGCGGGCGGAAATTTGGCGACTATACGGCCGACAACATCGGCTCGCCCTTTGCGATTGTGCTGGATGACGAAGTAATCTCGGCACCTACGATCCAAAGCCATATCTCGGGCGGTTCGGGGATTATCACAGGGCGGTTTACGGTCGACGATTCCACACAACTGGCGATCCTGCTGCGCGCGGGTGCCTTGCCTGCGAAAATGACGTTTCTGGAAGAACGCACCATCGGGCCGGAACTGGGGCAGGACAGTATTGATGCGGGCAAGATCGCTTGTATTGTGGCCTTTGGCGCGGTGCTGTTGTTCATGGGGCTCAGTTACGGCTGGTTTGGGATTATTGCCAATATTGCGCTGATTTTGAACGTGGGCATGATCTTTGGTCTGCTGTCGATGATTGGTGCTACGCTGACGTTGCCGGGGATTGCCGGGATCGTTCTGACGATTGGGATGGCAGTGGATGCCAACGTGCTGATTTTTGAGCGTATCCGCGAGGAATTGAAAACCGCCCGTGGACCAGCGCGGGCAATTGAGTTGGGCTATGAAAAGGCGCTAAGCGCCATTCTGGACGCCAACGTGACCACATTCATCACCGCTGTGATCCTGTTTGTTATGGGCTCTGGCCCAGTGCGCGGATTTGCGGTGACATTGGGGCTGGGGATCATGACGTCGGTCTTTACGGCGATCTTTGTGACCCGGTTAATCATCATCATCTGGTTTGAACGCAAGCGGCCAAAGACATTAGTGATCAAGGGCCTGAAACTGGTGCCTTCGGTTACCAGTTGGGATTTCTTCCGCCGGGTGTTTGTATCGGTTGGGGCGTCTGGTCTGGCGGTTGTGGCCTCGGTCATATTCTTCTTTGTCATGGGGCTGAACTACGGCATTGATTTTCGTGGCGGCACGACGATCCGCACGCAATCGGTGCAAGCGGTTGATGTTGGTGCCTACCGCGACGCGCTGGCGCCACTGAACCTTGGCGACGTTACAATCACCGAAGTTTTTGATCCGACATTCACCGACGAACAGAACGTCGCGATGGTTCGGATCGAGGCGCAGGAAGGTGACGAAAGCGTTGCCGCCGATACAGTGATAGCGGTGGAAACGGCGCTGCAGACGGTCGATAAAGACATCAAATTTCCTTCGGTTGAAAGTGTTGGCCCCAAGGTTTCGGGTGAGTTGATCCAGACCGCGATTATCGCAGTTGTCGCGGCGATTGCGGCGGTGCTGTTTTACATCTGGCTGCGGTTTGAATGGCAGTTTGCCGTGGGCGCCGTCGTGGCATTGGTGCATGACGTGGCGCTGACCATCGGGATATTTGCAATCTTTGGCATCCCGTTTGATCTGGCGATCATCGCGGCCTTGCTGACGATCGTGGGCTATTCGTTGAACGATACGGTGGTGGTGTTTGACCGGGTTCGCGAGAACCTGCGCAAATATAAGAAACGCGACCTGAAGGGCGTGCTGAACCTGTCGATAAATGAAACGCTGTCGCGCACAGTGATGACCTCGACCACTACGCTGTTGGCGCTGATTGCGCTGCTGGTGTTGGGCGGCGATGTGATCCGCGGCTTTGTATTCGCGATGACATGGGGCGTTGTGGTGGGAACCTATTCCTCGGTCTTTGTGGCGACAAACATCCTGCTTTATCTGGGCGTCAAACGCGACTGGTCCAAGCCCGATGCATCCGCTGGCAACCAGTTTTCCAACGTAGATGCCTGACGCGTTCTGGGCAGCCTATCAGACCGAGGGCATGATCTTTGTTCTGGCGGCCCTGTTCATGGCCGGTGTGGTTTACGGGTTTGCCGGTTTTGGATCGGCGCTGGTATTCATCCCGGTGGCCACTATTTTTGTCACCCCCGCAGTCGCTGCCAGTCTTTTGGCAACGGCGACGATTGGGTCGGCTATCACGGTATTGCCGACCGCCTGGCGTCAGGCGGACCGTCCGCAAGTTTTGTGGATGCTGATCCCGGCAATCATATTGCTGACGCCCGGGATTTACGTCTTGCGCACGCTGGATGTCATATTGCTTCGCTGGCTAATTGCGATTGTCTCGGGGATCACGCTGGCGGCGATCATGCTGGGTTGGCGGCGCAGTTTGACACCGTCGCGGCGAACGTTGCTTACGGTTGGCGGTTCTGTCGGGCTGATTGGCGGGGCCACGGGAATGCTTGGCCCGCTGATAATTCTGTTCAGTCTGGCCGGAAAAGACACGGTTACGGTGGCCCGCGCAAACACCATCAGTTTCCTGACGACATTGGGGTTTTCAATGATCCCATTGCTGGCGCTGCAGGGGATTGTGACCATGCAAACGCTGTGGCTGGGGATTGTGATCGTGCCGACGTATATACTTGCCACGTTCATCGGAAAATCGCTGTTTCACCCCGGGCGGGAATGGCTGCTTAGAAAACTGGGCTATGGCATGATCGGCGCGGCGATGATTGCTGGCCTGCCGCTTTGGGATTAATGTGTTTCCATGCGTTTGACTGATATCACCTATGACCACGGCCAGCCGGTTGACGGCTACGGACCCGGGTTTTTCCGCGTTGGTGGTGAGGTGTATCAAGGCGCTATTCTGGTTCTGCCGGGCGGAAATTTTCCGTGGCAGGGGTTTGAAGAAACCGACGCATTGGTTGCAATCAGCGAACAGGTTGACGTGGTGTTCGTCGGTACCGGGGCCGAGATTTCCCATATACCCGTTCCGTTCCGCACAGCACTGGAAACCGCCGGGATCGGGGTTGAGGTGATGGCCTCGCCTGCTGCATGCCGGACCTATAATATCCTGCTGTCCGAAGGTCGTCGGGTGGCGCTGGCGTTGTTGCCGGTCTGATCTGGGGCATGGACTTTGCCGCAGTGGCGGGGATAGTTGGCAAAAGATGAATTACCGGAGCCACGCGTGAACGCAGCACTTAAAGTCATTGATCTGGCGGTTCAGCGGGGCAGCGTGCCGGTGCTGTCCGGGGTCAGCTTTGCGTTGCAGGCGGGGCAGGCGCTGGTTTTGCGTGGGCCGAACGGCTCGGGCAAGACGACGCTGTTGCGCACAATTGCCGGGTTGCAGCCGCCATTGGCGGGCGAGGTGCGCTGCGCCGAAGATGCGATTGCCTATGCGGGCCACGCTGACGGGATCAAATCAATGCTCAGCGTGGCCGAAAATCTGACGTTCTGGGCCTCGATCTATGGCACCGGGTCCATTGATACAGCGCTGGTGACGTTCGATTTACGGGCCTTGATGAACCGGCGGGCGCAGAACCTGTCAGCCGGGCAAAAACGCCGCCTTGGATTGGCGCGCCTGTTGGTGGCGGGCCGCGCGATCTGGGTGCTGGATGAACCGACGGTGTCGCTGGACAGCGCCAGCGTCAAGACATTCGGTGATGCGGTGCGCGGGCATCTGGCCAATGGCGGATCGGCAATCATTGCCACCCACACCGATTTGGGGCTGGAGGCCGACGTGCTGGATGTGGCGCAGTTTCGTGCCACCCGCATTGGCGCCAAGGATATATTCGACGAGGCTTTCGGATGATCGGGTTGTTGATGCGCGATCTGCGGCTGGCGGTGCGGGCCGGGGGGGGCTTTGGCCTTGGGCTGGCGTTTTTCCTGATCGTGACGGTGCTGGTGCCGTTCGGCGTCGGGCCGGATACGGGCCTGCTGGCGCGCATTGCACCGGGCATCCTGTGGATCGGTGCGCTGCTGGCCTGCTTGCTGTCGCTGGATCGGATTTTTCAATTGGATTTTGAGGATGGCTCGCTGGACCTGCTGGCAACCGCGCCCGTCCCGCTAGAGGGCGTCGTGGCGATCAAGGCGCTGGCCCATTGGCTGACGACCGGACTGCCGCTGACACTGGCCGCACCGGTGCTGGGCGTGTTGCTGAACCTGCCGGGGCCGGGGTTTATCTGGCTGCTGGTAAGCTTGGCAATCGGCACCCCGGCGCTGTCGATAATCGGCGCATTTGGCGCAGCATTGACCGTGGGGTTAAAGCGCGGCGGCTTGCTGATGTCGCTGCTGGTCCTGCCGCTATACGTGCCCAGCCTGATATTTGGCACCGAGGCCGCGCGCCGTGGTGCCGAGGGGCTGGCAGGGGGCGCGCCGCTGATGTTTGCGGCCGGGATCACGCTGGGAAGCCTTGCGATTTTACCCTTCGCGGCTGCTGCTGCATTGCGGATCAATCTGCGATGACTTCGATGTGTCTGGAAGCTGTGGAAAAGTCAGGCTAGAAAAGCGTTATGTCGATCTGGAAATATGCAAATCCGTTGAAATTCATGGGCTGGACTGGCCCGATCGTGGTGCCGATGGCCGTGCTGGCGACGGTCTGCATCCTGACCGGGATCATCTGGGGGTTTTTCTTTACGCCCGATGATTACCGGATGGGATCATCGGTCAAGATCATCTATATCCATGTGCCCTCAGCAATGATGGCGATCAATGCTTGGGCGATGATGCTGGTGGCCTCACTAATCTGGCTGGTGCGGCGGCACCATGTGTCAGCACTGGCGGCCAAGGCTGCGGCCCCGATCGGCGTGGTGATGACGCTGATTGCATTAATAACGGGCGCAATCTGGGGCCAGCCGATGTGGGGAACATGGTGGGCGTGGGATCCGCGGCTGACGTCGTTCCTGATCCTGCTGTTGTTTTACATCGGCTATATGGCGATGTGGCAAGCGATTGAAAACCCGGATACGGCGGCTGATCTTACCAGCGTTTTATGCCTTGTCGGATCGGTGTTTGCGATCCTGTCGCGTTACGCTGTGAATTTTTGGAACCAAGGGCTGCATCAGGGCGCGTCGCTGTCGCTGGATGCAGAGGAAAACGTCGCAGACGTATTCTGGTTCCCGCTGGTTTTGACCATCGTTGGCTTTGTGCTGTTGTTCATAGCGCTTGTTTTGATCCGCACCCGCACCGAAATCCGCGCCCGGCGGTTGTTTTCGTTAAATGCGCGCGAAAGGATGAATGATGCCTGAACTGGGAAAATATGCAGCCGAGGTTCTGGCCGCTTACGGGGCAACGTTCCTGTTGCTGGCCGGGTTGGTCTGGGCGACATGGGCGCGTTCAATTCGGGTGCGCCGGGCGCTGGAACAGGCCTTGGAGCAGCGCGACAATGGCTAAAATTTCCCCTCTGATGCTTGCCCCGCCGGTGTTATTTATGGCGCTGGCGGGGATGTTTTATTTCGGCATGAACCGGGATAACCCGAACGCCCTGCCGTCGGCGCGCAAGGGGCAACAGGCGCCTACTGTCGTGCTGGAACCACTTGGAGATTTGGCAGTATTTGCGGATGACACGCTGCGCCAACCCGGTGTGAAACTGGTGAATTACTGGGCCAGTTGGTGTGCGCCATGCCGCGCCGAACATGCCACGCTGGAACTGCTGTCACAGGAAGGCGTGCCGATTTACGGTATCAACTATAAGGACGACCCGGAAAAGGCGCTCAAGTTCCTTGGCGAGTTGGGCAACCCCTATCGGGGGGCCGGAACGGATGAAAACGGGCGCACGGCGCTGGAATGGGGCCTTTACGGGGTGCCTGAAACCTATGTGATCGACAGCAATGGCGTCATCGTGTTGCGCTTTGCCGGGCCGATTACCCCATCAATTCTGGAAAATACGATCCGGCCCGCAATGGCGGCTGCCAACTAGCGACTAGCCAAAATAGGCCGCACCAATCGCCAGCGTCAAAAGTGCGAGTGTTTCAATGAATGGCGCCGGAATTTTCCGGAATATTGTTCTGGATTTGTTCATGGCTCTGGTTTGGCGTAATATAGTTAACGCGCGGTGCCATTCAGCCGGATCATTTAGGAAACAGACTGTTTCGTGCAAATGCCCGTGACGCGGATTTCGCGACCACGGGCACCAATTGCACGAAGTGCCAGAAATAATGACGCGGCGATCTGTCAGGTGGCGCGCGTCACATTTAACTTAAGACTTGGCAAGGTTGCGCAACACATAATGCAGCACGCCACCGTTTTCGATGTATTCAATCTCGACTTCCGTATCGATCCGACACTTCAGCGTGATATCCTTGGTTGTGCCATCGGCGAATGTGATCGACGCGGGGATTTCTGACAGCGGTTTCAAATCGCCCTCAAGCCCGGTGATCGACACTGTCTCATCGCCCTTCAGCCCCAGCGATTTGCGGCTGTCACCACCGGTGAATTCAAACGGAATAACACCCATGCCAACCAGATTAGAGCGGTGAATACGCTCAAAGCTTTCGGCAATCACCGCCTTGACGCCCAGCAGCGCTGTGCCCTTGGCCGCCCAGTCGCGGGATGATCCGGCGCCGTATTGTTCACCCGCAAAGATCACCAGCGGCGTGCCGGCATCCTGATAGGCCATCGCGGCGTCAAAGATCGACGTCTGCGTGCCATCGGGGGCCAGCGTATAGCCACCCTCAACCCCGTCCAGCATCTCGTTATTGATACGGATGTTGGCGAATGTGCCGCGCATCATTACCTGATGGTTGCCGCGACGCGAGCCGTAGGAATTGAACTCTCGTGGGGCAACCTGACGCTCGGTCAGATATTGCCCGGCGGGGGTGGTGTTGGTGAACGAACCGGCGGGTGAGATGTGGTCAGTCGTTACCATATCCCCAAGCACGGCCAGAACCTTGGCGTCTTTAACGTCCGAGATTGTGCCCGCCTCTTGCGACATGCCCTGAAAATACGGCGGGTTCTGCACGTAGGTTGAGGCAGACGGCCAGTCATAGGTCAGGCTGTCCGTTGTCTCAACGGCCTGCCATTTTTCGTCGCCGGCGAATACTTCGGCGTATTTCTTCAGGAACGCCGCACGGGTTACGGTTTTTTCCACCAGATCGGCGACTTCTTTGGTCGTTGGCCAGATGTCTTTCAGGAACACGTCATTGCCGTCTTTGTCTTGGGCAATGGCGTCTTTGGACAGGTCGATATCCATCGTTCCTGCCAGCGCATAAGCCACAACCAGCGGCGGCGAGGCCAGATAGTTGGCGCGCACATCCGGGCTTATCCGCCCTTCAAAGTTACGGTTGCCCGACAAAACGGCCGTGGCGACAAGATCGCCCTCGTTAATCGCGGCCGAGATTTCCGGCTGCAACGGGCCAGAGTTACCGATGCAAGTGGTGCAGCCATAGCCCACAAGGTTAAAGCCAACCGCGTCAAGGTCTTCTTGCAGTTCGGCGGCCTCAAGATATTCGGACACAACCTGTGATCCGGGTGCCAGCGAGGTTTTGACCCACGGCTTGCGGTTCAGGCCCAAAGCGCGTGCTTTGCGTGCCACAAGGCCTGCGCCGATCATCACGTAAGGGTTCGATGTGTTGGTGCAGGACGTGATTGAAGCGATCACCACTTTGCCTGAATCCATCGTGTAGTCTTCACCCTCGACGGCCACTTCTTTGCCCATTGGGCGCTTGAAGGTGTCCTGCATCTCGTGCGCGAAGGCCGATTTGGCGTCCGTCAGGGCGACGTAATCCTGTGGCCGCTTGGGGCCGGAAATCGCGGCAACGATAGTGCCCATATCCAGCGACAGCGTGTCGGTGTAGATCGGGTTGTAATCCGCGTCGCGCCACAATCCGTTTTCGCGCGCATAAGCCTCGACCAGTGCTATCCGATCCTCATCCCGGCCAGACACGCGCATATAGCGCAGGGTTTCGCCGTCGATCGGGAAAAAGCCGCAAGTTGCGCCGTATTCCGGGGCCATATTGGCGATGGTTGCGCGATCCGCCAGCGGCAGATGATCCAGACCGTCGCCGTAGAATTCTACGAATTTTCCGACCACGCCCTGTTCGCGCAGCAGCTCGACAACTTTCAGCACCAGATCGGTGGCTGTGGTGCCTTCGAGCATTTCACCCGTCAGCTTGAAACCCACGACTTCCGGGATCAGCATTGAAATCGGCTGGCCGAGCATGGCTGCTTCGGCCTCAATTCCACCAACGCCCCAGCCCAGAACGGCCAGCCCGTTGACCATAGTGGTGTGGCTGTCTGTGCCGACAAGCGTGTCGGGATAGGCGACTTCTGCGCCGTTCTGGTCTTTGTCAGTCCAGACGGTTTGGGACAGATATTCAAGGTTCACCTGATGGCAGATGCCGGTTCCCGGTGGCACAACGCGAAAATTGTTGAACGCCGACTGGCCCCATTTCAGGAAGGTGTAGCGTTCCATGTTGCGTTCGTATTCACGTTCCACATTCATTGCGAAGGCGCGCGGTGTGCCAAACTCATCAATCATGACCGAGTGGTCGATAACCAGATCAACAGGTGTCAGCGGGTTAATCTTTTCGGCGTCGCCGCCAAGGGCCACAATGCCGTCGCGCATCGCTGCCAGATCAACAACAGCCGGAACGCCGGTGAAATCCTGCATCAGAACGCGGGCCGGACGGTAAGCAATCTCGCGTGGGTTTTTGCCACCCTTGGCACCCCATTCGGCAAACGCCTTGATGTCGTCAACCGAAACGGTTTTGCCATCCTCAAAGCGCAGCATGTTTTCCAGCACCACCTTTAGGGCGGCGGGCAGGCGGGAAAAATCGCCAAGTCCAGCGGCCTGTGCTGCGGGGATTGAATAATAGGCAATCGACGCGCTGCCAGCGCTAAGCGTTTTGCGGGTTTTGGCGGTATCTTGTCCGACGATGATGGTCATGGAACATTCCCTTCCTGGGTGAAACTGGGTGGGTCTGGGCTGCTATTGCCGGACTCTGACGGCGCATTCAAGGGGACAGGTGGTTAAATTGTATACCATTGTGTGCCGAATTGCCGCCCGAACGGGCGCGAGGCGGGGGTTTCGCAGGGTTTGTGACAGCAATCTCGCGATTGGTTGATTGGCAGTTGAGCGGGTTTTGCTTTAATTAAATTCTGGGAGCAGACAACAACGGATTTTTTGATGCGCACGATTCTTGCAGGCTTACTGGCCGTAATTACATATTTTGGTGCCGGAGCAGGTGCCGGGAACGCCGGGCCCAAAGCCGTTGTTGTGGAGCTTTATACATCTGCCGGATGCTCATCCTGCCCGCCTGCGGACGCGATGCTTGGCAAACTGGCCGAGCGCGACGGTGTGATCGCCTTGGGATTACATGTGGATTATTGGGACTATATCGGCTGGAAAGACCAGTTCGGTGATCCTGCCTATACCGAGCGGCAAAAATCCTATGCCCGGTTTGCGCGACATCGGTCGGTGTATACGCCACAGTTGATCGTGGGTGGCACGGGCTTTGTTGTTGGCAACAAACCGATGGACGTCGTCGATTTTATCAACGCCCAGCAGGCACAGGCATCGCAGGTTGACCTGACTATTTCGCGAAAAGGTGGGCGGGTCGTGATAAACGCGTCGGCTCTGGATGCTCAGCCAATGATCGTGCAGCTGGTGCGGTATACGCCCCGTTCGGTCGTGCAGGTTGGTCGCGGCGAGAATGCTGGACGCACGATTGAGTATTTCAATATCGTAAATGAGTGGCACCAAATTCAAAAATGGAATGGCACTGAACCGTTGCGCACGAGCGCACGCATTAAGGGCAGTGATCCGGTAGTGGTGATCGTTCAGGCGGTTGGACCCGGGCCGATTTTGGCGGCGGCGCGTTTGCGCTGATGGCGTGCTTGGCGTTCAGGTTTCCAGCGCCGATGTATCCAGAACCATTGCCCCATATGTTGACGGACCAACTGTTCTAAGCTGTCGTTAAGCGCCTGCGTCATGGTTTTCGCGTCTGTGTGTTCAATCGGTGCGTCAACCTGAATGGTAAAATCCAGACCGTTGTCGGCGCGAATGCCATAGATCGGCACCAACAGCGCGTCATATTTCAGCGCCAGTTCGGCGGCCGACAGGGCTGTTGGCGCGGTTTTTCCGAAAAACTGCAATGGGGCGCCGTGTTTCATGTATTGATCGACCAGAAACCCGGTCATGCCACCTGCGCGCAGGAATTTTAGCATCTGGCCAAGGCCGCGGCGTCCGCGTGCAAAAAGCGGTTCGCCAATGTTTGAGATCGCGACTTCGTAATGTTCATTAAAAAACGCGTTTTTCATCGGCATGTATATCGCACCGACATTGTAGCCGCGCGCAATCAAAGCCGCGCGCGGAGCATCGTAATTGCCAAAATGGCCGGTCACCAAAACCACCGGTCGTTTGGTGCTATGTGCCTTTTGCAGCGCCTCAGCGCCGGGGCCGCTTAAGGGGGTGTCGCGCACGCGAGATATAAAATGATCACCGGAATAGATTTCGATCAGGGATCGGCCAACATTATTGGGAACCTCGTAACACAGGCGAGCCACTTGTGGTTTGGTCAGCTCGGGGCAAGTGTAGGCCAGATTGGCGCGAATGCGCCCGGTGTATCCGGCCAATGGGGCCACGAGGCGGGCCATGAACCAACCGGCGAAAGGCACCCGAATTTTATAGGGAAGCAGCAATACCAGACGAAAGAACCCGTGGATCAGCAGGTTGACAAAATAGTCGCCCGAGCCTTTTGCCCTGTCCGCCATGCGCTTTTTCGACCTTTAAAGTGTGTTTGCAACGCAAGACATAATTGTCCGCACAACGGATCACAAGCGCCTTGGTCTGGGCCCGTAGTGGGCTATCCTTGCGCAGCAGGGATCGGTAAGGCGCGGGTTGGAAATAGGCCAATGATTTCATTCAACGATGCTTTTCAGCGGCGCGGCACAGGGAGGCACAAGGTGGCACGGCGCGGTACAGTGATACCGTGTCAGGCTTTGCGGGGATATCTGCGCTAATCGTCCTCTGCTACAATATATATGTCGCCGTTGGCCTCTAGTTCGCGGATTGTGATGACGACAGCTGTCATCGCGGCCTCAGCGTCTTTTTCGGCCACTTCGCCCAGTGCTTCCATGTCTTCGCGCAATTGACCTGCCATGCGTTGGGACATGTTAGACAGGATAAACTCGGTCGCTTCAGCGTCCGCCCCCGTGGCCCCGGCCAGCGCTTTGTTTAACTGCTCCGGGTCTACATCCCGGACGATTTTGGGCACATCGCGCGGATCAATTCGCGCCGGTATATTGGCAAATGTAAAGATCGCGCGGCGCACCTGCGTGGCAAAGCCGCTGTCGGTTTGCTCTAGCCCGTCCAGCACATCTTCGCGTGTCATCGAGGGCGAGAAGTTCAGGATCGCGCCGACCCGTTCTACCGGTCCTTCGCTAAAGGCGCGTTCGGGTTGCACATCCAGTTGTTGGGCGATCGACTGGCCGATACGGTCAACAACGGCTGGTGAAATGTCGCCGGTCAGTGAGATTGCATAAGTAATCCGGCGCGCCCGTTCGCCCGGTGTCAGGCCCAGTAATTCGGCAGCCTTAGAGACTTTCAGCTTTGATAACAGGACTGCTGCGACTTCGATGCTTTCGCGGTTGAGGATTTCCAACAGAACGTCGGTTTCCATCCCGCCAATCCGCTCCCACGGGTCAGCGAAACGTGCCAGCCCGGCCTGTGCGCGGATACGGGCAGCGGTTTCATTGCTAATCGTGCCTTCCAGCAGGTCCAGCGTACCCTCTAGTGCGCCGGGGAAATTCAATCCGGTGGTTTCAATCGAGCCGACAAAATCCGCAATAACCTGATTAACCGTATGGTGGTCGATATGGTTGATCGTCGCCATCTGCTCGATCAGGCTGGTTTGTAAATGGTCGGGTAATTGTTGCAATGACAGCCGCGTGCCGCCCGCCAGTATCAGCCGCACGACGATAGCCGCCTTTTGCCGCCCGCTTAGCGTGGGTTGGGGGGGCGGAGGGGCCAGCCGCGGAGCTGACGATTT
>JAHRVC010000209.1 GCA_019090885.1 Marinosulfonomonas sp.
CAGATGTGTATAAGAGACAGATAGGGCATCGCGTAGCCCTGATTGGCCTGAACGATTGCTTCGATCACGTTTGGGTGGGCCGGGGCGCTGTTGTCAGATGCAAAAAACATCAATCCTCTTCCTCTATTATGTAATCTTCCCAGTCGTCTTCATCGACTTCAAATTCAGGTATTGTCCAGCCTTGCACCGAGATACCCGCGTCGTGAACCGTTTGCGCATCGCCTGAAATCAAAGGATGCCAGTCGTAAAGCGGCTTGCCTTCCCATAACAGCCGGTAGGCGCAGGTCTTGGGCAGCCAATAGGCGTGATCGGCAATGGTCTCGGTTGTCAGCACGATACAAACCGGCACGATCTGTTTGCGGATCTCATATTGACCACACTGACAGGTTTTATCATCCAGCAAGCGGCAAGCGACACGGGTCAGGGCAACTTCGCCGGTGTCCGGGTCTTCCAGTTTGTTAAGACAGCACCGCCCACAGCCATCGCACAGGGCTTCCCATTCCTTTTGGTTCAGGTTCTTTAGCTTCACGCGTTCCCAGAAATTGTCGCGCAGCCCATGGCTGTTTATCGGGTCACTCATCGGGCCACAGTATCGACGCTGGGGGGGAAGGAAAGGCTAGATTTTCGCAAGGATTTCGCGGGCCTGCTCGCAGTCGCTGTCAATTTGCTTCACAAGCGCTTCCAACGAACTAAATTTTTCTTCCGGGCGCAAATATTCGACAAATGCGATCGATAGGTGTTCACCGTAAAGATCGCCTGAAAAATCAAATATGAAAGTTTCAAGATTGGCTTGGTTTTCGCCAAACATTGGGCGGACACCAACCGAAGCTGCGCCGCCATAGCTGCCCTTATGCTGACCCGTTAACACATCGACCTTCACTGCGTAGACGCCAAATTTTGGCGGGTGCAATCCTTTGATCGACATATTAGCGGTTGGATAGCCAAGCTCGCGGCCGCGCTTTTCGCCATCAAAAACTTCGCCATCAATCCGGTGTAGGTGGCCCAGCATTTGCGCCGCTTGGGCGGGGTGCCCGTCAGCCAGAAGTTCCCGGATCGCCGTTGAAGACACAGCGCCGTTCTCGGCTTGCACAAGATCAGCAATAATAACGGTGATGCCTGCCTTTTTCCCAAGTGACATCAGGGTTTCGGCGTCACCGCCGCGGCCCTTGCCAAATTTAAAATCCTGTCCAACGACCAGCGTCGACAACCCCAGCCCGTCAACCAGAACCTGTTGCACAAATTCTTCGGCCGATAATCCGGCTAACTCCGCGTTGAAAGGCAGTTGATAAAGCCGCTCAATTCCCAGCTTGCTCAGCCGGTTTGCCCGGGCTTCCGCATTCATCAGCCGAAATGGCGGGGCCGTCGGGGCAAACACCTCGCGCGGGTGGGGTTCGAACGTGACAATCCCCAACGGTGCGTTGGATTCAGCGGCGTGTTTGCGCGTTATATCAATCACTGCCTTATGGCCGATATGCACACCATCGAAATTCCCAATGGCAGCGCAGGCGCCACGATCATCGTCTTTAAGGCCGCTCCAAGTGTTGAATGTGCGCATCGTCATCGCAATTTCGCTATGGCGGCAGTCGGTGCCAACTGACGTGCGTCAAAAAACTTCTGCAACAACGTCGGATCAGGGCTGTCCGGGTTCGTCCCAAAGCTGGCCGCTTCAAGCCCGCCGGTGATGAACAACGTATCAAAGCCATCGCTTAATCCGCCTTGAATATCGGTGTGGATACCATCGCCGATACACAGGATATTTTCGTCGGCTACATTTTTCAGGGCTGTCAGCCGGCGCCGGGCCAGATCATAAATCGGCGGATGCGGTTTGCCGAAATATAGCGAAACGCCGCCCATCTCTGTATAAAGGTTCGCAACCGCTCCTGCGCAATAAATGCGCTTGTCGCCCCGGTCGACAACCATATCAGGGTTGGTGCAAAGCAGTTTCAGCCCCTTTTGCTTGGCATAAAGCAGGGACGCGCGATAATCCTCTGGCGTGTCGGTCTGGTCATCAAAAAGACCCGTGCATACAATCCCTTCGGCCTGATCCAGTGGCACCCGCTCAACGTCGCTCAGATCCAGATCGCTGGCGACTTCGTTGAAGAAACTATGGTCTTTTTCGGGACCAAGATGGTAGATGCGTTTGCCGACCAGCCCTGCCGCAAGACCAGCCTGCGAGGCATCACCAGAGGCCACGATGTCGTCGTAACAATCATCCGGAACGCCAATTTTTCCAAGTTGTTTGCGCACGGACGGACGCGGGCGGGGCGAGTTGGTCAGTAGCACGACAATGCCGCCGCCAGCGCGAAAATTTTGCAAGGCGGCGACTGCGTCAGGGAATGGGCGGTAACCGTTATGCAGGCATCCCCACAGGTCACAAAACAGCGCGTCGTAGCGATCTGAAATGTCTGACAAATGGGCAATAATATTCGTCATCCGAGCCTCTGTTCTGGTGCGTTATATATGCCTTGCATCGGTGCTAATCTACAGTGCCAAGACTGGGACGATTTGCTTTTTTCGGCTCATCACGCCGGGCAAAACAACCGTATCGCCACTTACCGAAACGCCAAATGATGCTTCAGCCGCCGACTTGACTGCGTCGTTCGGGATCAGCAGCGTGGCTTCTTCGTTTAAGATGTCGATCACGAACAGCATGACCTGATCGGCACCATCTTCGGCGGCAACGCCGGGCATTGCGGCTATTAGTGCGTCCTTGCGATCCAGAACAATCGCAGGGGCGGTGGTTTCAAGAACCGAGACCCGGAATTGTTGATCTTCCACCGCGAACAGTTTGCTGTCCATCCGCAGTAATTCGGCGTCCGAAAAGGCCGATACGTCTGACTTGGCCGCAAACATTTCGCCCGCGTAATCGGGGATGTTGACGTTCAACTCACCGGCCAGCTTTTCTGCCAGCGCGCGGTCATGATCCGTGGTCGTGGGCGAGCGGAATTCCAGCGTGTCCGACAGAATGCATGACAACATTGCGCCTTTGATGTCACTTGGCATCCGGGCCGCGTCTTCACCCATCAGATCGTGCAGGATCGTGGCAGCACAGGCCAACGGGCGGATCGTGAATGCAATCGGCCCTTTGGTTTTCAATCCACCTTGCAGCGCGTGGTGGTCGATCACTTCGATCACATCAGCATCGTTGATCGAGGCAGGCAATTCAGCCACATTATTTGTGTCGACAAGAACAACCTGATCGCCTTCGCAGACGTCGTCAATGATTTCAGGCTTTTCCAGCCCCCAACGTTTCAAAACAAACGCCGCTTCAGTGTTGGGTTCGCCCAGCAGGCGGGCCACAGCTGGAGTGCCACGAACCTCGTTCAGATACCACGCCCAGATAATCGGCGATCCGGTTGAATCTGTGTCTGGGCCTTTATGGCCGAAAATTTGGATTGTCATTGAATAGTATCCGATAAATTGGGGTGATTTTGGGGGTCTTATAGGACCAGTTTGGAACCTTGTCACCCATCTGGTGCACAGATAGTTTGACGCGGTAACGTCAACCCGGATTTAGCCAATTGGATGTGATGAAAAAGCCGAAAGAAACCGACCTTTACCTTCCGGTTAAGACTTTTCTGCAAGGGCAGGGCTATGAGGTAAAGGGCGAGGTCGGCGCAGTTGATGTTATGGGGCTGCGTGGGGGCGATGATCCGGTGATTGTTGAGTTGAAAACAGGGTTCTCGCTGTCGTTGTTTCATCAGGGTGTTGAGCGCCAAGCAGTTAGTGATGACGTTTATATCTGTGTGCCACGGGGAAAGGGGCGCGCATTTCAGGCGGCGTTAAAGCGCAACCTTGCCCTGTGTCGCAGATTGCGGCTGGGGCTGTTGACGGTGCGTTTGCGCGACGGGTTGGTCGAGGCGCATTGTGATCCTGTGCCCTATCGCCCGACCAAGTCGAAGGCGCGGCGTGGCCGGTTGTTGCGGGAATTTCAGCGCCGGGTTGGGGATCCAAATTCAGGTGGGCAGACGCGGGTAGGGCTGGTGACGGCGTATCGTCAGGACGCCATTCTCTGTGCGTCCTATCTGGCGGACAACGGGCCTTGCAAAGGGGCTGTTGTGGCTGGGGCAACTGGCGTGGCGGTCGCAACCCGGATCATGGCCGCCGATCACTATGGCTGGTTTGAGCGGGTATCTACTGGAGTTTATCAGGTTACGCCAAAGGGGCGTGACGATGTTAAATTATATGACAATCCCAAAAATTAGGCTTAGCGAAAATAGCTTTTTTCTGGATCCGCTAGGAAGATCAGCGGCGCACAACAGTCAGATTGGTTTTTTCTGTGTCGTTGGGTGAATTACCTTTGTGCGCCCTTGCGCTTTGCGGTCAAGACAAGGCGTATTCCAGATAGCTTACACCATTTCCGTAGTGTTTTGAGGACATCAGATTGCCAAGAACGGGCTGTTTCACACCTGCACACAGCTTAATGCCATCGCCAAGCAATAGTGGCGCAACCTTTAATCTAAGGCGATCTATTCGGTGGTTTTCAAGCAAGAAGCCGGCAAACAAGCCACCACCGCAAAGGTAGATTGGCGATCCGGGCGCTGATTTCAGTGAATCAATCTGACCCAACCAGTCATCGTCCACTTGGTTAACATCGGTATGTTGCGGCAAATTTATTGAGCGCGAAAAAATATGATGTTCCATGTGAGGATAGGCCCTTGCGCCGGGCGCGAGGCCAAATTGATAGGCGAACTCATAGGTGTTTCGCCCCATGATTACAGTTTCATAGGTCTGCAGCCGTTCCATGTAGTCACTAACATGGGGGCCGGTTTGTGGGAAGGCGGAGGGATCGCCCCCAGGTGCCGCAATATAGCCGTCAATGCTGACAGCAACGTCATAAATGATGTTTCGCATGGTGTTTCCTGAACAATATGGTTCCCGGCGCCGTGTTTTGGGCCGGGGTGCAAAGAAATAGGTATTTTCTAAGGCTTAGATGTTCATTGTCAGGTCGCTCCTGCTTTTGAAAAACTATAGGCTTTAGGAAAGAAATTTCAATTGATTGTTTTTGCCAAGTATTTTTCGCCCGAGGATGTTGACTCACCCACCCAACATGCATAAATCCGCTCTGTTATCACTCTGCAAGCCTGAGTGCTAATGCAATTGAAACTCGAACCAAGGAGCGTTCCGAGATGGCATTCACACCGTTGCACGACCGTGTTGTGGTTCGTCGCACTGAAAGCGACGAGAAA
>JAHRVC010000210.1 GCA_019090885.1 Marinosulfonomonas sp.
CATGTATAGCTCGCCCGTGCAAGTCAGGCGAACCCTGTTGCAGCTTTCGCAGAAATTATGGCTTAGCGGCGTGATAAAGCCAATTTTCTGGCCGGTTTCAAGAAGTTGCACATAACGCGCCGGTCCCCCCGTGCGTTCGGCCAGATCCTTTAGTTGATAGCGCTCGGCCAGTTTTGCACGCACATCCGACAGCGCCCAATATTGCCCAACCCGGTCCAGCGCACCCATATCGCCCATTGGCATGACTTCGATCCATGTTAGGTCCATATCGCGCGCAGCGCACCATTCGGTCAGACTAAACAGCTCATCCTCATTGAAACCCTTAAGAGCCACGGCATTTATCTTGACCCGCAGACCGGCACTTTGGGCCGCATCAATGCCCTTGATTACCTGCGCCAGACGCCCCCAACGGGTGACACGGGCGAATTTTTCTTCGTCCAGCGTGTCCAGCGACACGTTCACCCGGCGCACGCCAGCCGCGGCCAGATCCGTGGCAAATCGCCCAAGCTGCGACCCGTTCGTCGTCAGCGTTAATTCGTCCAGCACGCCGCTGTCCAGATGGCGTTTCATCGCCTGAAAGAACGACATGATATTGCGCCGCACCAGCGGTTCACCCCCGGTAATGCGCAATTTCCGCACCCCTTGGCCAATAAACGCCGAACACATCCGGTCGAGTTCCTCCAGCGTTAACAGGTCTTTTTTGGGCAGGAACGACATGTCTTCGCTCATGCAATAAACACAGCGAAAATCGCAACGGTCGGTGACCGAAAGGCGCAGATAATCGACGGTGCGCAGGAAGGGATCGACAAGGCTTGGGGTCATACAAAAGACCTAGGTGCGCGGCGATGTCTTGGCAAGTGTGTTCGGTGATTGAACCGGAATGGGAAAATGCTTAGGTTTGGAGCCATGAACAGTATATTTCGTTTAAGCTTTGTTGGTGTTGCTATTCTGGCTGTTGCAGGTTGCGCAGTCCTGAGCCCACCCAAACAATCGCCGCCAAGCAATACCGCGTCGTCCAAACCACCCAAAAACGCGACAACCGCCGAGCAGTTCGACACCACCAGTCAGGCTGAACGAACGGCCGCACTGGCAGTTCCAAAACCGGCCGGTGAGCGCAACTTGGGCAAGACAATCGCCACCTTGGGCAACCCGACCGATCCCGGTTTCTGGCTGGAAACCCCGCTGGTAAGCAAACGCACACAGGGGCGCGTCGTTTTTGCATCCACGGGCAAAAGCGTTGCCGTTGAATTGATCCCGGTTCAGGGGGCGGCCACATCGGGCAGCAGAATTTCCCTGCCAGCCATGCGATTGTTGGGCGCGCCTTTGGCTGGGTTGCCGGAACTTACTGTTTTTGCTGACTAAATCGACAAATTCAGGTCAGGTGTTTAGCCGCTTCTTTACGCGCAAAAGGTTTCATTTTCTCGCCATGTGCCGCCAAAAACGCCCGCACACGCGTTGCATCATGCTTTGACAAATCCCGCAGCCACCACGCCACAGATTTCTGGATGAACCAATCCGGGTCCTCGACATAAGTTGCGGCCCAACCCAAAACCCGTTCCCGAACCGCAACCTCATCCGGTTTGGGATGGTTCTGTTTGGTCCAGGGCAGGGTGAACACCAAAGCCGCCCTCCGCGTCCAGATGCTTTCTGATGTGGTCCAAGTCTGGACTTTATCCAGCCGGGCAGGATCGGCAACCAGCCGTTTTTGCCCCGCAATTGCGGCGTGATCTGCTATTGCCCAACTATCAAAATCCGGTACCCATGAGGTGATCAGCTTCCATGCATCTTCGTCCGGGCGCAGGCGGGCTTGTGTTAGCAATTTTGCTGCTGCCAGACGGGCCTCGAATATATTGGTCGTCCATAGTGCATCCGCCAAAGCGACACGTTCTTCCACGCCTAAGCTTTGGCGCCATGTCTTGACCAGATCATTGGTGTCAGGATTTGCCACACCCAGATACGGACGATCGACCTTGTGATAGGCGGCCATTTCAACGTCCCGACCCGGTTGGGCAAGTGCGCGCAACTGCTCCAGTGCCTGATCCGGCGTCATTCTACGGTCACTGATTTGGCCAGATTGCGTGGCTGATCCACGTCTGTGCCTTTGGCAACCGCCGTGTGATAGGCCAGCAATTGGGCGGGGACGGCATACAAAATTGGCGCAATCATTTCCGGCACGGGCGGCATTTGCAGCACCGACCAGACGCCATCACCCGCGGTCTTGGCACCCTTGGCATCAGTAATCAAAACGACCTTGCCCTCACGCGCCAGAACCTCTTGCATGTTGGAAACTGTCTTGTCGAAAAGCGCGTCGGTTGGTGCAATAACAACCACCGGAACGTGTTTGTCGATCAGCGCAATCGGCCCGTGCTTTAGCTCGCCAGAGGCATAGCCTTCTGCGTGTATATAGCTGATTTCTTTCAGTTTTAACGCACCCTCAAGGGCAATCGGGTACATCTGCCCGCGGCCAATAAACAGCACGTCCTGCGCTTCGGAAATCTTGCGGGCAGTGGCGGCAATTGCGTCCGACTGGTCTAGCGCCTGATTGAGCAAACCGGGCAGGGCGCGCAGGGATGTCAGATGCTCGGCCAGCGTATCGGCGTCGATTTCGCCGCGTTCATTGGCCGCTTTCAATGCCATCAGCGCCAGAACCGTCAATTGGCAGGTGAATGCTTTGGTTGAGGCCACGCCAACTTCGACCCCTGCATAGATAGACAGTGCAAGGTCGCTTTCTCGCGCGATCGAGCTTTCGGTCGCATTTACCACCGAAACGATGCTGGCCGCCTTGCCTTGCATATAGCGAAGCGCGGCCAAAGTATCCGCCGTCTCGCCCGACTGGCTGACGAAAATAGCCAGCGTGCGCGCACCCACGGGCGGTTCACGGTAGCGGAATTCAGACGCGACATCGACCTCAACGGGCAAGCGGGCCACCTGTTCAAACCAGTATTTGGCCGTCAGACACGCCAGATACGCCGTGCCGCAGGCGACCATTGTGATCCGGTCATAGGCAGTGAAATCAATGCCCGCGCCGGGTAATTCAACCGATGTTCCATCGCCTGAGATATAGTGATCCAGTGCCGCGCCCAAAACCGCCGGCTGTTCGGCAATTTCCTTGGCCATGAAGTGTTTGTAGCCGCCCTTATCGATGCGGGTTGCATCAATTTGGATGGTGCGGACCGGACGATTGGCGCGATTGCCATTCATGTCGATTATTTCCACGCTGTTGCGCGTCAGAACGGCCCAGTCACCTTCTTCCAGATAGGTAATCCTGTCAGTCATTGGCGATAGCGCAATGGCGTCCGAACCGACGAAAACCTCGCCCTCACCATGGCCGATTGCCAAGGGTGATCCCTTGCGGGCTGCGATCAGCAAATCATCCTGACCTTCAAACAGAAAGCACAATGCAAAGGCCCCCGTCAGCTGGGCCAGAGTTCGTTCAACCGCATCACGTGGCGCAAGCCCTTGGTCCAGAAGGCTTTCCACCAAAAGCGCGATAACTTCGCTGTCGGTCTCAGTCTTGAATTCATAGCCCTTGGCCGACAAATCCTGACGTATTTCTGCGAAATTTTCGATGATACCATTGTGAACGACAGCGACGGAGCCCGCGCGATGCGGGTGCGCATTTTCAACACTGGGGCCGCCATGCGTTGCCCATCTGGTATGTCCAATCCCGGCTTTACCGGCCAGCGGTTCATGCACCAGCATGTCAGACAGGTTTACCAGCTTGCCAACCGCGCGCCTGCGGTTCAGCGTATTATCAGCGTCCACCGTCGCAATCCCGGCACTGTCATAACCGCGATATTCCAGCCGTTTCAGCGCTTCGACAAGGATCGGCGCTGCTTCGTGGTCCGACAGAATACCTACAATTCCGCACATTTTACTGGCCTTTATTCCGTGCAGCCTTGGCTGCCTTTAACTTTTCGAACAATTTACGCGCCAACCCGGTTTTGATCTGAAAATCCGGGCGCGATATCGCCAGCGCCCCGTCCGGCACATCTTTGGTGACGACGGTTCCCGTGGCTGTCATTGTTTCATCGCCCAGTTTTACCGGGGCGACGAACATCGTATCCGAGCCGATAAAAGCGCGCGCGCCAATTTCAGTCCGGTGCTTCATCACGCCGTCATAATTGCAGGTAATCGTGCCCGCGCCGATATTGGTGCCATCACCAACCGTGGCGTCGCCAATGTAGGACAGATGGTTAACCTTGGTGCCTTCGCCAATCTGGGCATTCTTAATTTCAACGAAATTGCCGATATGGGCGTCATTGGCCAGTTCCGCACCGGGGCGCAGGCGGGCATAGGGGCCAACGATTGCACCAGAACCGACATGGCAGCCCTCAAGATGCGAAAAACTGCGAATTTTGGCGCCGGTTTCTACCGTCACGCCGGGGCCGAACACAACATTGGGTTCGATGATCGTATCCCGGCCAATGACTGTATCAAGCGCAAAATACACCGTTTCAGGGGCCACCAGTGTCACACCATTTTCCTGCGCCTCGTGGCGGGCGCGGGCCTGAAAAACGGCCTCGGCACGGGCCAGATCAGCGCGGCTGTTGACGCCAAGTGTTTCGGCCTCATCACATGCAATTGCCGTGGCGATTTGCCCGGCCTTCACGGCGGTGGCAACGATGTCTGTCAGGTAATATTCACCACTGGAATTTTCGTTGCCAACCGTATCAAGAAGCGCGAACATATTGGCGCAGGATGTCATTTTTACGCCGCTATTACAAAATGTTACGGCAAGTTCATCGTCGGTGGCGTCCTTGGCCTCGACAATGGATTTCAGGTTTTTACCATCCATAATCAAGCGGCCATAGCGCCCCGGATCAGCGGCCTCAAACCCCAAGACGACGACGTCAAATTCGGCTCGCGCATCGGCCATCGCCTGCAATGTATCGGCGCCAATAAACGGCGTGTCGCCGTAAAGCACCACAACATCACCGTCAAAATCTGCCAGCGCGCCCCGCGCCGCCTTTACGGCATGCCCGGTGCCCAATTGTTCGTCCTGAACGACGATCTCAATTTCCGGGTCATAAGCACGCGCAGCAGCACTAACCGCCTCGGCCCCATGCCCGACAACCAACACGCGTCGCTCGGCCTCAAGCGCGCGCCCGGCCTCTAGCGCATGCACAAACATCGGCGCGCCACCGATTTGGTGAAGCACCTTGGGCAGGTCCGAATTCATCCGTGTGCCTTGCCCGGCGGCAAGAATAATTAGCGCAACTGGCATATAATGATCTTTTCTCTGTGTTTGGCTCGTTTTAACCTTTGATTCACCCGCGGCAAGGCGCAAGGGATCAATTGTCCTTACGCATCGTTACAAAATATCAGCAAACAACCGCTCAGGAGAATATATGCGCACTGTCATTTTTGATCTGGATGGAACACTTGCCGATACATCGCAGGACCTAATCAACGCTGCAAATATGTGTTTTCAAGGGCTTGGTTTGGGCGATTTGTTGAACGTCGAGACCGATCAGAAGGTTGCGATGATGGGCGGCGGTCGTGCGATGTTGCAGCTTGGGTTCGAGCGGGCAGGCGTCACGCATGTTCCCGAAAAGATTGAGCAAAATTATGAAGTGTTCTTAAATGCTTACGGCGAAAATATTGATGTTCACACGCGGCTTTACCCGGGTGCCGACAGTGCGATCGAGGCGCTTGGAAATGCTGGCTACGCCGTCGGCGTCTGCACCAATAAGCCGGAAAGTTTTGCACAAGATTTGCTGATGCGTCTTGGTGTGCGCTCGCTGTTTGCCTCGCTGGTCGGCGCGGATACGTTATCGGTGCGCAAACCCGACGCGCGGCCTATGCACGAAGCCGTTCGGCGTGCCGGCGGAGATGTGAAGAAATCTATTCTTGTTGGCGATTCCCCTACCGATCGCGACACGGCGCGGGCCGCTGGCGTGAAATCGCTGCTGGTCACATTTGGGCCGGACGGCGGTAATGTTGCCCAGTTAAGCCCTGATGCGCTGTTGGACGATTACCGTGATCTGGGCGGTGTTGTTGCGCGTTTGATCGGTTAAACTGGCGTTTGGAGGATCCATGTCAGAGACATTCAAAGGCAGTTTTACCCAACAAGAACCGATCAGCGAGGTCGCGATTGAAGCGGCCGTGAAGGTGCTGCGCCATGGCCGTTTGCATCGTTACAATGTGGTCGCCGACGATGCGGGCGAAGTGGCGCAGCTGGAACAGGAATTCGCCGCATTTCTGGGGGTGAAATACTGTGTGGCGGTCGCATCGGGCGGCTATGCGCTGGCCTGTGCGTTGCGCGCCCACGGCGTGAAACCCGGCGACCCGGTTCTGACCAACGCGTTCACCTTGGCGCCGGTGCCGGGGGCGATTGCCTCGCTTGGGGCGGTGCCGGTGTTCGTTGAAACTAACGCGGCGCTGACGCTTGATCTTGATCATTTGCAGGCACAAATCCTGGCGTCAGGCGCCAAAATCCTGATGCTGTCGCATATGCGTGGGCATCAGCCTGATATGGACCGCGTTTTGACGATCTGCGCCGCGCATCAGGTTCAGGTGATCGAGGATTGCGCCCACACGATGGGTGGCAGTTGGGGCGGAAAACCCGCGGGAACACATGGCCTATCTTCTTGTTTTTCCACGCAAACCTATAAACACCTGAATTCCGGCGAGGGTGGGTTTTTCGTAACAGACGACGCCGATATAGCCGCCCGTGCGGTTCTGTTGTCGGGCAGTTACATGCTGTTTGATCGCCATATCGCCGCGCCGGGGCCACAAGATTTTGCTCCAATAACCGGCGATATACCCAATATTTCGGGCCGCATGGACAATCTGCGCGCCGCCATCCTGCGACCGCAACTTTCCGACCTGCCCGCACAGGTCGCGCGTTGGGCGGCACTTCATGATGCTGTCACGCAGGGCCTTAAGGATACGCCGGGATTAACCCTGATCAATGCCGACCCCGGTGCAGTGCGGGTTGGATCATCGTTTCAGTTTCTACTTTCAGATTGGACGCCAGACAATGTGCAGGCGGTTATTGCGCGCTGCGGCACGCGCGGGGTTGAGCTTAAGTGGTTTGGGGCCGATATCGCGCATGGGTATACCTCGCGTTACGAGCATTGGGCCTATGCCAAGCCGCCACATTTACCGCTGAGCGACAAAGTGCTGGCCGGGCTTGTCGATATGCGATTGCCGCTCACATTTTCGCCCCGAGATGCCCAACAAATCGCGCGTATTATTCGCGCCGAGGTCAGCGCGGTTTTTCAGCAGGCCAGTGGCTAAACTTGATCGAAAATGAACTGACATATTGACCGGAGCCTCCAAAACCCGCTACTAAATGAACAACTGTTCAATAATCTGCGGGGATCATCCGATGTTTAACGCCACAATGCGCTTTGACTTAGGCGAAGACGTAAACGCTTTGCGCGATATGGTGCATAAATGGGCGCAAGATCGCGTGGCACCAATCGCCGCTGAGGTTGATGCCAGCAACGTGTTTCCTGCCGAACTATGGGCCGAAATGGGTGAAATGGGGCTGCTTGGTATAACCGTTTCCGAAGAATATGGCGGCGTGAACATGGGCTATTTGGCGCATGCCGTCGCGGTCGAGGAAATTGCCCGCGCTTCGGCCAGTGTCAGCCTGTCTTATGGTGCGCATTCAAACCTGTGCGTTAACCAGATTTCGCTAAACGGCACGCACGAACAGAAGACACGCTATCTGCCCGGCTTGGTTTCGGGCAAAAACGTTGGCGCGTTGGCAATGTCCGAGGCCGGGGCGGGGTCTGACGTTGTGTCGATGAAATTGCGCGCCGAAAAGCGCAATGATCGCTATGTTCTGAACGGCACTAAATACTGGATCACCAACGGGCCTGACGCCGATACACTGGTGGTCTACGCCAAGACCGACCCGGATGCGGGCAGTCGCGGAATGACCGCCTTTATCGTCGAAAAATCCATGCACGGGTTTTCGACTTCAACCCATTTTGACAAGCTGGGGATGCGCGGTTCCAACACCGCCGAACTGATCTTTGAAGATGTCGAGGTTCCGTTTGAAAATGTTCTGGGTGAAGAGGGGCGCGGCGTGGCCGTGTTGATGAGCGGGCTGGATTACGAACGCGTGGTCCTGTCGGGTATTGGCACCGGCATCATGGCGGCCTGTCTGGATGAAGTTATGCCCTATCTGGCCGAGCGTAAGCAATTCGGCCAACCCATTGGAAACTTTCAGCTAATGCAGGGAAAAATTGCGGATATGTATACCGCAATGAACTCTGCCCGGGCTTATATTTATGAGGTCGCGCGCGCATGTGATCGGGGCGAAGTAACCCGTCAGGATGCCTCGGCTTGCGTGCTTTATGCCTCGGAGGAGGCAATGAAACAGGCCCACCAGGCGGTGCAGGCATTGGGTGGTGCAGGCTTTATGAATGACAGTGCTGTCAGCCGACTTTTCCGCGACGCCAAGCTAATGGAAATTGGTGCCGGAACGTCCGAAATCCGCCGGATGCTGATCGGACGGGAATTGATGGGGGCGATGGGGTGAAAACTGCGCAATGAGTAAAATAGTATCCAAATTCCTCGCCGGTAATGAACAGGCCGCGCTCAACCGCGCAGCGCATCTTGAAATGCTGGATGTGGTAAGTAGTGCCGCGGCTCAGGCTGCCGCAGGCGGGGGCGAAAAATCCCGCGCGCGCCACCTGTCACGCGGCAAAATGCTGCCCCGCGAACGTGTGGCAAACCTGCTTGATCCCGGCAGCCCGTTCCTTGAAACTGGCGCGACGGCGGCGCATGACATGTATGACGGTGCCGCACCCGGTGCGGGCGTCATCACCGGCATTGGCCGGGTGCATGGCCAAGACGTGATGGTCGTGTGTAATGATGCCACCGTTAAAGGCGGCACCTATTACCCGATGACGGTTAAAAAACACCTGCGCGCGCAGGAAATTGCGCAGGAATGTCATTTGCCCTGCATCTATCTGGTCGATAGCGGCGGTGCCAACCTGCCCAATCAGGATGAGGTGTTCGCCGACCGCGATCACTTTGGCCGGATATTTTACAATCAGGCGAATATGAGCGCCCTTGGCATCCCGCAAATTGCGGTTGTGATGGGGTCCTGCACGGCCGGTGGGGCCTATGTTCCTGCGATGTCGGATGTGTCAATTATCGTTAAAGAACAAGGCACTATATTTTTGGCGGGGCCGCCGCTGGTCAAGGCCGCAACCGGCGAAATTGTAACGGCCGAGGATCTTGGCGGTGGCGATGTGCACACGCGCTTGTCCGGCGTTGCCGATTATCTGGCCGAGGATGACGCCCACGCGCTGGCACTGGCGCGCCGGGCCGTTCAGGGTTTGAACCGGTCGCGCCCGCACACGGTTGAATATCAATCCGTTGAAGAGCCCGCCTATGACCCCGAAGAATTACTGTCCGTGGTGCCGCCGGACCTGCGCACCCCCTATGATATCCGCGAGGTGATTGCCCGCGTTGTCGATGGTTCGCGGTTTGATGAGTTTAAGGCGCGTTACGGCGAAACTCTGGTCACCGGATTTGCCCATATAAAAGGCTGTCCGGTCGGTATCATTGCCAACAACGGCGTGCTGTTTTCTGAAAGTGCTCAGAAGGGCGCGCATTTTGTCGAGCTTTGCTCGCAACGGTCTATCCCACTGGTATTCCTGCAAAATATCACCGGGTTCATGGTCGGTCGGAAATACGAAAACGAAGGTATCGCGCGGCACGGCGCCAAACTGGTGACGGCAGTTGCGACAACCAAAGTGCCCAAGGTCACGATGATTGTGGGCGGTTCATTTGGGGCCGGAAACTATGGCATGGCCGGGCGCGCCTATCAGCCGCGTTTCTTGTGGACGTGGTCCAATTCGCGCATTTCGGTGATGGGCGGCCCGCAGGCGGCGGGGGTTTTGGCCACGGTGAAACGCGATGCGATTGAGCGTGGCGGCGGCAGTTGGTCGCCCGAGGAAGAGGCCGAATTCAAGCGCCCGACGCTTGAGATGTTTGAGCGTCAAAGCCATCCGCTTTATGCGTCCGCGCGCATGTGGGACGACGGAATTATTGATCCGCGAAAAACCCGCGATGTTCTTAGCCTTAGTCTGACCGCAGCCCTGAACGCCCCAATGGAGGAGACACGCTTTGGCGTGTTCCGGATGTAGCGGGTGATTGGTGTTTCCAAATTTTGGACGACGTTAAATTGGTGGTGCCATGCGTAAGCGTGGTCGCCGTGGATCGGAGGACGGCCCAAGCGGTCCTGCACCATTGAATATGGGATTGCCGCCCAAGTTGCCGCCCAAAAAGTGGCGGCCTTCCCGTTTTAACAAGTTCGACAAAAAAGTGGTTATAATCGGTGGGTTGCTTTTCCTTTTTCTGATTGGACCATCGCTGGCAACGGCAATGAATGGGCTGATAAAGCCCCATAAAGGTTGTCGCATAGTTGGCGTGACCGACGGGGACACAGTGCGCATGATTTGCCCTCTGACCGGGTTTGAGAAGGGGCGTATTCTGGGGTTCGACACACCGGAAATGAAGGCGAGATGCCTGTCTGAATTGTTCAAAGCGGTGGCGGCGAGTTACTACCTGCGCTGGACACTGCTGAAGGCCAAACAAATCAATGCTTTGCCGCGAGACCGCGATAAATACGGTCGGCGCTTGGTGTTTGTAAACGTCGATGACCGGCCAATTTCGCGGGTGATGATCAACTCTGGTCTGGCCCGCAGTTACTCGGGCGGGCAACGCCTTGGATGGTGTGGGTAAAAAATAAAGGATGGACTGGCATGTTTAACAAAATCCTGATCGCAAACCGCGGCGAAATTGCTTGTCGGGTGATCGACACGGCCCGCAAGATGGGCGTTGAAACGCTTGCCGTCTATTCTGACGCCGACGCGGGCGCGCGCCATGTGCAAATGGCCGACGCTGCGGTTCATATCGGTGGCTCGAGCCCGGCGGAAAGCTATCTGAAAGGCGACGTTATTATCGCCGCAGCCCTTGAAAACGGCGCGCAGGCGATCCACCCCGGCTATGGCTTTTTGTCCGAGAACCCGGAATTCGTCGATATGGTTAAGGCCGCTGGATTGGTATTCATCGGCCCCTCTGCGGATGCGATCCGGGCGATGGGGCTAAAGGATGCGGCCAAGGTGCTGATGGAAAAGGCCGGCGTGCCGGTGGTGCCGGGCTATCACGGAAAAAATCAGGATTCCGGCCGGCTCGAGGTCGAGGCAGGCGATATCGGCTATCCGGTGCTGATCAAGGCGGTTGCGGGGGGCGGTGGCAAAGGCATGCGGCTGGTTGAGCGGCCGCAAGATTTTCTTGAAGCGCTGTCATCGGCCCGCGCCGAGGCGACAACCGCGTTCGGAAATAACGCCGTTCTGGTTGAAAAATTCGTTGAAAAACCGAGACATATCGAGATTCAGGTGTTTGGTGACGGAACCAACGCCGTGCATCTGTTTGAGCGTGATTGCTCATTACAACGTCGCCACCAGAAAGTGATAGAAGAGGCGCCAGCGCCCGGCATGACCGAAGAAATGCGCGCGGCAATGGGTGCGGCGGCGGTTCTTGCGGCGCAGGCGATCGGCTATGCAGGTGCCGGAACGATTGAATTCATCGTTGATGCGTCCGACGGCCTGCGCCCGGACCGGTTCTGGTTCATGGAAATGAACACACGTTTGCAGGTCGAACACCCGGTGACCGAGGCCGTGACCGGTATTGATCTGGTCGAATGGCAGCTACGGGTCGCGGCGGGCGAGGTCTTGCCAAAATCACAGGACCAGCTGGAATTGAACGGCCACGCATTTGAGGCCCGCCTATACGCCGAAGACGTGCCCAAGGGTTTTTTGCCAGCCACCGGAACGCTGACCCATTTACAGTTTGCGCCCGATTGCCGCGCTGATACCGGGGTGCGGGCGGGCGATGTGATTTCCCCGTTTTATGACCCAATGATTGCCAAGATAATCGTGCATGGGGCCACGCGCGAACTTGCACTTTCCCGACTTCGCGCGGCTATTTCGGGCACTCAGGTGGCTGGAACTGTCACTAATCTGACATTTCTTGGTAAACTGGCGCGAGACACAGAATTTTCGATTGGCGATGTTGATACCGGGTTGATCGGGCGCAATATCGAAGTGTTAAGCGCCGCTGAACCGGCCTCATCGCAGGTTCGCGCATCGGCAGTTCTGGCGGCGGCTGATCTGGGCGAGGCGGACGATGGTTTTGCTATTTGGACCCCAATGGAACACACGATTGCGCTGATTGAGGATGAACCATTCACCGGCAAGCTAACGGTTCTCGGCCCCGACACTGTGGTCGTCGAACTGGCAGACGAAGCTATCACGCTGCCCCGGCGCGGACTGGCGAGCATGCAGGCACTAAAAATCGGCGATACCGTCAGCGTTTTTGGCACTGAGATCTGGCATTTTGATATTCCCGACCCACTGGCCGTCGGCACCGAAGTTGGGGGGGGCAATCTGGTAGAAGCCCCGATGCCGGGGCTGGTTAAAGGCGTTTTTGCCCAAGCCGGGCAGGTGGTAACGGCTGGCGACCGGCTGGCTATACTTGAGGCGATGAAGATGGAACACACACTAGCCGCCCCGCGCGATGGTATCGTGGCCGAAGTTCTGGTCAGCGAAGGCACGCAGGTCGAGGCTGGCGCGCCGCTTGTGCGTTTGGAGGACGAAGAATGATCCGGCTGCATCACTACCCCGAAACCCGTTCAATGCGGTCTTTGTGGTTGCTCAATGAACTGGGCGTGGATTTTGAAGTTGTCGTGCAACCCTTTGATAAGTCCATGAGATCGCCGGAATTTTTGGCGCTGAACCCGGTCGGGCGGGTGCCTGCGCTGGAACTTGACGGTCAGGTGATTTGGGAAAGTGGTGCGATCACGGAAGTTTTGTGCGAGGTGTTTCCTGACGCCGGGCTGGGCCGGACGGTGGGGGGCGCAGAGCGCGCCGACTGGCTGATCTGGGTGAATTTCGCTGAAACCATCAGCCAGCACTCTGCTGCCCTGACCCAGCAACATGTCGCACTTTATGACGATTCGATGCGCAGCCCGGTGATAATGAAACTGGAAGCCAAGCGGTTGGAAAAATGTTTCGGCGCGATTGAGGAACGTCTGCGCGGTCGTGACTATCTGTTAAGCCAGTTTTCGGCGGCCGACATTAGTGTCGGGCAGGCGGTCTATATGTCGCGCCATTTCGCCCGGATAGAACCATTCCCGGCTTTGTCGGCGTGGTATGCGCGTATCACCGAACGTCCGGGTTTTGTTGCATCCCTGCCACCAGAAGGGGCAGACAGCCTTTATGCGCAAGACTTTTACGCCCCTTGGCCCATATGACACAGGCCATAAACGGGCTGTAACACCAGCGCAATTTTTGGAAATTGTGGCAATCTTGGCCGCCGGTTTTCAAAAGCCCGAACGCGCTAGTGAAAAAATAACATTCACAGGCTACCAAAGGGCGTTCAAATTGCTCCAGCTTTGGTTGACCCGGTCACGGCACAGGGTTAAGACCAAGCCGAGCAAACGACATGGGCAAATGCCCCATGAAAGGAGCCTACGTGCCAGAGCTGCTTCGGGAATACCTCCCTATCATAATTTTCCTCGCAATTGCTGTTGGTCTTGGCCTTGTCCTGATCCTTGCCGCAATTGTCATCGCCGTTCGGCACCCTGACCCCGAAAAAGTCTCGGCCTACGAGTGCGGATTTAACGCATTTGATGACGCGCGGATGAAATTCGATGTGCGGTTTTATCTGGTTGCGATCCTGTTCATCATCTTTGATCTGGAAATTGCCTTCCTGTTTCCATGGGCTGTGGCCTTTAAGGATGTCGGGTTAGTCGGGTTCTGGTCGATGATCGTATTCCTTGGCGTGCTGACCATCGGTTTTGCATATGAGTGGAAGAAAGGGGCATTGGAATGGGCGTAAGCACCTCTCTCAACACCGCCGGTATCGACAAAGAAGTGTCGACACAGGTTTTGAATCGCGAGTTGCAGGACAAGGGTTTTCTGCTGACTTCGACCGAGGATATCGTGAACTGGGCGCGCACCGGCTCGCTGCACTGGATGACATTCGGCCTGGCCTGCTGTGCTGTCGAGATGATGCATACCTCAATGCCGCGCTATGATCTTGAACGCTATGGAACGGCCCCGCGCGCCAGCCCACGCCAGTCTGATCTGATGATCGTTGCCGGCACGCTGACCAACAAAATGGCCCCCGCTTTGCGCAAGGTTTACGACCAGATGCCAGAGCCGCGTTATGTGATCTCGATGGGGTCCTGCGCCAATGGCGGCGGCTATTATCATTACAGCTATTCGGTTGTGCGCGGCTGTGACCGGATCGTTCCGGTTGACGTGTATGTCCCCGGTTGTCCGCCAACTGCCGAGGCATTGTTTTACGGCATTCTGCAATTGCAGCGAAAAATCCGCCGAACCGGCACGATTGCGAGGTAACAGATGAGCGAAGCCCTTACCGAGCTTGGCACGCATATCGAGCTTAAGCGCCCCGATTGTGTGCTGTCATGGGACGTCGCCTTTGGCGAGTTGGTCGTGATTGTGCCGCTGTCATCCTTGCATGGATTTGTCGAATTTTTGCAGGCTGATCAGACCTGCCGGTTCAACTCGTTGGTTGATATTACGGCCGTTGATTACCCCGGGCGCGATGAGCGCTTTGAAATGGTCTATCATTTCCTGTCGATGTATCAGAACCACCGCATCCGCGTAAAAACCGCCATTCGTGAAAGCGATATGGTGCCCTCGATCCATGATCTGCACCCCTCGGCCAATTGGTTTGAGCGCGAAGTGTTCGACATGTTCGGCATCCTGTTTTCCGGCCATCCGGACCTGCGCCGTTTGCTGACCGATTATGGCTTTCGCGGCCACCCGTTGCGCAAGGATTTTCCGACGACTGGTTATACCGAAGTGCGTTATGACGATGCCCAAAAACGCGTCGTCTATGAGCCGGTAAGTCTGGTTCAGGAATACCGGCAGTTTGACTTTATGTCTCCTTGGGAAGGTGCTCAATATATCCTGCCCGGCGACGAAAAAGAGGCTGCGAAATGATCGGCGTTGGAATGTCAGGAAACGGCTGGGTCTGGTACCTGGCCTTTGCGGCGCTCGTGATTATTCCATTCTGGAAAATACTGCCACGCCATGGAGTTCAACCCTGGTTTTCAGTTTTGGCATTCATTCCGGTTGGTGCGATTATCTTGCTTTGGATCGTTGCATTCAAAGAAGACATCGACAAGAAAACCGACGGAGCGTGACCAGCAAGATGACGCAAGCTGCTACAGTTTTGTTCAACATCGGCGCCACTAAGGCCGGGACCACATGGCTTTACCGCTATCTGGGGGCCCATCCCGATTGTCATCTGCGTTCGGTTAAGGAACTGCACTATTTTGATGCGCTTGATCGGGATGATTGCGATTGGCAGATTGAACGGTTCACAAAGATGCGCGACGCAAGCAGTTCTGCCAAGGCCAGTGCTGATTATCAGGCACTGATAGATTTACTGGGCCGCGAAGGTGAAGATTCGGATGGTTATTTAGCCTATCTGAATGACGGGCGTGACGGGCAAAATCTGGTGGCGGACACAACGCCGGCCTATGCATTGCTGTCTAGCGACCGGTTCGCCAAAATGGCCGCAATCGCGCCTGATGTGCGTTTCATCTATATCCTGCGCGATCCGGTGTCGCGGTTTTGGTCGCATGTTCGGATGAAAGCAGGGCGGCGTGATCTGGATGCGGCATCGGTGCAAAAGTGGTCCAACCGGATATTCTGGCGCGTGGCGCGCGGGCAAAAGTTTCAGGG
>JAHRVC010000211.1 GCA_019090885.1 Marinosulfonomonas sp.
CCGCGCCGCCGATTTTGCCACCGTGCTGGCGACCTGCGGGCCACATGTCGATTTTGCAACCGTCAATGTTTCGTCCCCCAACACCGAGAAGCTGCGCGATCTGCAGGGCCGCGCGGCCCTATCAGCACTTTTGGCCGGTGTTATGGATGCCCGCGCCGCCCTGCCCCGCCCTATTCCGATCTTCCTGAAAATTGCCCCCGATCTGAACCACGACGAGTTGGCCGAGATTGCCGAGACGGCTATATCAGCCGGAATTCACGCCATCATTGCTACGAACACCACGCTTTCGCGGGATGGGCTACACAGCCAACATAGCGGCGAGGCGGGCGGACTTTCAGGTGTGCCCCTATTCGAAAAATCGACCCGTGTTCTGGCGCAGCTTTCCCGACTGACCGCTGGCAAAATTCCCCTGATCGGTGTCGGCGGGATATCCAGCGCCGAGGATGCCTATGCCAAGATCACGGCTGGTGCCTGTGCTGTGCAACTTTATACCGCGATGGTCTATCAGGGCCTGTCGCTCGCGCCGCACATTGCAACCGGGCTGGATGCCCTGTTGGAACGCGACGGATACTCCACCATCGCCGATGCTGTCGGCACAAAAACTGAGGCATGGCTATGACCGTCACAATTTGGCACAACCCGCGCTGCAGTAAATCGCGCCAGACGCTGGCATTGCTGGAAAGTAATGGCATCACCCCGAACGTGCGGTTGTATCTGCAAGACCCACCCACGCTGGAAGAACTGCAATCGGTACAACAGACACTTGCCATCCCGGCAATCGGTTTTATGCGCACCGGCGAAGCCGCGTTCAAAGAACTTGGTCTGAGCAAACAAGCCGACGATGCAGCCCTGCTGGGCGCAATGGCCACCCATCCGGCGCTGATCGAACGTCCGATTGTATTTCATGACGGCAAAGCAGCAGTTGGCCGCCCACCAGAGGCGGTATTGTCAATCCTGTGACGGCTTGGCCGCATCCGCCGATGCCTCGAGCGCCGGATAAAACCACCCGAGCGTCAGCGCACGTGTCACATTCAGGATCATCAGTGCCAACCACAGACCGTGGTTTTCCAGTGGCCCGATTAAAACCACGACGGCAACCAAATATGTCAGGCCCGAAATCACCATAGCGTGGCGCATATCGCGGGTTCGGGTCGCGCCGATAAAAATACCGTCTAGCATCCACGATCCGATACCAATCAGGGGTGCCATCGCCACCCAAACCAAATATGTCTTGGCCTCCAGCCGCACATCCGGCGACGTGGTCATCAGATCAATCAGCCAAGGCCCTGCCAAAAAGAAAAATACAGATATCGGAATTGAAATCCCGACGCCCCATTGTGACGTAATAATTGCAGCGCGGCGCAAATCAGGCCGCCGCCCCGCGCCCAGCGCCGCCCCGACCAACGCCTCGGCGGCAAAGGCAAACCCATCCAGCGCAAAGGCTGTGATTTCCAAAAATTGCAGGATCACCTGATTGGCAGCCAAGGTGACATCACCAAACCGCGCGCCCAGAAACAGGAACGCCACAAAACTGCCCTGCAAAATGATCGACCGCACCATGATGTCACCGTTCACCGACATCATTCGCCGGATCTTTTCCCGGTCAAATATCCGCGCCCAGTCGTGCCATTTATCGCCCCAAAAGGCCGCCCGGCAGAGCCAAAGGCCCAGCGCCAGCCCGGTCCATTCGGCAATCAGCGTCGCGATCGCCACACCCTCAACGCCCCAGCCCAAGCTAAGAACAAACCACAGGTCCAGCAGAATATTCAGGCTGTTCATCCAAAGCTGCAGGATCAGAACACCCTTGGTGCGCTCGGTCGCAATCAGCCAGCCCGTCACCGCAAAAAGCGCAATCGTCGCCGGGGCGCCCCAGATGCGGATTGTCAAATATTGACGTGCCAACCCTTCGACCTCTTGCGAGGCGGGGGCTAATTGAAAAGCCCCCCAAAAAACTGCGCCTTGCGCCAAAACAAAGAAAACACCTGCTGCCAGACCAATCATCAGGGCACGCATAAGCAGCGCGCCGGTTTCACTTTCGTCTCCGGCCCCTTTTGCCTGCGCCACAAGGCCGGTCGTGCCCATGCGCAAAAAGCCAAAAATCCAGTAAATTGCACTTAGAATGATCGCGCCGATACCAACAGCGCCAATCGGCGCGGCCAACCCTAACTGCCCGACAACACCCGTATCCACAGCCCCAAGAATTGGCACCGTGGCATTGGACAGCACGATCGGAACCGCAATTTTCAGAACGCGACCGTGGGTTAGTGGACCAACAACCGGTTTAGTCATAGCTGGCAAACATCCAAAACGGCAAAACTACTGGCGCATATTGATCCGGCATTGTCCCATCTCCCGAATGTGAAGACCGGGGGTTTATTGGGGCTTGCCAAGCGTCCTGCAAGTGGTATTTGTTGCAATTAAGAATAATTCGCAAGAGCAACAAGATGACCGCGACCACCGCTAATACACAATCCGGCGCTAATTCATTTGCAGCTGCGCGTCGTTTCGGCCCGTTCCGCCCCAAGCGGCTGCTGGTCGCGGTGATATTTCTTTCCCTTGCATTTGCGCCGGGCGAGTTGGGCAGCCTGACGCGCAGTTTGTTGACGGACGCCTATGTTCAGGTCTCGGTATTTGTAGCGGCCACGCTGATGCTGTTTTACGGCGCTGAACGGTTGTTCAATTTTGATATCGGCGATGCCCTGCGAAATTCAAAAGGCTTTCAGGTTCCTTTGGCAGCGCTGTTAGGCTCAACACCCGGTTGCGGCGGTGCCGTTGTTGTTGTGGCGGCTTATTCCTCGGGCAACGTGGGGTTCGGCGCGGTCGTGGCAACCCTGACGGCCACAATGGGTGACGCTGCATTTTTGCTGATTGCCACGCGCCCCGACGCCGCCCTTGTTGTTTTACCGCTATCGTTCGTCGTGGGCATTCTTTCGGGATGGTTTGTGGACCGCTTCAACCGGATCGACCTGACGCCCGATACCTCCAAGCACTGCGAACTGGCCCCGCTGATTGGCAAGTCGCGAGCGCGCGACTATGGCTATCTGTTGCTCGGTGCGCCCGGACTGATAGTTGGCGGCGCACAGTTGGGTCAGGTCAATATCACGTCGCTGCTTGGTTTCCCGGTGGAATGGCTGGCCCTGATTGGCACGGCATTGGGCCTGTTCATCTGGTCGACATCAAAACTGAAAGCCATGACCAATTCCAAGGACAGCCCGGTTACACGCATGGCTGAAGAAACCTCGTTTATTTCGGTTTGGGTGATCGGTGCCTATTTGGTCTACGACTATGCGGCAGCATTTGCTGGCTTTGACATTGCCGCCGCGTTTCAGTCGGTCGCACCGTTGTTGCCGCTGATTGCCGTTCTGGTCGGCTTTATTCCGGGTTGCGGACCGCAAGTTCTGGTAGCAACGCTTTTTGTTAACGGAGTCATCCCCTTTGCCGCGCTGATCGGCAACGCGATTTCCAACGATGGCGATGCTCTGTTCCCGGCTATTGCTTTGAACCCAAAGGCTGCATTCGTGGCCACAGCATATTCCGCCATCCCTGCTTTGATCGTTGGATATGGGTTTTACCTGCTCGCACCGGGCTTCCTGAACCACTGAATCCAAAGGGAATTGATCCACCCGGCCAAATTGGCTAACTTTACGTCAAGGAGCGCTGAAATGGTCGATGGACGTCTGGACTTCAAAAGCATGTGCGCCGAGTTCGACGTTACACCGCGAACCTTGCGTTATTATGAATATATCGAATTGCTTCAGCCCCAGAAAGAAGGGCGCAGCCGTTATTTCACCTCCCGCGAAATCGCCCGGATGAAACTGATCATGCGCGGGCGTCGGTTTGGGTTTCCACTGGAGGATATTCGCAAGTGGTTGGCAATTTACGACGAGCAAGGCAGAAATGCGCAATTGGAAGCATGGGTTGGCTTTGCTGATTGCCAACTGGACGTGCTGGCAACAGAGCGCAAAGTTTTGGATGAAACGATTCAGGAATTGCAAAGTCTGCGCGATCGAACCAACGAGTCCTTGCACCGGAATGGGACGTAATTCGCGTTTTCGCTGCCCGGCCTATGAAACGTTGAGTGGACGAAAGTTACCCTAACGTCCAATTCATCTTTACGAATATTTTACGGTTTTCGTTCTGACGTAGCGTAACCAACTGCCTCAGATGAACTTCCCTTGCCAAAATCCTGCAGCCGCTCCACCTGAAGCGCAAGTTTTGAAATTGAGGGTACAGTATGAGCGACCGCGTTATGACGATACGGCAAATGTGCGACTATTTTGATGTCACACCAAGGACTCTGCGCTTTTATGAAGCCAAAGAGTTGTTGTCCCCAACCCGTGAGGGCCAGAAACGGCTGTTCACCAAGCGTGACAGGGCGCGGCTGAAACTGATCCTGCGCGGCAAACGGTTTGGGTTTCCGCTTGAGGACATTCGACAAATTTTGGATATGTATGAAACTGGCGACCAACAGCGGGCGCAGATATCCAAAACGTGCGAAATGGGGCAGGAACGGTTACAGACAATGGAACGTGAACGCAGCGATTTGACACGTTCGATTGCTGAGTTGAAAGAGCATCTTGTCTGGGGCGAACAGGCACTCAAATCCGAGGGTGTTTCCCGCGCGCCCCTGTAGTTAACAAGTTTTAAGGAAGGACAGCCAATGCCAGCCTACACAGCCCCAACAAAGGACATGCAGTTTGTCTTGCACGACGTGTTGAATGTGACCAATTCAGATATCCCCGGATATAATGAGTTGGAAGCTGATTTTACGTCTGTGGTTCTTGAAGAAGCTGGCAAACTGGCATCAGAGGTTATTGCGCCGCTCAACATGGTGGGCGATAGCGAAGGCTGCACATTGGGCGATGGCGGCGTGCGCACACCGGCAGGCTTCAAGGACGCCTATGAACAGATGCGGGCCGGTGGCTGGATGGGGCTGGACTGTGATCCCGACTATGGCGGTCAGGGGATGCCCTACGTTTTGGCGATAGCCGTCAGCGAGATGTTCACATCCGCGAATATGGCGTTCAACATGTATCAGGGGCTGACGCATGGGGCCTATTCGGCGATCCACGCACACGGCAGTGACAGCCTGAAAGCAACATTCCTTCCCAAGATGGTTGACGGCCAGTGGGCTGGCACGATGAACCTGACCGAACCACACTGTGGCACCGATCTGGGGCTGCTGCGCACCAAAGCTGTGCCGCAGGATGACGACAGTTACAAAATTTCCGGCCAAAAGATTTTCATTTCAGCTGGCGATCATGACCTCGCTGAGAACATCATTCATTTGGTTTTGGCGCGGACGCCTGATGGTGGCGACGGGATCAAAGGGATTTCATTGTTCATCGTGCCCAAGTTTCTGGTCAATGATAACGGCAGTCTAGGTGAACGTAACGGCGTAACTGTTGGAAATTTAGAAGAAAAAATGGGCATTCACGGGAACGCAACCTGTGTGATGAACTACGATGAAGCCACCGGTTATCTGATCGGTGAGCTGCACAATGGCATGCGCGCCATGTTTACAATGATGAATGAAGCGCGGATCGGTGTCGGCATGCAGGGCTATGCACAGGCCGCCGTCGCTTATGAAAATGCCGCAATATATGCCAAGGATCGGTTGCAGGGGCGCGATGTAACAGGGGCTCAAAACCCGGATGGCCCTGCGGACCCGATCATCGTTCATCCCGACGTTCGGCGCAGCCTGATGGACCAGAAATCCTTTGTCGAAGGCGCGCGCGCCTTTACCTTTTGGGGCGCTAAACTGATCGATCAGGCACAGAGATCAGATGACAAAGATGCCAAGGCACTGATTTCCCTGATGACCCCGGTCATCAAAGGCTTTCAGACCGACAAAGGCTTTGAAATGGCGGTTCAGGCGCAGCAGGTTTTTGGTGGCCACGGTTACATCGAAGAACATGGCATGAGCCAGTTCGTGCGTGATGCAAGAATTGCACAAATATATGAGGGTGCAAACGGGGTTCAGGCGCTGGACCTTGTGGGCCGCAAGCTGGGGGCCAAGGGCGGCAAGCCAGTCATGGCATTCTTTGATATCATTAAGACCTTCATCAAGGAAAACGACGGCAACGAAGCGCTGAAGGCCGATTTTCTTGATCCGCTTAAAGCAGCTTCAAAAGATCTGCAGGCCGCGTCTATGTATTTCATGCAGCACGGCGTAAAAGACCCAAACACTGCGTTGGCCGGATCCAATGATTTCATGCATCTTTTCGGGCAGGTTTGCCTGGGCTTGATGTGGGCGCGAATGGCCAAGGCAGCCGTGACGGCGCTGGAAGCTGGATCAGGGGATGCAGAGTTTTATCAAACCAAAATCACAACGGGCCGATATTACATGGCCCGGCATCTGCCAGCCACAACGATGCATCTTGCCCGCATCACCAGTGGGGCCGATACCGTAATGGCACTGGCGCCCGACGCATTTTAACACGACCACTCACGGGCGCGCTCGGCGGTTGAATCGCCGGGCGCGACTAAAATGGAGCACCTGATGCCAAAACGTTTTCGACTTACGCGCCGCTTTCCCGTTGCCATGACAGAAGACGGCTATCGCAAACTCAAACGGTTCTCTGCCGAAGCCGGTTTGGACGAAGGTGAAGCTTTGTCGTTTCTGTTCGAGAATTTTGGCAGTATAATTGATCAGGAAAACCTGACGAACCGGTTGCGGGCTTTTAACTCGGAACTTGAAGCGCGCAAAAAGTGACTTAAATTTAATCACACTGGGCGGTATTGCTGCCAATTTTCCACGCCCCGGGCCGACAATTGTGTGCAATTGCATCACTGTTATGCCTTTATATCACCATACCGCATCGCCAAAAAGGCGGCGGAAACGGCGTATAAACTCGATTGGCCGAAAATGCCGGTCGCGCGATTGCATTGGAAGGGACGGACATGACCATTAAACTCTATTGTTTCGGAGAAAGCGGCAACGCCTATAAGGCGGCCTTGACGCTGCAACTTTCGGGTCTGGAATGGGAACCGGTTTATGTAGACTTCTTCAACGGCGAGGCCCGCAGCCCGGAATTTCGCGAGATGAATGAAATGGGCGAAATCCCGATCATGTTTGACGGCGATATCAAACTGACGCAATCGGGTGTCATTCAGGATTACGTCAGTTCGAAATCCGGCAAACTGGGGGGCCAAAGTGCCGCCGAGCGGCGCGAGATATTGCGCTGGCTTTTCTGGGACAATCACAAGATGTCGTCACAAGCGGGAATGTTGCGTTTCCTGATGAATTTTGTGCCTGAAGAAAAACGCCCCGCCGAAGTGATTGCGTGGCAGCAAGGCCGTCTGAAAGCTGCACTGACAACACTGGATGGCGCGCTTGCCGGGCGCAGTTGGCTAGTTGGTGATCGCATCACAACCGCAGATATCGCTTGTTGTGGATACTTATTTTACCCTGAACCGTTCAGTTTTGAACGCGCGGATTACCCAAATATTGATGCTTGGCTTGATCGCATTGCCGCCCAACCCGGTTGGAAGGCCCCCTATGATCTGATGCCCGGCTCACCAGCTGACCGCGCCTGAACAGGAGACCGCTATGTCCGAGGCCTATATTTTTGATGCTGTTCGTTCGCCCCGCGGCAAAGGACGCAAAGATGGTGCCTTGCAAGAGGTCACGTCAGTCCGCTTGTCCGCACAGATTCTGAACGCCATGAAAGAACGCAACAACCTAAGCGGCCACGCCGTCGAGGATGTGATCTGGGGCAACGCCACCCAAGTTGGCGAACAGGGTGGTTGTTTGGCGCGCACGGCGGTTTTGGCCTCGGATCTGGATGAAAGCATTCCCGGCCTGTCGATCAACCGTTTCTGTGCTTCGGGCATGGAAGCAGTCAATCTTGCTGCCAATCAAATAAAAGGCGGCGCGGGTCAGGCCTATATCGCCGGTGGTGTCGAGATGATGGGCCGCGTGGCCATGGGCAGCGACGGCGCCGCAATCGCTGTGGACCCCAGCGTTGCGATGGCGACCTATTTCGTTCCTCAAGGCATCTCGGCGGATATCATCGCCACCGAATACGGATTTTCACGCGATCAGGCCGATGCGCTGGCGGTGCAATCCCAGAACCGCGCGGATGCCGCATGGAAAGACAACCGTTTTGCCCGCTCGATCATCGAGATTAAGGACCAGAACGGGCTGTCGATCCTTGCCCGTGACGAATACATGCGCCCTGAAACCAATATGCAGTCGCTTGGCGCGTTGAAGGCCAGTTTCAAAGATATGGGCGAGGTTATGCCCGGCTTTGATAAGGTTGCTTTGATGAAATACCCGCATCTGGAGCGAATAAATCATGTCCATCACGCTGGTAATTCATCCGGCATCGTGGACGGCTCGGCGGCTATCCTGATCGGCAACAAGGCGTTTGGTGAAAAACATGGGCTAAAACCCCGCGCCCGTATTCGCGCCACCGCCAAAATCGGCACCGATCCCACCATCATGCTGACCGGCCCGGTTCCGGTGACGCAGAAAATTTTGGCCGACAGCGGGATGGCGATCAGCGACATTGATCTGTTTGAGGTGAACGAGGCATTCTCGTCAGTTGTATTGCGTTTCATGCAAGCCTTTGACGTGGACGACAGCAAGGTCAACGTAAACGGCGGCTCAATTGCGATGGGGCACCCCCTTGGCGCGACCGGCGCGATCATCATCGGCACATTGCTGGACGAATTGGAACGTTCTGGCAAAGGCGTTGGGTTGGCTACACTTTGTGTTGCGTCCGGCATGGGTGCTGCCACAATTATTGAGCGCGTATGATCAAGAAAATTCTTTTAAGTGGGATCAATGAGCATTCCAAACGCCTGTTATCTGGCGATATCGAAGGTTTGCTTGGATATTATAAAACTGCGTTCCCAGTTTTCGTCCATGGCGAAGCAAGACTGATCAATGGCAGAGACGAATTAAGGGCAGCGCTTAATGCTGCCAGCACGCGATCACGTGCAGCCGGCGTAACCCGTATCGAAGGAAGTTTGATCAACGCACGCAAAGTGTCCGCTGGCCGTTATCGCTGTCTGGTCGAATGGCACTACTACGCACCGGAAAATGCGTCTCCGGAAATAAGCGCCGTAATGTTTTTTTGCAGCTATGATGGCAGCCGGATCAAAGTTGAGATGGTTGAATATAAAAAGATCGCGTTCGCCCCATTGCGCGCACCTTCCGAGCCAGCCACCGCCAGCCCAAAACAGAATTCCAAAGCACCATCCGGCTATTTGCACTGAACACCCCGCCGGCGAGCATCCAAATGCTGGCCAGCCGACCCAATCAGGGAGACCAAGAATGACCGATTTCACTTATGCCACCGACGCCGACGGAGTGGCCGTAATCACTTGGGACGTACAGGGAAAGTCGATGAATGTCCTATCCCTTGAGGGCACGCAGCAGTTGTCTGACCTGATCGATAAAGCGCACGCGGACCCGGACGTTAAAGGTATCGTCATAACATCGGGAAAACCTGATTTCGCCGGCGGCATGGATCTGAACGTGATTGCCCAGATGAAAGCGAACGCCGGTGACAATCCTGCTCGCGGCGTATTCGATGGTGTCATGCAGTTGCACGCGCTGGAGCGAAAGATCGAGCTGGCAGGCATGGACCCCAAGACCAAAAAGGGCGGCAAGCCAACCGCCGCCGCCCTGCCCGGCACAAGTCTGGGGATTGGTCTTGAAATCCCGCTGTCGTGTCATCGCCGTTTTGCGGCAGACAACCCAAAAGCCAAAATCGGCTTTCCAGAAATCAAAGTCGGAATATTTCCCGGTGCTGGTGGCACCACCCGGCTGGCGCGGATGATGGGCGCGATGGCGGCCTCGCCTTTCCTGCTGCAAGGCAAGATGGTTGGCCCGAAAGCGGCCAAAGCCGCCGGGCTGATTGACGAGGTGGTCGCCCCCGACCAACTGCTTGAAAAAGCCAAAGAATGGGTGCTGAACGCAAGCGACAGCGACATTGTGAAACCGTGGGATGCCAGGGGCTATAAAATGCCCGGCGGCGCGCCGTATCACCCGGCGGGTTTCATGACGTTCGTTGGCGCAAGTGCCATGGTGAACGGCCAGACAATGGGCGTTTACCCGGCTGCCAAAGCAATGCTTTCGGCGATATACGAAGGCGCAATGGTGCCGTTTGACACCGCCCTGCGGATCGAGGCGCGCTGGTTCACCAA
>JAHRVC010000212.1 GCA_019090885.1 Marinosulfonomonas sp.
ACCGACAATGCAGGGCACACCGCGTTTCAGAATACCCGCCTTTTCGCCCGCAATTTCCGACACGGTTTCGCCAAGGAATTGCGGGTGGTCGTAAGAAACCGGGGTGATGATGGTAAGCGCCGGTTTCTCGATCACATTGGTGGCGTCCAAACGGCCACCAAGCCCGACCTCAAGCAACGTAAAATCCGCAGGAGCGCGTGCAAAAGCAAGCAGGGCTGCACATGTTGTGATCTCAAAATAGGTGATCGTTTCGCCGCCATTGGCTGCTTCACATTCATCCAGCAGTTGGGTCAGGGCAGGTTCGCTTATCAGATCACCAGCCACACGAATACGTTCGTGAAACCGCGCAAGATGGGGGGACGTATAAGCGTGAATTGATTTCCCGTCAGCTTCCAGCCCAGCGCGGATCATTGCAAGCGTTGAGCCTTTGCCATTGGTCCCGGCTATGTGAATGACCGGTGGCAAATCGCGCTCCGGATTGCCGAGCGCATTCAGCAGGCGCCACATACGATCCAGCGTCAGATCAATGATTTTGGGATGCAACGACATCATCCGTTCAAGGATGACGTCCGAGCCCGATGGCGTCACTTTTTCTTGCCTGCTTTGGGTTTTTTGGCAGGGTCCGCTGGTTCTTCGTCTGGCGCAGGCAGGCTGCCCTTAATCGCAGCCGACTGGCCCATTAGCATCCGGCAAATCGTGATCAGTTCTTCCCGGATCTGCTTGCGGTGCGTCACCCGGTCCAGCATGCCGTGATCCAGCAGATATTCCGCGCGCTGGAAACCTTCTGGCAGTTTTTCACCCAGCGTTTGTTCAATCACGCGCTGGCCGGCAAAACCGATAAGCGCATTGGGCTCGGCGATATGAACGTCGCCCAGCATCGCATAGCTGGCCGTGACGCCGCCAGTGGTGGGATGTGTCAGAACCACGATATATGGCAGCCCCGCCTCTTTCAGCATTTCAATGGCAACCGTGGTGCGCGGCATCTGCATAAGCGACAGGATACCTTCCTGCATCCGCGCCCCACCTGCGGCGGAAAACACAATCAACGGTCGTTTAAGTTTAATCGCGCGTTTTGCGGCCACGATGAAGGCATTGCCGACATACATGCCCATCGAGCCACCCATGAATGAAAAATCCTGGACGGCAACAACGACCGGCGTTTTGCCAATACTGCCTTCGCCAACCAGCATCGCATCTTTTTCGCCGGTGGATTTTTGCGCCGCTTTCATCCGGTCTGGATAACGCTTTTGGTCGCGAAAGTTCAGCGGGTCGGTGATTGGATCGGGAATCGGGACTTCTGTGAACACACCAAGGTCAAACAAGGTCGCCAACCGATCACGTGCACGAAGGGCCATATGATGATCGCAACTTGTGCAGACATTCAGATTATCTGCCAATTCGCGGTGAAATAGCATCGTCCCGCACTCTGGGCATTTGGACCACAGGTTCTCTGGCACCTCGCGGCGTGAAAACAACGAGTTGATAGTTGGGCGGACGTAGTTGGAAATCCAGTTCATTGCAGTCTTTAACCTGTGGTTCGTTCACCTTTCAGATAAAGCCCGACGTGTTGAATTGCAATCAGCGACGCAATACGCGACGCAGGATCATCCAAGCCGCGAACAGCCCAAGGTAATCTGCAAAAAGCAACGACTGGATTTTCGATGCATCATCGGCGGTATATGGCGTCAGATACAGGGCAAGGCCGGGAATCGTGCCATCTGTGGCCACGATAAGAACAGCGATCACATTATTGGCAAAATGAAACCCCCATGCGGCACCAAGACTGCCGGTTAAACGGGTCAGATCAGCCGCTATCAAGCCAAATACCGTAGCAGTTGCCACAATAAACCAAGTATTTGCCCCCGCAGTGTCCAAGTTATAGTGCGCCAACCCAAAGGCGAGGCTGGGCAAAAGCATCCAGATCACCGGCGACTTGAAACGGGCGCCAAGTTGTTGCTGAAAATAGCCGCGAAATACCAGTTCTTCGGCACCGGTCTGGATCAGGATACCCAACAAAGCGATTGGCAAAAAAGTGAGCCAAAGAAGGAAGTTAAGGTTAGGGATGCCGTCATAGATGAAGGACCAGCCAAGCGTCAGTAGCGCATAGATCGCCAATACGACGCCTGCCGAACGCAAAAAATCTCGCACAACGACTGGTCGTGGACCAAACAGGGTGCGCGCCTTGCGTCGATGCAGCAGGCGAACCGCGACCATCGGGGCCGCAGCCATACCAATAAAACTTGCCAACAGTAACACTGTGCCGGTCGGCGACGAAGCTTCTAGTAATTTGGCGGACCAATTACGCAGACCAAGCGTGCCAGAAGTTAACCAAATCACTGCAAAAACGGCAGCAACACCGATCATATATATGACCAGCATAACCGGCACACCGACAAGCAGCCGCCAAAGCTGCGCGCGCGCTCGAGCCGGTTGCACAAACCGCTCGAATTCATTGGTGAACATTAATGCCTGCTTTCTGCCCCTTGGGGTATGATTAGTGTGATATTTTGCGGGGGGCAATCACTGGGATGCACTTGTGAATCAGCAAAGGGCGCATTATTCCAAACTTCAGCCGGAATGGGAGGGCCATCCATGTTAAAAGCAAAGTTCGACAAGTCAAAGTTGCCAAGTCGCCACGTCACCGAGGGGCCGGAACGGGCACCGCACAGGTCGTATTACTATGCGATGGGTCTGAACGAGGATGAAATCGCACAGCCATTTGTGGGTGTTGCGACATGCTGGAATGAAGCCGCTCCGTGTAATATTACACTCGACCGTCAAGCACAGGCCGTAAAAATCGGTGTGAAAGCCGGGTCCGGCACGCCGCGAGAATTTGCGACAATTACAGTCACCGACGGGATAGCGATGGGTCACGAAGGCATGCGGTCTTCGCTGGCCAGCCGCGACGCAATTGCGGACACGGTCGAACTGACGATGCGCGGTCATTGTTATGACGCCATTGTTGGGCTTGCGGGCTGTGACAAATCTTTGCCGGGTATGATGATGGCAATGGTTCGCCTGAATACTCCGTCTGTATTTATCTATGGTGGTTCGATCCTGCCCGGCCGTTTTGAAGGCCATGACGTTACAGTTCAGGATGTGTTTGAGGCCGTAGGCCAGCATCAGGCTGGTGCCTATTCCGAAAAGCAATTGCGCGCACTTGAAAAGGTCGCCTGCCCATCCGCCGGTGCCTGCGGTGGCCAGTTTACGGCCAATACCATGGCCTGTGTCTCTGAGGCGATTGGTCTGGCGTTGCCAAATTCGGCCGGGGCGCCTGCGCCCTATGAATCCCGCGATCACTATGCCGTTGCCAGCGGCGAAGCAGTTATGAAGCTGTTGGAAATGAACATCCGGGCCCGCGATATCGTGACGCGCAAATCGCTTGAAAATGCCGCCCGCGTTGTGGCTTGCACAGGTGGCTCAACCAATGCCGGATTGCATTTGCCCGCAATTGCCCATGAGGCCGGAATTGATTTTGATCTGGATGATGTCTGCGACATTTTCCGCGACACACCCTATTTCGTCGACCTCAAGCCCGGTGGCCAATATGTTGCCAAGGATCTTTATGAGGTCGGCGGCGTTCCGGTTATCATGAAGGAACTGCGCAAAGCCGGTCTGATCCACGAGGATTGCATCACCGTAACGGGCCGTTCCATCGGTGAGGATATCGACGAGGTCACCTTGGAGGCAGACGGCAAGGTCATTTACCCCGCCGCCACCCCGCTTACCGAAACTGGTGGCGTTGTCGGGCTAAAAGGCAACCTTGCACCAGAAAGTGCGATCGTGAAAGTCGCGGGAATGACCGAAGAGGAACAGGTTTTCTCTGGCCCTGCCCGCGTTTTTGAATGCGAAGAAGAGGCCTTTGAGGCCGTCAAAGCGCGCGAATATAAAGAAGGCGAAGTTCTGGTTATACGTAACGAAGGCCCCGCTGGCGGTCCGGGTATGCGCGAAATGCTGGCAACCACTGCTGCCTTGTCAGGACAGGGAATGGGCAAAAAGGTCGCTTTGATTACCGATGGCCGTTTTTCTGGCGCGACTCGTGGGTTTTGCGTCGGCCATGTCGGACCTGAATCTGCATATGGCGGCCCGATTGCCCTGCTTAAAGATGGCGATGTGATTACTATTGACGCGATTAAAGGCGAAATCTCGGTTGATCTGTCAGACGATGAACTGGCCACGCGCAAAAAAGCATGGTCGGGCCCACGCGAAACTCTGTATCAAAGCGGCGCGCTTTGGAAATATGCCCAGCTTGTCGGACCGACCAGAACTGGTGCTGTAACCCATCCCGGCGCGAAGGCAGAACGACATGTCTATATGGACCTGTAATAGCCGCCATTGGCGCAGGCTAGCTGTTGGCACGACACTTTTGATGTTGGCTGGCTGTTTGGCTGGCCCGGATGTGGGAATGGGCGTCGGTGGTTTTGGCCTGCACGCCCGCGTGCCGGAAAAGATCCTTGTGGCTAATCACAGCGTAATCATCGCGGGCCCGCCGGGGTTTTGCGTTGACCGGTCGGCCACGCACGACACAGGCATAGGCGCATTCGTTTTGCTGGGTAGCTGTGCATCAATTGCCAACAATCCGGGCGCGGCCACACCAAATGTCCCCGGGCTGCTGACAGCTTCGGTATCGGGCGAAAGTGGTGCAACCGTCGGATCAAAACCCAACCGATTACGGGCTTTCTTTTCCTCACCCGCGGGGCGTGCGGCATTGGCCCGCAATGGCGACGCTGCATCAGTAAAGATACTCGACACCCGGTATCGCGACGGTGCATTTTTCATACATGCCCGCGATACGGGCGCGGGCCGAACCAAAGGGCTCGCCACAGACTACTGGCGTGGTTTGTTTGATGTCAAAGGGCGTATCGTGACGGTGACGCTTAACGAATTTAAGGGTAAGCCAATGTCGGATGCAGCCGGGCTGGCTACGCTCAATGCTTTTGCAACACGCATCAGGCTGGAAAATTTGTCACAAGCGCCTTTGGCACCGAAAACCTGACTATGTGAATTCGTTTGCATACGATAAACCTTTGCATAGCAGTATCGGGCAAACAGCAATGCTAAATAGACTGGGGCAAGATTGGCGGACCGGATTGGCAGATTGATCGACCGCTTATTCCATCGTCGCGTATTGCGCAGGTGGGATAAAATGGCGACGCATGCAGGATCGGCAGATTTAATGCGCCTGCGCCGCATCCGCACCCGCGCCCGCCAGTTGCGCCGCAGAGTCGATCGCGTGTTGCATGTGACGGACTCACGCCTGACGCTGCCGCTTGTAGGCTCCAACGCGATACAGAAACCCCTGCACTCAGACTGGGCCTATCGGCCAGAGCTTTGGCGCGGGCCGCTGAACCCACCGGGCATGGCCGCAATTCAATCCAAAGCAAAAATTGGTGACGAGGTTACACTGTTCCATGATTGCCAGATTTCCGAACTGACGGTCCGGCAAATACGAAACACTCGGGAAGAGGATCTTGCCCCCTTTGGCCTACGCCTTGACGTGTTTCAGTTTGACGGCAGCTTTTTGTCCCTCGCAATCGAATTGCCCAACAGCGCCGTTGACGGCCTGTTGCGCCGACATCTTGTGCGTTTGGCGGTGGTCGTGGAAACAGAACAACCGCTGGAAATTTTTGCGCGCCTCAACATCCAACACGGCCCAAATACCGAACAATTGGTTCGGGAATTGCCATTGGGCAACGAAGAGGCCGCAGTCGAATTTGATCTTGCCTATTCCAACCTGAACGAAAAGCGCGTTGAAAGAGCTTGGATCGACCTGATCTTTGAGGGGCCACAAATGAACCAGATTGTCTTGCGGGATATCACGTTGTCCAGACGGCCAAGGGCAGAGGTGTAAACAACAATGTCCGATTTCACGGTAACACGGAAACGCATCCATGCAGGCATCTGGGAAGGTATCGTCGAAAGCTCTGTGAACGACGGCGAGGCCCGTATAGAAGTCACCCATCTTGAACAGCCGATACGCAGCACATCGCTGACCAAAGATGACACACCCGGCCAATGGCAATTGCGGATAGCTATTCCACCTGAACTTTTGTCAGACGGTGTGCAGGTTTTTCTGATCAACGATAAGGAAACGGGCGAAAAGCTGGACTCATTCACGATCGTCACAGGCGAGGCACTGGAAAACGACATCCGATCCGAAGTCGAATTGCTTCGCGCCGAGCTTGATATGCTAAAACGCGCATTCCGGCGCCATTGCCTGGATGTTAGTTGAGAGCACGCTAACCCGGACGTATTTCAGCGCAGCTAACCTTGATCGCAGGGCGATGTGATTCCATCAAAACCCGGCGACACGGCAACAAAGGTCGAAGTTGGCGAACATCAGCAGGCAATTGTGGCAAAAAATGTCACAAACTACGCCGCTAACTTGCCTGAGCGGAGGTTTGCCGACGCAAAAAACGGACACAATTATCCCGTTTCACGCATTGTGACGTATTCATTTCAACTGATACACACCAATCAAAGCCCGCACGAAAAGCGCTGAAGATCACCAAAACTATCAATAACTAACTGATAATTATAGGTTTTTTGATATACTTGCTGTCCAATATTCCCGCTTTTTTGTTGCCATGCCTTCAACGGTCCCTAAGAAATCCCCAGTATTGTCCGCACTACGCCCCAATCTCACCTGATTTCGCCACGATACCGATTGCACTGAGGGGCCAAGACTAAGGTAACGCGAAATGGACCGACTGACGGAAATGGAAGCCTTCGCCACAGTAGTGGATCAAGGCGGTTTCACAGACGCGGCCAAAAAGATGGGGATCTCCAAATCCGCCGTCTCAAAGCATGTATCCTCGTTGGAGGCGAGGTTAGGTGCAAGGCTGCTAAACAGAACGACCC
>JAHRVC010000213.1 GCA_019090885.1 Marinosulfonomonas sp.
CGGCTCGCCGCGCTGCACATAGGGGCCGAAACGGCCATCGCGCAGGGATATTTCATTGCCCGCATCCTCGCCCAGAATTTTTCCGTCCAACAGTTCGCCTTCGTCCCCGGTGGGGGCCGTCAATGGGCGGGTGAAACGACATTCGGGGTAATTAGAACAGCCAATGAATGCACCACCCGAGCGCGCGGTTTTCAGACCCAGCCGCCCGTTACCACATTTTTTGCAGACGCGTGGATCACTGCCATCTTCGGTTGGCGGAAACACATGTGGTTCCAGAACTTCGTCAATTTTGTCCAGCACTTCGCGGATACGCAGATCAGCGGTTTCACCCACGGCAGCTGAAAAATCCCGCCAGAAACGCGACAGCACCTCTTTATAGTCCCGATCACCCGCCGACACATCATCAAGCTGTTCTTCCAGATTGGCGGTGAATTCATAGCCAACATACTGGCGGAAATAATTCAGCAAAAAGATCGTAACCAACCGCCCTTTATCCTCGGGGATCAGACGGTTTTTGTCTTTGCGAACATATTCACGATCCTGGATCGTCGTAACAATGCTGGCGTAGGTCGAGGGGCGACCGATGCTCAGTTCTTCCATCCGTTTGACCAGCGACGCCTCGGTGTAGCGTGGCGGCGGTTGGGTGAAATGTTGCTCGGGTGTGACGCTGCGTTTGTCGGCAGCCTCGCCTTCCATGATCTGGGGCAGGCGTTTGTCATCCTCGTCGATCACCGCGTCATCGCGGCCCTCTTCGTAGATTTTCATGAACCCGTCAAACAGCACGACCTGACCAGTGGCGCGCAATTCAACCTGCCCGTCAGCGCTGCCTACATCCACTGTGGTTCGCTCCATCCGGGCCGCGGCCATCTGGCTGGCGATCGTGCGTTTATAGATCAGGTCGTAAAGTTTACGTTGATCCGCATCAGTGATTTTCAGTTGTTCGGTAGACTTTGACAGGTCCGTCGGGCGGATACATTCATGCGCTTCCTGCGCGTTTTTGACCTTGTTCTTATACATCCGCGGCGAATTGGGCAGGTAGTTGTCACCAAACCGGTCCTTGATCGCGTCGCGTGTTGCGCTTAGCGCCTCGGGGGCCATGTCGATGCCGTCGGTCCGCATGTAGGTAATCAGACCTGCCTCATAAAGGCGCTGCGCACAGCCCATTGTCTGGCGGGCACCAAAGCCGAACTTGCGGCTGGCTTCCTGTTGCAGGGTCGAGGTCATGAACGGCGCAGACGGGTTGCGGTTGGCGGGCTTTGCGGCAACGGATTTCACCGTCAGATCGCGCGAATTGACCGCCTGAACCGCCAGCTCTGCGGCGGTATCAGTGGCGATGTCGAATTTTTCCAGCTTTTTGCCGCCCAATACCGTCAGACGTGCCTCAAAATCCTGCCCGCGCGGGGTGGCGAGCATCGCCTTGACGCTCCAGTATTCCTGCGCGCGGAACGCTTCGATCTCCATCTCGCGTTCGACGATCAGGCGCAGGCAGACCGATTGCACCCGTCCGGCAGATTTTGCGCCCGGCAATTTGCGCCACAGCACCGGCGACAGGTTGAACCCCACCAGATAGTCCAGCGCGCGGCGCGCCAGATAGGCCTCGACCAGTGGTGTATCCACCTCACGCGGGTTTTTCATTGCTTCGGTAACGGCGACCTTGGTGATCGCGTTGAACACCACGCGGCTGACTGGCGTGGATTTCTTGATTGCCTTGCGGGCAGTCAGCGCCTCTTGCAAGTGCCAGCTGATAGCCTCGCCTTCGCGGTCCGGGTCAGTTGCGAGGATCAGTTCATTGTCGTCTTTCAGCGCGTCAACGATTGCTTTGATGTGCTTTTTGCTGTCGCTCGCGATCTCCCATTTCATTTCAAAATCGTTGTCGGTATCGACAGAACCATCTTTTGGGGGCAGATCGCGGACATGGCCATAGGACGCCAGAACCGTGTAATCATCGCCGAGATATTTGTTTATTGTCTTGGCTTTAGCCGGGGATTCGACAACGACAACGGGCATGAAAGTCCTTTCGACTCGGGGTCAGGGCATTGGCGCGGGAAGATGCGTGCGGGAATGATGGAATGTCAATGGAGCCGTTTCGCAAGGGATGTAAACGGGCAATTTTGTTGAATTGCTTCGCTCAGGCCGTCTGTAACGCTACGCGCGAAAGCGCAACCAGACGTGCAGCCGGTTAGGACGAAAGGCTGATAAGCCCACCTGCCTGACGCGTCACTTTTCCATCCAGTTCCAATGTCACAAGTTGCGGCGTGATATCGGATGCCTGCAACTTGAGGTCGCGGATCAACTGATCCTCGGCAACCGGGCTGGGGCCGAGACGCGCCAGAATTTGCGTGTGTATTTGGATGATTTCCTGCGACAGGGCGGCCCTTTTCTGCGGCGTCTGGGGCACCTCTTGTGGCGGGGCAACTGTCAATTGTTCGGCTGCTTTCAACACCTCGATCACATCATCGACGCCGCGCACAAGCGTTGCGCCATCCCGGATCAGCATGTTGCAGCCGGAAGATCGCGCATCAAACGGATGCCCCGGAACGGCCAGAACCTCACGCCCCTGATCCAGCGCGTTGCGGGCCGTAATCAGGCTGCCGGATTTGGCAGCAGCTTCAACAACCACCACGGCGCGCGATATGCCGGAAATAATCCGGTTGCGCTGTGGAAAATGGCGCGCTTGTGGGCGCAAACCCATTGGGTGTTCCGAAATGCGCAGGCCTGTTTCGCCAATTTCCTGCGCCAGCGAAGCATTTTCCGCCGGGTAAACCACATCAACCCCGCCCGCAAACACCGCGACAGTGCCGGTGTCCAAAGCGGCCAGATGTGCCGCCGCATCAATCCCGCGTGCCAGCCCGGACACAACGACATACCCGGCCTGACCCAGATTTTCTGCCAAACGCCGGGCCATCCTTGTGCCCAGACTGGATGCATTGCGTGCACCAACCAGTGCGACCAGCGGTTTTGTTAATATGTCGGTATTGCCAAGGGCCCAGAAAAACGGCGGTGCGTCTGACAGTGTCGCCAGATCCGCCGGGTAGGCAGGCTCGCCCTGATGAACCAGCGTTGCCCCGGCCAGTTGACCTGCACGCAATTCGGCCAAGGCTACGCCTTCCGGCAAGGTGGCATAGTTTTCGACACCTGCCGCCTTGGCGACTTCGGGCAGAACAGCCAATGCATCCATGGCTGATCCGTTTTCAGTAATTAACCGGGAAAATGTCGCCGGACCAACGCGGCGAGAACGCAAGAGCCGGATACGGGCAACCA
>JAHRVC010000002.1 GCA_019090885.1 Marinosulfonomonas sp.
CTGACTGCCTGACATTTGGCGTCCTTTCCTTGACGGCCCTTTTGCTCATGGGTAAGCGAGCACGAACGATTAATCCAGACGGAGCATGAACATGACCCAAGTGGCCCACACACCGCGCGTTTTTTCGGGGATCAAACCCTCGGGCGGGCTGACCCTTGGCAATTACCTTGGTGCGATTAAGCGCTGGGTAGACATGCAAGGCCCGGATTTCGAGACCGTCTATTGCGTCGTTGATCTGCACGCAATCACCGTCTGGCAGGATCCGGCCGAGCTGGCAAATGCAACACGCGAAGTGGCCGCCGGCATGCTGGCATCTGGCATTGATCCCAAAGGGTCGGTGCTGTTCAATCAGGCGCAGGTACCCGCACACACGCAACTGGCGTGGATTTTCAACTGTGTGGCGCGCGTGGGCTGGATGAACCGGATGACCCAGTTCAAGGATAAGGCTGGTAAGAACGCTGAAAAGGTGTCGCTTGGGCTTTATGCTTATCCGGCGCTTATGGCGTCCGATATCCTGCTGTATCACGGCACCCATGTGCCTGTCGGCGAGGATCAAAAACAGCATGTAGAACTGACCCGCGACATCGCGACGAAATTCAACCATGACTACGGCGTCGATTTTTTCCCAACGCCAGAGCCGATTATTGACGGCCCGGCCACCCGGGTGATGAACCTGCGCGACGGCACCAAGAAAATGTCAAAATCCGGCGAAAGCGATATGGAGCGCATCAACATGACTGATGACGCCGACAAGATCGCCAAAAAGTTCAAAAAGGCCCGAACGGACCCCGAACCATTGCCCGAAACATTGGATGGTCTGAAGGACCGCCCCGAGGCACGCAATCTTGTCGATATCTTCGCCGCCCTTAGCGACCAGACACCCGAGGCAGTGATTGGCGAATATGCAGGGGCCGGTTGGGGGAAATTCAAACCAGCACTTGCCGATCTCGCGGTGGCAAAACTGGCACCAATCTCGGCAGAAATGGCGCGCCTGATGAACGACCCGGCCGAGATTGACCGCCTGTTGGCAAACGGCGCCGAGCGGGCAGAAGAGATCGCGCAACCAATCCTGCGTAAGACTTATGATATCGTCGGGCTTGTAAGCTCTAGATAAGCGCTGCCAACTAAGCGGTGCATATCGCAACGCATTTTTCGTCGCGGGCATCGGGCCTTTTCATTGGCGACACCTGAACATAAGTTCCACACCTGTTGGAGGAATATCTATGGCCGTTGGTTCAAACATTCGCACCTATTTTGAAGGCACTTGGCATGATGGCGATGTGCCTGTCATGCGGGCGGCGGATCACGGCAGCTGGCTGGGCACCAATGTATTTGACGGCGCGCGTTTGTTTGAAGGTGTCACGCCCGATCTTGAGGCCCATTGCGAGCGGGTCAACCGCTCGGCCAAGGCGCTGATGATCGAACCGACGGTTTCAGCCGCTGACATGGTCAACATCGTGCGCGAGGGCCTGCGCCTTTATCCAGCAGATGCCGCGCTATACATCCGGCCGATGTATTGGGCGATTGACGGCGCGCCGTCCGCTATTGTTCCCGAAATCGGTGCCACCGGTTTCGCGATCTGCCTTGAAGAAATTCCGATGGCGCCGCAGGATGCGACGACAACGCTAACGACAACAAGGTTTCGCAGACCGGTGCTTGAGGATGCAGTGGTGAACGCCAAGGCGGGCTGTCTTTACCCAAACAACGCACGGATGCTGACCGAGGCGATTGCCAAGGGTTACGGAAACGCTCTTGTTGCTGACGCACTTGGGAATGTCGCCGAAACAGCCACGACAAATGTGTTTATGGTCAAAGACGGCGAGGTGTTTACACCGGTCGAAAACGGCACATTTCTGGCCGGGATCACCCGCGCGCGGCACATTTCCAACCTTGCCGCCGATGGCACCAAAGTTCACGAAACGGTTCTGACGTTTGATGATTTTCACAGCGCGGATGAGGTGTTTCTGTCAGGGAATATGTCCAAGGTGATGCCTGTCACAGAATTTGACGGCACCAAATATCAGGTTGGGCCAGTCACCCGTCGCGTTCGGGATCTGTATTGGGACTGGGCACTTTCAACGAACCGGTAGTTGCACTGTGGTGCGCTCTGCGTCATCATTCCCCGAAAGATGGAGGCCAGTCGATGCGGAAATTTCTTGTTGTTCTTGATGATAGCCGGGAATGCCTGAACGCGATGCGGTTTGCGGCGATGCGGGCGCATCGGACCGGCGGCGGAGTTCAGATTATTTCGATCATTCCACCAGAGGAATTTCAGCACTGGATCGGCGTGGGCGCCATCATGCGTGAAGAGGCACGCGAACGCATTCAGGTCCATTTTGAGGTGTTCGCGAAATGGATGCGCGACAAACAGGATATTGACCCCGAACTGGTGATCCGCGAAGGTGATTCCGTGCCCGAAATACTTGCCCAAATTCGCGAAGATTCCGAAATCGGCGTGTTGGTTCTTGGCGCCGGAAGCGACAAAAAGGGCCCCGGCCCTTTGGTCACGCTTTTGTCGCGGTCTTCGGGCGAACTGCCCATACCAGTAACAATTGTACCCGGTGAGTTACCCAAAGATCGCCTCGAAGCAATCACCTGATTTCAAACTTTGAAACCTTGACTTAGGCCCTTCGCAGGCACATATCGGGGAAAATACGAAAGGACGCCCGTATGTTCATTCAGACAGAGTCGACACCAAATCCGGCAACGCTGAAATTTCTTCCCGGCCAAACAGTTTTAGAAGCTGGAACAGCCGATTTTCCGGCCGCAGATACAGCGTCCAAATCACCGCTGGCGCTCCGAATATTTGCCGTTGATTGTGTAACGGGTGTGTTTTTCGGCACAGACTTTGTGACCGTCACCAAAGCCGATGCGATCGACTGGGATCATATAAAGCCCGCGATTCTGGGTGCCATCATGGAACATTTCCAGTCAGGCCAGCCCGTTTTGGACGGCGAAGCGGCGGCAACGGGCCACGCGGCGCACGATGGCCCTGACAGTGGAATTGTCGATCAAATCAAAGAGTTGCTGGATACACGGGTGCGACCTGCGGTCGCGCAGGACGGCGGTGACATTACGTTTCACGGGTTTGATCAAGGCATCGTTTACCTGCACATGCAGGGTGCCTGCGCGGGTTGTCCATCTTCCACTCTGACGCTGAAAATGGGGATCGAAAACCTGCTACGCCACTACATCCCCGAAGTGCTGGAGGTCCGCCCGGTTGCAGCCTGACAGTCTAACACTGGCATTTGATACATCGGTCGCGCATTGCGCGGCCGCTTTGCTTTGTGGCGACAAGGTTTTGCACGAAATGGCAGAGCCGCTTGCAAAAGGACAAGCCGAGCGGCTGTTTCCATTGCTGCAAGAGCTTCTTGCAAAGGCAGACGTAGGTTGGAAAGATCTGGCCCGCATCGGCGTGGGTGTTGGGCCCGGAAATTTCACCGGTATCCGTATATCTGTATCGGCCGCGCGGGGGCTGGCACTGTCGTGTGGCATTCCGGCAGTCGGAGTTTCGTCGCTGGCAGCGCAGGCCGAGGGTTTGGACGGGCCTGTAATTTCTGTTCTGGATGCCCGCAACGGGAACTATTATTTTCAGTCTTTTGGAAATCTCGACGGCGCGCCGCCAACCCGTTGCACCCTTGAAACTTTACCACAAATCCCAGCCCGGGCAGATCCGGCAGTGGTTGGGTTTGAAGCCGCATTGATTGCCAAACATTACGCGGGCCATATTTGCCTACCGATCTTTCCAACCGCCGTTGCAATCGGGCGCATCGCAAATCGCCAAAAGCATGATACAAAATCACGCCCCGTCCCCCTGTATCTGCGAGCCCCTGACGCAGCCCCACCAAAAAACCCGGCACCTGCAATATTACCATGAATGTAGATCCGTCCGATCTGGCAGTTTTACACGCCCGATGCTTCAAAACACCGCGCCCTTGGAATACCGGCGAATTCACACAACTATTGGCCGATAAAAACACGGTATTTACCGGTGACAATCGGGCTTTTGTGCTGGGCCGTCTGGTACTGGACCAGGTTGAACTGCTGACGATCGCTGTTTCCCCTGCGCACCGCCGAATTGGGTTGGGAAAAAAACGGCTTTCTGAATTCGAAAAGTTGGCCCAACAACGCGGCGGTGTGGTGTGCTTTCTTGAAGTTGCGGAAAATAACCGGGCAGCAATCGCACTTTATTCCGGGCACGGATACACCGAATCTGGCCGCCGCCCCGGCTATTACCGGGAAAAAAACGCAATCGCGACGGACGCGATATTGTTATCTAAGCCGTTGTTCGCACCATAAGTTGGCTGCAACCGACTTATCCACAGGCAATCCCGCGGTGTCCTGTAGCAATTGATAAAAAGCTATTGACCGTCACCGGTCCGTGCGGCCTTAATTGCAGATGATCCATATTGGACCTACATCATTTATCATTGGCCGGTGGACCAACATGGGTTCGCCAAAGCCAACAACCGGGAGAGACCTATGACCCTCATGCAGAAATTTCTTGGCGCGGCCGCGACCTTGGCGATCACAGCAGGCGCTGCTGTTGCCGATCCAGCCATCATCTTTGACCTTGGCGGAAAATTCGACAAGTCATTCAACCAAGCCGCTTTTGCAGGCGCCACAAAATGGGCCGAAGAAACCGGCGGCTCTTTTCGCGAAATTGAACTTACTTCAGAAGCACAGCGCGAACAGGCCCTGCGCCGTTTCGCTGAATCCGGGTATAACCCAATCGTCATGACAGGTTTTGGATTTGCGTCCTCGCTTGATGTCGTTTCGCAGGATTTTCCTGACACGAAATTCGCAATCATCGACATGGTTGTCGAGCAGCCGAACGTGCGCTCTATCGTGTTTGATGCCCACGTCGGATCCTACCTTGTTGGTGTTGCGGCGGCGAAGGCGTCCAAGTCCAACACCGTTGGCTTCATCGGCGGTATGGATGTGCCCCTTATTCGGGCGTTTGCCTGCGGCTATGTTCAGGGCGTTAAAGCGACCAACCCCGACGCAACTGTCATTCAAAACATGACCGGCACCACACCGGCGGCATGGAATGATCCGGTCAAGGGTGGCGAACTGACCAAAGCACAGATTGGAAACGGTGCTGACGTCGTTTATGCGGCAGCTGGCGGAACCGGCGTCGGTGTTCTGCAAACCGCAGCGGATGAAGGCATCTTGTCTATCGGAGTTGACAGCAACCAGAACTACCTGTTTCCGGGTCAGGTTCTGACCTCAATGCTGAAACGCGTCGATGTTGCAGTCTATGACGCATTCAAAGCGGGCACAGACCTTGAAACGGGGTTTTTCGCAATGGGTCTGGCAGACGGCGGAATTGACTACGCCGTTGACGACAACAATGCCGAAATTTTCTCGGCTGAAATCGCGGCAGCTGTCGAGGCAGCAAAAGCGGCCATTCTTTCCGGCTCTGTAACGGTGCATGACTATCAATCAGATGGCACGTGCCCAGTAAGCTAAGGACTGCCTAGGTGGGTGGAAACAACAAATCGGGGCGGCAGGAAGCTGTCGCCCCAGCGATCGAACTTCGTGGCATATCCAAAGCATTTGGAGCAGTGCAGGCGAATAAAGACATTTCAATAAATGTCGCACGTGGAACGATCCACGGGATCATCGGCGAAAACGGTGCCGGAAAATCCACGCTGATGTCGATCCTGTATGGCTTTTACAAAGCCGACGCGGGCGAGATAATCATCAACGGAAACCCAACGCTTATTCCCAACAGCCAAGCGGCCATCGCTGCCGGGATCGGCATGGTGTTCCAGCACTTTAAACTGGTCGAAAATTTCTCGGTCCTCGAAAACGTTGTGTTAGGGGCAGAGGATGGCCCGATGCTGAAAAGCTCGCTGAGCAAGGCGCGCAGCACACTGACCCATCTTGCCGAGGAATACGAACTTGACGTCGACCCCGATGCGCTGATCGAGGATCTTTCTGTTGGCCATCAACAACGCGTCGAAATTCTGAAGGCGCTCTATCGCCAAGCCGAAATCCTTATTTTGGATGAGCCGACGGGGGTTTTGACCCCTGCCGAGGCCGATCATCTTTTCCGGATTTTGCGCAACCTTAAGGACGAAGGTAAAACGATTATTATGATCACGCACAAACTGCGTGAGATCATGGAAATCACCGATACCGTCAGCGTGATGCGGCGCGGCGAGATGACTTCAACCGTAAAAACAACCGAGACTTCGCCCGAGGATCTTGCAGAACGCATGGTCGGGCGAAAAGTGCTTTTGGAGGTCGACAAGAAACCGGCGTCCCCGGGGAAAATGGTTTTGGAAGTTGAAGATTTACGGGTCGTAGATGATGCTGGCGTTGAACGACTGAAAGGTATTTCTTTGAACGTTCGGGCTGGCGAGATACTTGGAATTGCGGGGGTGTCCGGCAACGGTCAAACGCAATTGCTTCATGTGCTTGGCGGATATCAAAGCGCCACTGGCTCCATCCGCATGAACAGCGAGGAAATCGACCTGTCGGGCGCGCATTCTGACGGCCAGTCGCGACGCGCACGTAGCATTGCCCATGTGCCCGAGGATCGCCAGGCCGAAGCCCTGATCATGGAATTCACAGCTTGGGAAAACATGATCTTTGGCTATCATAATGATGCAGCTTACCAGAAAAACCGTTTTCTGATGGATAACCCCGCGATAATTCACGACACTGAACTGAAAATGGGCCGATTTGACGTGCGCCCGCCCAACCCACGACTTGCGGCCAAAAGCTTTTCAGGTGGCAACCAACAAAAAATCGTTCTGGCCCGCGAGATTGAGCGCAATCCAGACCTTTTGCTGGTTGGCCAACCGACGCGGGGCGTTGATATCGGCGCAATTGAATTCATTCACCAACAACTGGTCGCCCTGCGCGATCAGGGCAAGGCGATCCTGCTTGTCAGCGTTGAGCTGGAAGAAATCCTGTCGCTGGCAGACCGAATAATCGTCATGTTTGACGGCCACATAATGGGTGAACGCGACCCGGCCAAAACAAATGAGCGCGAGTTGGGCCTGCTAATGGCCGGCGTCAACGACGACGGAAAGGCCGCCTGATGGATAAGATGCCAAGATGGGCCGACGTTTTTCTGGTGCCTTTTATCAACCTCTGCCTAGCGTTCATGGTCTCGGGTCTTGTGGTTCTGGCAATCGGGGAAAACCCGTTCGATGCTATATATTTCATGGTTAAAGGCGCGCTCGGGTCTACATCGGGCATTGGATATACGCTTTATTACGCGACCAATTATATCTTTACGGGCCTTGCAGTTGCCGTGGCGTTTCACGCCCGGTTGTTCAACATCGGCGGCGAAGGTCAGGCGATTGTCGCAGGTATCGGCGTTGCCGTCGTCTTACTGTTGTTCAACTGGCCGCATTGGATGCTGGCCCTTCCATTTGCGATAATCGGGGGCGGGTCATTCGGCGCGCTTTGGGCTGCGATCCCGGCCTATTTGCAGGCAAAACGCGGCAGCCACATCGTAATTACCACGATCATGTTCAACTTCATCGGCGCCGCGCTTATCGGCTACCTGCTGAACGGAATTCTAAAAAACCCCAGCAGTCAGAATGCCGAGACCAGAGCCTTTGGCCCCGGTGCGCATTTGCCAACTGCACACGAGATTCTGGCCCCACTTGGCATAGAGTTTTCAAAATCGGCACCCTTGAACATCGCGTTCATTCTGGCCCTGATCTGCGCTGTTCTGGTTTGGGTTTTGATCTGGCGAACCCGTCTGGGTTTTCAGATCCGCGCATTCGGGCAGAATGAAGATGCAGCCAAATACGCCGGAATCTCGGCCGTTAAGATCACGATTATTGCGATGCTGATATCGGGCGCTTTGGCCGGAATGTTGGCGGTTAATGTGGTGATGGGCGAGCAAGAACGGTTGATTAAGGAATTTGTCGAGGGGGCCGGTTTTGTCGGCATCGCCGTTGCCCTAATGGGGCGATCACATCCCTTTGGAATCGTGCTAGCCGCCCTGCTGTTTGGCATGTTGACCCAAGGCGGGTTTGAGCTGCTTTGGGAAATGCCGACAGTTTCCAAAGAACTGGTTCTGGTCATTCAGGCGCTGATTATTCTGTTCACCGGCGCGCTTGATAACATGGTGCGCGACCCGGTCGAGCGGATATTTCTGCGCCTGCGGAAAGGACGTTCATGATGGATAGTTTCATTCAACTCATCCTGACGCTGGACATGTCGATCCGCCTGTCTGTAGTTTTGTTACTGGCCTGCCTTGCGGGTTTGTTTTCCGAACGCTCCGGCATCGTCGATATCGGCCTTGAAGGCAAAATGCTGGTAGCAGCCTTCTTTGCCGCCGCCGGGGCCTACGAAACCGGCAGCGCCTGGGTCGGCGTCTTGGCGGGCTGTGCGGCCTCATTGGTATTCTCGATGATCCACGGGCTTGCTTCGATCACATATCGCGGAAATCAGCTAATCTCAGGAGTGGCTATAAACTTTCTGGCCTCCGGCATGACCGTGGTGCTCGGCAATGCGTGGTACAGAAAGGGCGGGCAGACCCCAACCCTGTCTGGCGACGCCCGGTTTCACGATATCACACTGCCTTTTGCTGAAGCGCTGTCAGATGTCCCTGTTCTTGGCCCAATCTATTCCGACCTTCTGTCAGGTCATAAACCACTGGTATACCTTGCCTTTCTGATTGTGCCGCTCAGCTGGTGGGTGCTTTACCGCACAAGGTTCGGCCTACGTCTGCGGGCCGTGGGGGAAAATCCGGCATCTGTAGACACCGCAGGTATTTCAGTTGTGAAACTGCGCTATCAGGCACTGATCATTACCGGCATTCTTTGCGGAATTGCCGGGGCATACCTGTCTACCGCCCAAGCCGCAGGATTTGGTAAAGAGATGACCGCAGGTCGCGGCTATATCGCGCTTGCGGCCCTGATTTTTGCAAAGTGGCGCCCTTGGTATGCAATGGGTGCCTGCCTGTTGTTTGGCCTGCTCGAGGCGATCAGCAATCTTTATCCAAGCATTAACATATTCGGTTTGGTCACAATTCCTGTGCAGTTCACGCAGGCCCTGCCTTACATCCTGACGGTGGTTATTCTGGCGGGCTTCGTGGGCAAGGCAATTCCGCCGCGCGCCGGTGGTGAGCCTTATGTCAAAGAACAGTAAGGATCTCGCCGCACTCATCCGCAAGCAAGCGGGCGATGCACCGGTCATGGTCGGGCTGATCCTTGGCTCGGGCCTTGGGCATTTGGCCGAGGCTGTAAGGGGCGTAGCGATTGATTATGCAGATTTGCCGGGCTTTCCCCATGCTGGCGTTTCCGGGCACAACCCCAAACTGGTTATCGGTGACCTGCAAGGCATTCGCGTCGCGGTTTTCGGCGGGCGGGCACATTACTATGAAAACGGTAGCGCGGATGCGATGCGCCTGCCGCTTGAGGTGTTACGAGAACTTGGCGCAGACAGTTTGATCCTGACCAATGCCGCCGGTTCCATGCGCCCGGATATTCCGCCGGGCGAGTTGATGCTGCTAAGCGATCACATCAATTTTTCCGGCCTCAATCCACTGATCGGTGAACCAACTGACGCCCGTTTCGTACCGATGACCGATGCCCATGACCCAAGGCTTCGCGCCGCCCTTACCGCCGCCGCGGATAAGGTAGACATCCCGCTACCAGAAGGTGTTTACGCGTGGTATTCCGGTCCCTCCTTTGAGACCCCCGCCGAAATCCGGGCCATTCGCACCCTTGGCGCAGATGCTGTCGGAATGTCGACGGTGCCAGAGGTAATCTTGGCACGTTTTTTAGGGCTAAGAACGGCAGCGATTTCAATAATCACCAATATGGCTGCCGGTATGTCGGACGAAAACATAAGCCACGAACACACCAAAGCGATGGCACCGGCTGGCGCTGCCAAACTGGAAAAAATCCTGCGTCAGTTTCTGACCGATTTGTAGCGGCCATTGGTTATTTTTTGGTGATAATCTATTTGCTCCGATATGTCGCAGGGTTTGACA
>JAHRVC010000007.1 GCA_019090885.1 Marinosulfonomonas sp.
ATTTTTGACATATGAATTTGATAACACCCGGCACTGACAACGGGGACTGCGACAAGGATTTGTTGCAGGCGAAAGAGCATTTTGGCCGCGCCATTGAGGTGTTTCTGGCAATGACCAGTGATGTTGAACGGGGCAATTTTGGCACCGAAGGCGATAACGCGAAAACGATACGGGCGCTGATGAACGCCACGCAATCGCTGATGAATGAGAAACGGAAAATTGATGAAAGCATCACCCAACAGGCCGGTATCGCTAGAGGATACGCGATCGACTTTGATGGCGCGCGCAGCGAGATCAGACGCCGACTGGCTGGCCTGCGCGCCGCTGCAAGTGCAGGAGACATTTCTGAATGAGCTGGACGAGGGGGCGCTTTTGGCGCTCCCTTATCTGTTCGAGTTTTGGGCGATGGATCACCAGATGCCACCAGAGGGGGACTGGCGTTCCTGGGTGATTATGGGCGGGCGTGGCGCTGGCAAGACGCGCGCCGGGGCGGAATGGGTGCGGCGTCAGGTTGAGGGGAACCTGCCGCTTGATCCGGGCCGCTGCCGTCGGGTGGCGCTGGTTGGGGAAACCATTGAGCAGGTCCGTGAGGTGATGATCTTCGGTGAAAGCGGGATACTGGCCTGTTCACCGCCGGATCGTCGGCCCGAGTGGCGCGCGACGCGCAAAATGTTGGAGTGGCCGAACGGCGCGACAGCGCAGATATTTTCGGCCAGCGAGCCTGAGGGGCTGCGCGGGCCGCAGTTTGATGCGGCCTGGGTGGATGAGTTGGCCAAGTGGAAAAAGGCTGGCGACACGTGGGATATGCTGCAGTTTTCCCTGCGTTTGGGGGATGCGCCGCAGGTGGTTGTGACCACTACGCCGCGCAATGTGGCGGTTTTGAAAGGGATTTTGGCAAGCCCGTCGAGTGTGGTGACACATGCGCCGACCGAGGCGAACCGGGCCAATTTGGCGTCGTCATTTCTGGAAGAAGTGCGGGCGCGATATGCGGGCACACGATTGGGTCGGCAGGAATTGGATGGGGTGCTGCTGGAGGATGCGGAAGGGGCACTATGGCGTTCTGGCGATTTGGAGGCTTGCCGGGTTGAGGAACCGGGCGAATTCAGCCGGGTGGTTGTGGCGGTTGATCCGCCGGTGACGGGCCATGCGGGATCGGATGAATGTGGAATTATCGTTGTTGGGGTGCGGGGTGAGGGTGCGCCGCAGGACTGGCGTGCTGTGGTGCTGGAGGATGCGTCGGTTTCGGCGGCATCGCCTTCGGTTTGGGCGCAAGCTGCGCTGGACGCGCTGGCACGTCATGGGGCGGACCGGCTGGTGGCAGAGGTAAATCAGGGGGGTGATTTGGTGGAAAGCGTTATTCGCCAGATTGATCCGCTGGTGTCTTATCGGGGCGTGCGGGCGTCGCGCGGCAAGGTGGCGCGGGCCGAGCCGGTGGCCGCTTTATACGAGCAGGGACGGGTTTCGCATCTGCGCGGTTTGGGCGCGCTGGAAGATCAGATGTGCCGGATGACGGCGCGGGGATTTGACGGCAAGGGCAGCCCGGATCGGGTCGATGCGCTGGTTTGGGCTTTGCATGAGGTGATGATTGAACCTGCTGCCAAGTGGATGCGGCCGCGGGTGCGCACGCTGGGTTAACTGTTGAGTGCGATTTTTCGTGCGAAAAATCGGGGTCTGGGTTGCCGGTGTTTTTGATTGAATTTGGAATTGGTGCGGCTTTGTCGCGGGATTGATTGGGGAAGTGAGGAGAGGTTGATGGTGTTTGACTTTTTACGACGTGGGGCGGGCGGTGCGCCTGAGGCCAAGGCCTCGGCCACCGGGCCGGTGATTGCCTGGGGTGGCTCGGGTCGTGTGGCCTGGAGTGCGCGCGATACGGTGTCGCTGACCAAGGTCGGATTTCTGGGCAACCCTGTTGGGTTCCGCTCGGTCAAGCTGATCGCAGAGGCGGCGGCGGCTTTACCTTTGGTCTTGCAGGATAATGAGCGCCGGTTTGATGAACACCCGGTTTTGGCGCTGATTTCTCGGCCCAATCCGTTGCAGGGGCGGGCGGAATTGTTTGAGGCGCTGTTTGGGCAGTTGTTGCTGTCAGGCAATGGTTATCTGGAGGCCGTTGGCGGTGAGGATGGGATGCCGCAAGAGCTGCATGTGTTGCGCTCGGACCGGATGTCTTTGGTGCCGGGGGCGGATGGCTGGCCGGTGGCGTATGAATACGCGGTTGGCGGGCGCAAGCATCGTTTCACTTTGGGCGACGGCGCGTCACCGATCTGCCATGTGAAATCGTTTCATCCGCAGGATGACCATTACGGGTTTTCACCGATGCAGGCGGCGGCGAGTGCGGTTGATGTGCATACATCGGCTTCGCGTTGGTCCAAGTCTTTGCTGGATAATGCGGCGCGTCCTTCGGGGGCGATTGTCTATAAGGGCGCGGATGGGCAAGGCTCGATGGCGCCGGATCAATATGACCGCCTGCTGGTCGAGATGGAAAGCCATCATCAGGGCGCGCGTAACGCCGGGCGGCCGATGTTGCTGGAAGGTGGGCTGGACTGGAAGCCGATGGGGTTCAGCCCGTCGGACATGGAGTTTCAGAAAACCAAGGAATCTGCCGCGCGCGAAATTGCGCTGGCCTTCGGGGTGCCGCCGATGTTGCTGGGGATACCGGGGGATGCAGCTTATGCAAATTATCAGGAAGCCAACCGGGCGTTTTACCGCCTGACGGTGTTGCCGCTGGCCACACGTGTTGCGGCGAGCGTGTCCCATTGGTTAAGCGAATATCTGGGCGAGCTGGTCGAGTTGCGCCCCGATCTGGATCAGGTGTCGGCGTTGTCGGGGGAACGGGATGCACAGTGGCGTCGGGTCAGCGAGGCGTCGTTTCTGAGCGATACGGAAAAACGCACGATCCTGGGTTTGCCGCGGATTTCAGATGAAGAAGGGGTTGGCGATGAGTGAGGTTTTGGCTGGGCTGGAGCGCAAGTTCTGCACTTTGGGTGACGATATCAAGGTTACCGATGGCTGCGTGATCGAGGGCTATGCGTCCTATTTCGGCAAACGCGACAAGGGCGGCGATGTGGTGCAGGCGGGGGCTTATGGGGTGAGCCTTAGGGCGCTGGCGGGCAAGGGGCAGTCGGTCAAGATGCTTTGGCAACACGACCCGGCGCAACCGATTGGCGTTTGGGACGAGGTGCGTGAGGACGCCAAAGGGCTTTACGTCAAAGGGCGCTTGCTGGGCGATGTGGCCCGCGCCCGCGAGGCGGTGGCGTTGATTGAAGCGGGGGCGATTGACGGCTTGTCGATCGGCTACCGCACGGTAAAGGCGCAAAAGGATGGTAAGGGCAGACGCCTTTTGTCGGAGTTGGAACTTTGGGAGGTGTCTTTGGTCACGTTCCCGATGCTTCCCGAAGCGCGGGTCGGAGCCAAGGGCGACAGTCTGGCGGCCGAAGATTTGCGTGAATTGGCGGCGGTCTTTGAGGGCGCGCGCCGGATGCTGGCCCGAGGCTGAGCCAGCGATCTAACCTCTCTAAAAAACAGGACAGTTAAATGAGTAAAACCGAGACGAAGGCTCGGGCCGGGACAGCTATGTCTGATGGCCTGTCGCCGACTGGCGAGGTGAAGACCGCGATGGCCGGTTTCATGAGTGATCTCAACGACTTTCAAAACGACATTAAATCTAAATTGCAACAACAGGAAGAGCGACTGACCATGCTGGATCGGAAATCTGTATCATTGGGGCGGCCAGCCCTTGCCGCTGCTGAAACTGCCGGTGCGCCGCACCAAAAGGCGTTTGAAAACTATGTGCGTTCGGGCGACGATGACGCGCTGCGCGGGCTGGAGCTGGAAGGCAAGGCGATGTCGACAGCGGTTGCTGCTGACGGTGGCTATCTGGTTGATCCGCAGACCTCCGAGACGATCAAGAGCGTGCTGAAATCGACCGCTTCGCTGCGTCAGGTTGCCAGCGTCGTCAACGTCGAGGCCACAACTTTCGACGTGCTGATCGACCACACTGATATCGGGTCGGGCTGGGCGACGGAAACCGGTGGTGTTTCGGAAACCGGCACACCGTCGCTTGAGCGCATTTCAATCCCGCTGCATGAATTGTCGGCCTTGCCAAAAGCCAGCCAGCGTTTGCTGGATGACAGTGCCTTTGACATCGAGGGCTGGCTTGCCGGACGGATCGCGGACAAGTTTGCCCGGGCCGAAGCGGCGGCCTTTATCGCCGGGGACGGTGTTGATAAGCCAACCGGCTTTTTGACCCATACGCTGGTTGATGATGCGGTCTGGGCCTGGGGTTCAATCGGCTATGTGCCGACCGGCGTTGACGGTGATTTTGGCACGGCGGATAAAATCGTCGAGGTGGTCTATGCGCTGGGCGCGCAATACCGCGCCAATGCGACGTTTGTGATGAACTCCAAGACGGCTGGCAAAGTGCGTAAACTGAAGGATGCGGATGGCCGGTTCCTTTGGTCTGATGGTCTGGCGGCGGG
>JAHRVC010000214.1 GCA_019090885.1 Marinosulfonomonas sp.
CGGCAGTGACTGGGTCGTTTCCTTGCAGGACACCGATCTGGCGCTGACGATCGAGGCCGACAAGCAAGGGGCCACGTTGCGTTTTGAGGGCGGCGAAGAAATGCGTGTGGAAAGCGACTGGGTTCCCGGTAATGCGCTGGCGGTTGTTAATGTGGACGGTGAACAACTGGTAATGAAGGTCGGCAAGGTGACCAGCGGCTTTCGGCTGCGTCTGCGCGGGGCGGATATGAAGGTGCAGGTGCGCACCCCACGACAGGCCGAACTGGCCAAGCTGATGCCGGAAAAAGTGGCGCCTGACACCTCGCGGTTGCTGCTATGCCCGATGCCCGGCCTGATCGTTTCGGTTGATGTGGAGGAAGGTGAAGAAGTGCAGGAAGGTCAGAAGCTGTGCACAGTTGAAGCGATGAAGATGGAAAATATCCTGCGCGCGGAACGTCGGGGCGTGGTGGCCAAAGTCAACGCTGCGGTGGGTGACAGTCTGGCGGTCGAAGAAATCATTTTGGAATTCGAATAGGCAACGTCCGGAGCGACGAAATTGGAACTTAGCTTGCATCTTGGGGCGCATCGGACAGGGACATCGGCCCTGCAACAGGCGTGCCGCAACAATGCCGGTCGTCTGGCTGATGCTAACATTGAGGTTTGGGACGGCGATGTAATGCGCGCCCCGGCTTTGGAGCGGTTTCCAAATATCTGGCCGGGTGATCTGAGTGATGCCAACAAAAAATCAGTGGATGGCGCCGTGAGCGCGATGCAGGATGCCATTCAACAGCGTATAGATGGCGGGCGTGCACAATTGCTGGTCACTGAGGAAAACTTGCTGGGATCGATGCCGCAGAATTTGCTTGCCCAATCACTTTACCCAAATGCGGCAAAGCGGATGCTTGCATACAGCCAGTTGTTCCCGGTGCCGCCAGCACGAATTTTCGTTTGCTTGCGAAGTTATGCCAGTTACTGGGCTTCGTGCTATTGCTATGCGGCGTTGCGCAATGACTTGCCGGATATCAAGGGGTCTTGTGATAATCTGGTGCAGGCCCCGCGCGGCTGGCTGGATGTTCTGACAGATCTGAGCGCTGTGTTTCCCGACAGCCGTATCGTGGTTTGGGAACACCGGAAAACGGCAGATATTTTGAAAGATGTCGTGGCGATGATTTTCGGGCCGGTTGCGCAGCGAATGGATTTGCCGAAAAACCTTAAGAATCGCGCACTGAATGCGGTAGCGTTTGAAAAGGCGATGCACTTGCATAAAAATGATCCCGAACTGTCAGGATCCGATCTGCAAGACGCCGTGGCCGCACTGGACAAAGCCGGTGGCGCATCGTTTCAGCCATTTTCCGGCGCACAGGTGAACGTGCTAAATGCCCGCTTTGCCGCTGATCTGAAAAAGATTGCCGCAGGGGAATTGCCGCGCGTCGACCTGATTGAAAATTCCCCCCCTTTTGCAGAGGATGCGCCATGAGTGGTCTGGCCGGGTTGGCCTTTCAGCGGTCGCGAAGTTCCTCGATCCGCGAGGGCATTTTGTCGATGCTATGGGTTAGTTCGCGCGCCGACCAAGGGCTGGGTTTGCGCAGTTTTACCTTGCCGTCTTTATCAATCAACACCAGCCCAAACCCCCGCGGGCGCAGTTCCTCGCGGATCGCAGAAGGTTCGGCTGGGTTGGTGTCGGTAAGGACAATCACGTCACGTTCAATCAAATCGCTCGGGCGCTCTAGCAGCATGTCCATTTGCTGGCCGAATGCCGGGTCGCGCTCGGTGTCGGCAAAGACCACAAGGACACGGTTCAGCCATAAGAAATCTGCCAGCACCGCCTCGGAGGCGGGCAGGATGGTCAAGGTCTTGGGCGCGTCAGCAGGCAGTTGGTCCGCTTGCGCGTTGGCAGCATTTGCAAGGAATGCGGTAATAACTAAAGCGAGAAGCTGTTTCATAATATCTCCGTTCCTAAAACATATAGGGCGAGACGTTGGGAAACCGAAGAGTTTTGGCGATGGCATCGCGGGAAAATTCCCGTTTGTTTGGCCCGCCCCGATAACAGGAGCTAAAAAATGAGCAAAAAAGACGACTGGGCCGAGCGGGCCGAAAAGGAATTACGTGGGCGGTCGCTGGATGGGCTGACGTGGAATACGCCAGAAGGCATCGCGGTGCAGCCGGTTTATAGTGCTGCGGACACGGACGGGCTGGATCATCTTGGGCCGATGCCGGGCGAGGCACCCTATACCCGCGGGCCGCGCGCAACGATGTATACCGGGCGTCCTTGGACGATCCGCCAATACGCTGGATTTTCGACGGCCGAGGAATCAAATACCTTTTACCGCAAAGGTCTGGCCGCCGGTCAGCAGGGTGTTTCGGTGGCCTTCGATCTGGCAACGCATCGCGGATACGACAGCGATCATCCCCGTGTTGAGGGGGACGTTGGCAAGGCTGGCGTGGCGATCGACAGTGTCGAGGATATGAAAATCCTGTTTGACGGGATACCGCTGGAAAAAGTGTCAGTTTCGATGACGATGAACGGTGCGGTGATCCCTATTCTGGCGTCCTATATCGTCGCCGGGCAGGAGCAGGGTGTCGATCTGTCGGCGCTGTCGGGGACTATTCAGAATGACATTCTGAAGGAATTCATGGTCCGAAATACCTATATCTACCCGCCTGAACCAAGCATGAGGATCGTCGCGGATATCATTGAATATACGTCGAAAAACATGCCAAAGTTCAACTCTATCTCGATCTCTGGATATCATATGCAAGAGGCGGGCGCGAACCTTGTGCAGGAATTGGCGTTCACGCTGGCGGACGGTAAAGAATATGTGCGTGCGGCGGTTGAGCGGGGCATGGATGTGGACGCATTCGCCGGACGCTTGTCGTTCTTTTTCGCCATTGGCATGAATTTCTTTATGGAGGCGGCGAAACTGCGGGCCGCGCGCCTGCTGTGGCATCGGATCATGACCGAATTTGGCGCACAAAAGCCCGGATCACTGATGTTGCGGACCCATTGCCAGACCTCGGGCGTCAGTCTGCAAGAGCAGGATCCATACAACAATATCGTGCGCACGGCTTACGAGGGTATGAGCGCGGTGCTGGGCGGCACGCAATCGCTTCACACGAACTCTTTTGACGAAGCTATTGCTTTACCAACGGAATTCTCTGCCCGGATTGCGCGCAATACGCAGCTTATCTTGCAAAATGAAACCGGTGTGACCAATGTGGTCGATCCGCTGGCGGGGTCTTATTACGTTGAAAAACTAACGGCAGATATGGCCGACGCGGCGTGGGAGCTGATCTGCGAAGTCGACGGATTGGGTGGCATGACCAAAGCGGTGGCCAGTGGCATGCCAAAGCTGCGCATCGAAGAGGCCGCGGCGCGCCGTCAGGCAGCGGTGGACAAGGGCGAGGACGTGATCGTCGGGGTTAACAAATTCCGGCTGGAAACCGAGGACCACCTAGAGGTTCGCCAGATCGACAATTCCAAGGTGCGCAAGGCGCAGGTGGCGCGGTTAAAGCAGATCCGTAGCAGCCGAAATCAGGCGGCGTGTGATGCGGCTTTGGCGGCGCTGGAAACAGGGGCCGTTTCGGGGCAGGGGAACCTGTTGGAACTGGCCGTGGCGGCTGCGCGGGAACGCGCGACAGTGGGCGAGATTTCGATGGCGATGGAAACCGCGTTTGGCCGACATACGGCCGAGGTCAAGACGTTGTCAGGCGTCTATGGGGCCGCCTATGAGGACGACGCCGAATTTTCGGCGTTGCGGGACGATGTGGATGAGTTTGCCGGTGAAACCGGGAAGGCACCCCATATTATGGTCGTGAAAATGGGGCAGGATGGGCATGATCGCGGGGCCAAGGTGATCGCATCGGCCTTCGCAGATATTGGCTTTAATGTTGATGTGGGGCCACTGTTTCAAACCCCGGAAGAAGCCGCATCTGACGCCATAAGCCAAGGCGTGCAGGTGGTTGGTGTCAGCTCGCTTGCAGCCGGACACAAAACGCTGGCACCCCAGTTGGTGCAGGAACTTAAGGCGCGCGGGGCCGAGCATATCATTGTCGTTTGTGGTGGGGTTATTCCACAGCAAGACTATGATTATCTTTACGAAAACGGCATCAAAGCAATCTTTGGGCCGGGCACGAATATTCCCGAAGCGGCGCGCGATGTGCTGCGGTTAATCCGTGGCAGTATTCCGAACCGGCGGCAGTAGGGTTGGGCGCGACCCCGGTCAGACAGTCCGAGCCGCCAATTGCCATCCCGCCCGCAAGCGTGTTGATTTGAGGCGATGAAAATGCAGTTGGATCATATTGCCATATCGGCGGAAAATCTGGTTGCCGGTGTTGCCCATATCGAGGCTATTCTTGGTGTGCCTTTGGCGCCGGGCGGTGCGCATCCGAATATGGGCACGCATAACCGCTTGTTGTCGCTTGGGTCGGGGCAATATCTGGAAGTGATTGCGATTGATCCGGCAGCCCCCGCGCCGGACTGGCCGCGTTGGTTTGATTTGGATAATTTTACAGGTGCACCACGCCTGACAAACTGGATTTTGCGGGTTGATGACATGGACGCAGCTTTGCAGAACGCACCGGCAGGAACAGGGCGTTCCTTGCCCCAGACCCGCGGGGATTTGGCATGGAAAATGGCCGTTCCCGAGGATGGAAAGCTGCCGTTTAGCGGGGCGTTTGCTGGATTGATTGAGTGGCAGGGACAGGCGCATCCGTCGCAGATGTTGCCAGATGCGGGGTGCCGTTTGAAAAAACTGGAAATCACCCATCCGGATGCGGAAAAGCTGACCAAAGGGATACGAAAAATGGGTGAAATATCTGACGTTGAGCTTGTGGAAGGCCCGGAAATCGTGCTGAAAGCGACAATTCAAACGCCCGGTGGGATAGTGGGTCTGCAATGAAAACCCGTGATGCAACTGCTGCCGATGCAGGCAAGATCGCCGCGTTCTGGAACCCGATGATCCGGGATACGACGGTGACGTTTCATTCGGCGCAAAAATCTGGCGCCGACGTGGCTGTGATGATCGCCGAGCGCCAAAGTGAAGGGTGTGGGTTTTTGGCGGCCGAAATTGACGAGGTCGTGGTGGGTTTCGCCACCTATGCGCAGTTTCGCGGGGGCGATGGATATGCGCGGGCGATGGAACACACGATTATTATTTCGCCTGGCGGGCAGGGCCGGGGCGTTGGCCGCGCGTTGATGCATGGGGTCGAGGATCATGCCCGCAAAGGCGGAGCGCATTCGATGCTTGCTGCTGTCAGCCATGAAAATGCCGCTGGTATCGCTTTTCATGCGGCGGCGGGCTATCGCTCGGTGGCGCTGGTGCCGCAGGTTGGCCGCAAGTTCGATCGGTGGTTAGATCTGGTGCTGATGCAAAAGTTTCTGTGATCGGCGCTGACTTGCACCGCGAAACCCGTTAAGAGGCCCTCCATGTCAATCTGGACCCGTATATCAGAAGCTTTGGCAGCGCTGGCCAGTGGCGAGCCGCTGTCGGCGGTGTTTGAACGTTTGCGCACGCCGCCCGAACGCTCGGTGGCGTTTACAATTGCCGTCATCGCGCTGAGCGCCAAAATGGCCAAGGCTGACGGGTTGGTGACACGCGACGAAGTGTTGGCTTTTCGCGAAGTGTTCGAAATTCCGCCCGAAGAAGAAGAAAACGCGGCGCGTGTTTTCAATTTGGCGCGTCAGGACGTGGCCGGGTTTGAAGAATACGCACAGCGGATCAAAACGATGTTCAATGCCGACGAAGCCACCCTGTGCGACCTGATGGAGGGGCTGTTTTATATCGCGATGGCGGACGGGAATTTTCATCCGAATGAGGATGCGTTTTTGGCGCGTGTGGCGCAGATATTTGGATTGAAAGAGGCGCAGTTTCGCGGCTTGCGGTCGCGTTTTGTGCCCGATGCGCTTGGTGATCCGTTTGAGGTGTTGGGGCTGGAACCGGATGCAGACATGGCATCGGCGCGTGCCGCCTGGCGGATGCTGGTTCGCGAAATGCACCCCGATCAAATGATCGCGCGCGGGGTTCCGCACGAGGCCGTTAAAATGGCCGAAAAACGTTTGGTTGCGATCAATCTGGCTTGGGAAAAAATTCAAAAGGCGGACGCCTGATGCGGATTGCGACTTATAATGTCGAGTGGTTTGACAAATTATTTGGGGCCGATAGTCGTCTTTTGGAAGATGATAACTGGTCGGGGCGATACAATGTAAAACGGGCCGATCAATTGGCGTCATTGGGCATTGTTTTCAATGCAATAGATGCCGACGTTGTTATGGTTATTGAGGCTCCGGACGGCCGTAAAAAGCGATCTACGGTTACATCACTGGAAAATTTCGCAGACAAATACGGGCTGCGGGCACGTAAGGCGTTGGTTGGGTTTTACAGCCATACGCATCAGGAAATTGCGCTGCTTTATGACCCGGACGTCGTAACTGCGCGTCATGATCCCCATGGTGAGCCGACGGGGAAAAAAGGCGCGCGCGGGGCGCCTCGATTTGACGCGGCGTTTCGATGGGATCTGGATGTGGATGCGGCGGCAGAAGTGGTGCGGTTTTCAAAGCCGCCGCTAGAGGCTGTGTTGACCGACAAGGCGGGGCAGTCGCTGCGTCTGATCGGAGTGCATGTTAAATCCAAAGCCCCGCATGGTGCGCGCAACGAGGCCGAGATCATCCGGGTGTCGATCGAAAACCGCCGCAAACAGCTGGCCCAGTGTATCTGGCTTCGCAACCGGGTTGAGGACGAGTTGGCAGCCGGCCAATCGCTGGTGGTTCTGGGGGATTTCAATGATGGGCCGGGGCTGGATGAATATGAAAAACTGTTCGGTCGCTCGGGAATTGAAATTGTGCTGGGGGAAAACGGTGAAAATTGCCTGTTTGATCCGCATGCACGGATGGCGCTGTCTACTAAAACGGGCGTTAAACCGACCACGGCGCGGTTCTATTTGAACCACCAGAAACGCTATCTTCAGGCGCTGCTGGATTATATCATGGTGTCGGGCGATATTCGTGCGCGCGGCCCGGAATGGCGTATCTGGCATCCGTTTGAGGACCCTGTGTGTTTTACCACGCCGGAATTGCGTGAAGCTTTGCTAACCGCATCGGATCATTTTCCGGTTACGATTGATCTGACGCTTTGACCTTAAAACTCGGCTCGAATTGACCTATATTGGTCGTATGAAAAATATTTCAGCATTTTGTCTGGCCGTTTGTCTGGCCGTTTCACCCGCGAGCGCGAAGGATGGTGACGGTGACATGCGCGAGGGAATTGATCTGTTGCAGGACGGCATGCAGTTGCTGTTTCGCGGGCTGATGGATGAATTGGGGCCGGCTATATTGGAACTGGAAGGCAAGATCATTGATCTGAGCCTTTATGAGTTGCCTGAAGTTCTGCCAAACGGTGACATCATCATCCGTCGTAAAGCCGCGCCGGAAAAATCGCCGGGCAAGGGTGAGGTCGACCTTTAACGCCGTTGTTTGATCTGGGTTTCAGCATCCAGCGTTTGGGCCAGGGATTTGAACCGCGCTTGGGCAACTTCGCCAAACAGACCCGCGCCGCGTTTGGTTAGTGACAGGGTCAGCACTTTTTTCTTCGGCTGCCATTTCAGCTTGGCCATTTTGTCGGGTGCTTCAACCGAGAACATCGCCCCAAAGCGCATGGCTTTGCCAACGACCTCGGCCTGATGCAATTGTTTTTCATCAAGTAATTCAAATAGTTCTGCAAATCGCGATCCGTCGCGAGAATTCTTGTAGCGGTGCAGCAGGGCCAGACCCAGCCAGATCCGTTCGCTGTGCGCCAGCCCGCCCAGATTGGCGCGGGTTGCATTGTCAAAACATACCTCGGCGCGAAAATCGGGGTGGGCGCGCCATGTCACATCATGCAGCAGACAAGCGGCGCGGATCATGCGTTTGCGCGTTGGTTTGGCGGCTCCAAACAGCGGCTCAATAAATGTATAAAGGGCGCGCCCGGTGCCGGGAATTCGTGCGTCTTTGGCCTCGGCAAAACGGCAGGCTTCGATCAGCGGGTCACGGCGGCGCAGTTGGTCGGGCATCTGCTCATAAAGCATGCCCTCGCGGATGCCATAGCTGGAAACGGCGATTTCTTTGGGCCCAAAGGCGCGGATCAGCTGTTTGAGCACTTCGGACGCAATTGGCACCAGCGACATTCGCGCCTGTGACGTGCCGGTGCGAGCCTGCAAATCGGCCAGATCATTTTCGCCAATCCATTGCAGGGTTTTGCGCACGGATTTGGGTGTCATCCGGTATTCATGCAGCACCCGCAGCGGATAATCGCGCCGCTCCATGTCAAGGCGGGCAATGGCGCGCCAGCTGCCGCCAACCAGATAAAGGCGTTTGTTTTCGCGGCCCATTAATTCGACGAGTTTGGCCATTTCTTCGCCAATCCGCGCGCGAATGGCCCTTTTTCCGCCCTTGATCCCCTGCAATTTCAGCGGCCCAAGCGGCGCGGTAATGCGCTTGCCGACCTGACCATCGCGCACCTCGGCCAGCTCCAGTGACGAACCACCGATATCGCAGACCAATCCTTGGGCCTCGGGCCAGCCCAGCAGCACGCCTTGTGCTGACAGGCGGGCCTCCTCTGCGCCATCAATGACCCAGATATGCAGACCGGTTTCAGCCTCGACTTGGGCGCAGAAATCCGCGCCATCGCTGGCCTCGCGCACGGCGGCTGTGGCCACGGCTGTCAGGGGGGGCAGCCCCATTCCTTCGGCTAGCAGTTGAAATCGCTTTATTGCGACCAGTGCGCGGGCGCGTCCTTCGGGGTTCAGAGTGCCGGTTTCGGCCAGACCGGCGCCAAGTGCGCACAGGATTTTCTCGTTGTAAAAATAGGCCGGGCTTCGCGCAGCACCATCAAACACCACCAGACGAACCGAGTTTGAGCCGACATCTACAACGCCGACGCGCGACAGGGCGCGTGACGCGGGATCGTCAAACAGCGGGCGGCCAAAAATGCCCCAGTCTTCCTGTGTGTCGATGCTGGGATCCATCGCCCGGCGTTCCTTGTTTCTTGGTGTCCGCGCTGCCGAAGCAGGGCAGGTTGGTTAATCTTTTGAGTGCGCCAGTTCGGGAACATCCGCCGCACCGGCCGAGCCGCGCCCGGACAGGGATGGATATTCCATAAAAAAGCGGTGGCAATTAAATGGGTGGTCGGGATCGGCGGCGGTTGCGCGCAGAAATTTGCCATCCGGGCCAAGCACCCAGCTTTGTGCCTCATCCGCAAGGTTGGCGGCCATGATCTGGCTGACAATCTGGGCCTTTACGGTCGGGTTTTTGATTTGCACCAGCGTTTCAATGCGCCGGTGCAGGTTGCGGCCCATCCAGTCTGCCGAAGAGATAAAAACAGC
>JAHRVC010000215.1 GCA_019090885.1 Marinosulfonomonas sp.
CTCATTAAATCAGAAGGTGATACCAGCCCGCCAATCTGATAAAAGCCGGGAAATTCTAGACCCAGGTGGTCCAAGGTTGGGGGCAAGAGCACAAACCCGCAAACTCTCGTTATGAATGAGGGAGCCTTGGGGGGCAGGTCAGTGCCGATCGCCTTGCGTCTAGCGCGTCTTTTTCGAACCGTCAGCCCTTCTTCGCGATAAAGACGGTAAATGCGATTGATCCCTGATGGTTCGCCCTCACGGCGCAGCAGAATGAACAGGCGACGGTAGCCAAATCGGCGGCGCACATTTGCTAGATCGCGCAAACGCGTCCTCAGCTCGTTCTCTGGCGGACGACAGGACTGATACCGGATCATTTTGCGATCCGCCCCGACAATCGTGCAGGCCCGCCGCTCTGACAGGCCCAACGTCGCCCGCAAATGCGCGACAGCTTCGCGCTTAACAACAGGCCCTACCATTTTTTTGCCAGAAGTTCTTTCATCGCAGCAGCATCCAGCATTTGTTCCGCCAGCAGCTTCTTTAGTTTACCGTTCTCGTCTTCCAGCGCCTTCAGCCGTTTGACGTCCGGCACGGACATGCCGGAATACTTTGACTTCCACGCATAGAATGTGCCTTCCGACATCCCGTGTTTGCGGCACAGATCAGCACACTTCGCGCCAGCTTCATGTTCCTGCAAAATACCAATTATTTGTTCGTCCGAAAATCTTGATCGTTTCATTGTCTGTCCTTTGGTTAGGTCAGACTCTAGTTCAAAGTGGAGGAATTTCTTAATGGCAGGTCAATTCCCCCCGTTTATCAATAGGTTAATCGACATGGCTGATCTCCAGCCTCAGATTACCATTACGTTCGGACCAGGAACACCACCAGTTTTTCCAATGAATATCAGAGACTTGTCCACGCGTTCGTCGATCGGTGCGATAACTATGGAATCCTCTTCATGGTCCACGATGTGTTCCAGTAGTTTAGTAAGTTTACGGATCTTTTTCCACTCGCCAAGCACCAAAAACACCGACAGTTGCTGGTGCTCACCGGTTTGCTTCATAAGTTTGAACACACGGCGCCAACGTTTCGGGCACCTGATGTCATATGTCACGATGAACAGACGCCTGACCATATGTATTAGCACAGCCGTGGCGGAGGCGCAGTTTTGGCATCACCGCACAGGCGGGCTGAAAAGAGTTGCGCGTATTTGGTAGTTGCTGCCCGCCAAGTCATTTCCATCCCTTGGTAATCGATGAGCGTCGAAAGCCGCTGCTCCAGAACCGAGATCGCTAATCGGCGACCTTCATCGCTGAGACGAACTGAACTATCTGGCTGGAAGTCGAAATGTGTGTCATTGAAGCGGCCTTTATTTATTGCGGTCAGAACAGACGGGTCAACCACACCGGTGCGGATCGGTTCAACCAGGTCCAGCGCAAGCGCTGGCCGTCCGGGTCGTTCAGCATGAAGAAAGCCGACACGTACATCCAAACCTGCCGCGAGTGCCGCCGCCGAACAGTTGCCACAGGCGACGGCGTAAAGATAGGACAGCAAAGCGTTAACCGCATCCCGCGGTGGTCGCCGGGATCGGCCATCAAACACCAACCAGTCGTGGTCACTTTGTAGTAATTGTGGCCAGGCGCTCCAATAGGTCGCCGCAGCTGCACCTTCGATTCCGCGCAGCGAGGCATGCGAGCGCGCCCGGTGAACCTTGCCGGTTTCCCGAGACAACCTGCGCACGGATTTGGCGGAAGCCCCGAGCCGGCGACGCAGCAACCAATGGGCGTTCTTCAGTTTGCACTCAACGATCTCACGCGCGATCGACAACGAAACTTTGCGGTCATCTGCCGCTTGGTATTGAGCGCGGTGCACCCTTGAATGGTTGTTGGAAAGGTCGATTAGCTGTGCACGATAAAACCCATTGCGTGAATGAAACACAACTGGAACACCGGCCTGTGCAAGCGTTGTCATGCAAGGGGTTGTGAGTGAGGCAGTTCCGTGTATCGCAACCATCGAGACTTCGTCGAGCCGAAGCGACCGGCTGTCTGTGTCGGAATTGACCCTCAGCAGCCCATCTTCAATACAAAGGTCTGCATCAGTGGAAACGATGTGCAACGGCAAACGTTGATCAGTTCCCACGAGCGGCTCCTCGCCCCTGGTTTCCGTCTCGCCCCGCCCTGCCGACCAGGTATTCCTTATCCAATCGATCATCGCATTCCCTCTTTTGAACAACTTGGCAAAAGTAACATGCACCAGTTTGTTCTGAATGTTCGAAAGCTTGCTAAGTCACCGTTGTTGTCTGTTGTTTGGTATCGAGGGTTGTGCATGCATAACCAAAGGATCTGCCCCGTGTACCACTATGAACTACTCCACCCGAACCAAATTCCCGAGCCGGACCCACACCGCCTTGGCATTGAAGTCACGGTCCGTGAGATCGCCGCAACCTGCAGACTCGGGAACATCGATCCGCAGCACGGACCCCAGGCGAGTGCCGTGGCGGATTCTGCCATTGTGGCGAGCCTTGACTGGCCGCTGCCGCCGAACGGGGCCACGATGGTTACCATCCGGCCCGATGCCGACGCGTTTGGTGCAATGGCAGTCCTGACCATGAGATCGACCGGTGTCGACCCGAATGAAGCAATGCTGACGCGCATTGCTCGCATAGACGCGGCTGATCGGTTTGACCGCGGCCCCTGGCCGGGCGCACGCCCTTTGCCGCGTACAATTGACGAAATCCTGGACAGTACTCCAGACCCCGACATTGCCATTCTCGGCGCATTGTCCACCGACCGAAGTCTGAGCCCGTCGGATCGTGTTGCCGCGATCGGTCTTTGGCTAAGAGAGGGAGAGGTGCCGCAGGGCCACAAGGCAGCCTTGAGGCGGAATGCCAAAACGATCCTGCAATCGCTGCGGTTTGGAGCCACACGAATTGGCCTTTTCGCCGGAGAAAAGGCCGCCAAGGTCGTATCCTTGGAGTGTGGCGCCCTGAAACTTGGCTACTGCCTAGCCCCGGTCGTGATCGCCCTAAACCCCGGCCACAAGTTCTGTGACGGCACGCGCGGACAAAAATATACAATTGCCCAGTACCAAGCCGGCCATCTGGATCTGCATGCGGTCGCAGAAAAGCTATCTCGGCACGAGGCCGGCTGGGGCGGCTCTGCGACCATAAAGGGATCGCCGCAGGGCCTTTCTTCGCGACTTTCGCTTGATTGCATCGAAAAAGTAGTTTCGACTGAACTTTCACCGGAGCCGTAAACGATTGCAGGAGACTTGCCGTGAAAACTATTCTCGTATCATCGCTCGGAGGCACTCCCCAGGTTGTTACCGAGACGCTCTGGGCCTTGATGAACCCGCATCTCTTGATCGACGAGACCCACCGGGACCGTGACGCTGTTTTCCCCAAAAAAATCCATATTCTCACTACCGCGTTCATGAAAAAAAACGAACCCGACGTCAAATAGCGCATTCTGAAACTCTATGAGAATACTCCTAAACAACACCGTATCACCGAACAGGACATTATCTTTGAGATTGTCACTTATGAGGACGGCCAACAAGTTGGGGACATCCGAGACGAGGCCCAGAACATTGCCTATGCCAACCGAATTACGCGGTTGATCAAACGCCTTGTTGATGACGACCCTGAAAACCTGACACAAATTCACATGTCGCTCGCCGGCGGGCGAAAATCGATGTCGAGCTACGATCACACGGCGATGATGTACTTTGGCCGTGTGCAGGACGAACTCTCGCATGTACTCGTCGATCCGACTCACCTGGAAGGGTGCGGTGACAAGTATGAAAATGGCGGCTTAGTAAGTCGTGGATTCTGGTGGCCGGGCCAACCGGAGACCGAAGTCTCCAATCGGGAAGGTGTGCGGTTTCCAACCAGTGTCGAATCCGCTAGGGTCGACTTGGTATCAATTCCTTTCGCACGTCTCAACATTCGGTTGCAAAAAGGCACGCCCCCTGAAGCGCTGGATCACGGGTTACTGACACAATGGGTCGAATCCTATCTCACAGCGGACACGCTCAAAATTAATCTTTCAGAAGAAACCGTGTCATACGGTGGGGAAATTATTGAACTATCTCCCTACTCGTTCTCCCTTTTTTCGGTAATGGCTCTGGCTCAATCTGAGTCGTGGCGGGGCGTCGGTCCTTACGGAATTGGCGACAATCATGTTGGGTGGATTCGGCAGGATAACTTTCTTGATCCCCAAAGCTCGGCTGTCACGAAATTTTGCGATTTCTGGGAAAGATCGAAGCGTTTCGGCGACGACGGTGACAAGACATTATGCAGTTTGTTGAAACACAAACCTGCAGGCCATGACGATCTGTTGGAATGGGAAACATTCGTCAGGAAAGGAGTCCAGACTGTTAAAAACCGATTGCAGTCGGAACTCCAAAAGAGCATCAAAAATGCGTTCCTGACGCCACGATTGCTCCCCCAAAACGGACCTCAGAAGGAAGCCCGGTATGGATTGACAATTCCTGCGGATAAAATCTTCATTATTGGCGTTTAAAATGGCAGCATAAACACAGCATGGGTGATGCGCGTCAGACTTTACTCCACCGGGGTGAACCGTCCCAATCCAAAGTGATCCTGCAACCCAAACGCCAACGGACCTTCAACCTCCTGTTCAAAGACTATGCGAAACCACGCGCGTTCTAGCTGGACGCCAGGTCGGTCGGCATTTTTTTTGCCAATCCTGAAAGCCTCCGCGGCCGGAAAATCTTGTTCCTCACTTTCCCGGGTGAATGCATCAATGATAACATCAGGCAGCGGAGAAAAATCAATGCTTCGCCGTTTCGATAGCAGCGACTGAAGTTGATTGCGGGCTGACCGCCCATGTCTGGCTTTACCACCTTTTGAACGTTTCAATGGCAACGGACTGACAAAGGGTGTGGACGAAACCCACTCTCTGGCGCGCAATTCATCACTTTCGCCCACATGAACCGTCACAATGTCAAATGCACGCCAAGCTGCCCCATTTCCCACCGTCAGTTGGTTGCAGGCTCCAAGCAGGTACAACGAGGCGTCGTCAAACCCACTCGATGCATATACAGTCACATGATCAATAATTCCGTCCCGGTCAATATCTTCGGGCAGGAAAAAAGCGTGTCGGTGCCGACCATCCTCTATGGCAGGCCTATTCTTTTCGTTATGACCGTGAAGCGGAAAGGGCAGATTCGGCGAGCCGGACAGGGACTTGGCCTGGCGGATTAGCATGGCACGCGTTGCACGTCCGACCGTGACGCAATGTGTCAATGGCGGAAGATCATGCCCGGAAAGCCTCCAGCGCCATGTTGTCGGTTTGAGAGTATCGGCCATGTGCTAAACAATCCCGTCCTGATTTCCTGTCTCGCGGTCCACAAGAATGGTGCAGATCAGGTTGCCCGGTCAACAACTAACCTGCGCTTCGAATATGGTGAAGAGTTGACATGAGCCCCGGACTCGCGCGTTTGCACTTCAGCGATTGTAGGGCGGCCAACACAAACCGCGGCGAATTCCGCTGGCCACCATATCCGCAAACAGGTCCGGCCCGTAGCCAAACGAATGGGTCTGTCATTTTCCCATGTTCATCATGACCTGCCATCAGCGAAGTTCTATCAGGAACTCTTGCGGCTGGGTCGGTGTTGGTCGAATTGTAGAACAACGCCAGACCTACCGGGTGGATTCCAAGCTAAAAAAACCGGTACCGCTGGCAATTTTTCCACCCGTACGTGTGGCAAAACCCAAGCGGTGTTCTCTGGGTCTTCCCAAAAGAAAAACCTGACAACCGAACCCGTGCGGAACAGTTGTCAGCCTATCAATGAGCCCTGCCAGAGACAGGAGCTGCGACCGGTCATGCGCGTCTGCAGACGTCGGAATCGGCATCGTTTCAATGAGCCCTGCCAGAGACAGGGGCTGCGACAGCACAGACGGTACAGTCCATCGAGGACAGCCTTGTTTCAATGAGCCCTGCCAGAGACAGGGGCTGCGACCAGTCTACGGACAGAAGCTCGAGATCTCGAGCCCTGTTTCAATGAGCCCTGCCAGAGACAGGGGCTGCGACGGGCCAACGGGAATAGTTTTCTCAAACCAATTATTGTTTCAATGAGCCCTGCCAGAGACAGGGGCTGCGACTGGCAAAGTTGTAACTTGGCATTTCAATCACAAAGGTTTCAATGAGCCCTGCCAGAGACAGGGGCTGCGACCAGAAGACTACACTATTCTTGAGATTGTACGCGTGTTTCAATGAGCCCTGCCAGAGACAGGGGCTGCGACATGGTCCGTCTTATTCTTGTTGCAGCTTTCGCGCCGTTTCAATGAGCCCTGCCAGAGACAGGGGCTGCGACTTTTCATGTCACGCTGGTGTCTAAATCCTGTCATGTTTCAATGAGCCCTGCCAGAGACAGGGGCTGCGACTGGTCAGCAACGGGTCAGTTTCCTGCTATGACTTGTTTCAATGAGCCCTGCCAGAGACAGGGGCTGCGACGCGCATTGCCAAAGAGCTGAATGAAGTACGCACAGTTTCAATGAGCCCTGCCAGAGACAGGGGCTGCGACGGCACAATACTAACAGCTTTTGTAGCGACCAAGGTTTCAATGAGCCCTGCCAGAGACAGGGGCTGCGACTCACCTTCTGGAAGTCATTGGAATCGCAGATAAAAAAGGGTCACTTTGGCAGACC
>JAHRVC010000216.1 GCA_019090885.1 Marinosulfonomonas sp.
ATTGCCAGCACGGTGCAAAAGATCGGCGAAAAAATCGGCGTTAATGTCACCGTTGCCTCGCAGCCGGGAAGCGACCGTGATCTGCTACCGTCGCTGCGCCGTCTTGCCTCGGCCAGTCCGCCAATTGACGCATTATATGTGTTTGGCAGCGGCCCGTTCGGCAACATCGCGATGAACCAGGCCGAACTGGCCGGTATCGAAGTGCCGATCTTTTACACCGGCGGCAACATCATCCCTGCCTTGGTCAAAAACCTGTCGCCCGAGGCTGCCGCCCGGGTATTTTTCACCACCGCACGCGGCGGCGTGGCCGTGGATACATTGCCTGCGGACGACCCTTATGTGGACTCAATTGGCAAATTCGCCAAAGCGTTTGAGGCAAAGTACGGTGAAGGCGTAACTTTCCCGGCCACGGTCGGCTATGACATGGCCCATACGGTTATTGATGCAATCCGCAATGTCGGCACCGACCGCGATGCTATCGCCACCTATATCACGGAAAAACAACGGATTTCCGGGGTGCAGGGGGTCGAATTTGAACGGGTTTCCGGCGAAGGTTATGGCATTCATCCCAACGAGCTGATCATCGCCACGATCAAGGACGGCGGCTTTGCTTTTAAGGCATATCTGAGTGACAGTCTGGAAAATGTCGGGCTTACCAAGGACGTTCTTGACCAGCTAATGCGCGACGAACAGATCCTGCCGAACTAGCCTCGGAATGGAGCTTTTTGCGCAGATTATTATCACTGGCCTGGCCCAGGGAAGCATTTATGCAATCCTTGGGCTGGGCTTTGCTATTGTCGGTATGAGCACGCGGGTTCTGAACATTGCCCAAGGGGCCTATGCGCTGATTGGCGGGTTCCTGTTTCTGACAATCGCGGACACTTTTAACCTGCCACTGGTTTTGACTTTTGCACTGTGCATGGTCGCAGCGGCGGTGCTTGGGGTGGTGACAGAATTGGTCATCAATGTCTCGACCCGGCCGTGGAAACCGGTGCCCCATATCACCTCGGTTCTGGCGACACTGGCGCTGCTAGTGGCAGCAGAGGGCACTGTGCTGCTTATCTGGGGCAGCGATCCGGTGTTGGGCAAGCCGATCCAGCGCGGCACTTTTCGTCTGTTTGGGGCGATCGTGCCTTGGCAATATCTGTGGAATATCGTGGCGCTGATCGTCATGACCATTGCGCTTCAAATGTTTTTGTTTCGCACATGGACCGGGCGGGCAATGCGCGCCACCGCCGAAAACGTGTTGATGAGCTATCTGCTTGGCATAAATGTGCGCCGCATTGGTGCGATAACATTTGCCCTGGGTGCTGCCATCGGCGCAACGGGCGGCATTCTTGCCAGCCCGATCACATGGATAGATTATCAGATGGGCAGCACGTTCATGCTGTTTGGTCTGCTTGCCGCCCTGATCGGCGGCGAAAATAGCGTGGCCGGGCCAATGATCGGCGGGCTGTTACTTGGTCTGCTGGAAAACGTGTTCCTGCTCATTCCCGGGCTAACGGGCGGGCTGCTAAAACAAGTCGTGCCGATGTTGCTGTTACTGGCTGTGCTGGTTGTGCGCCCTCAGGGGCTGCTGGGTAAAAAGGCCACCGCATGACCCAGATAGACACGGCAATTGACGCCCAAACGCCTGCACTTCCCCCGCACCACACCGACGCAGATCTGGGGTTTTTTGAAGCACTGTGGCTTCGAGCGCGGGTTAGCCGACCGTTTTACGTCTCAATTGTAGCCTATGGGATTTTTGCTTTGATCGGTGTGCAAAGCGGGTTGCTGCCAAGCGACGTGCTGGTCACAGCCGGGATATTTTTCATTCTGGTGATGGGGCTGGACCTGCTGTTTGGCATGGCGGGCCTGCTAAGTTTCGCCCATGTCGCGTTTTTCGCCATCGCCGCCTATAGCGTGGTCATTTTAAACGTAACGTTTGGCGTGAACATCTGGCTGGCCGGGCTGGTCGGAACCGCAATGAATATTGTCCTTGCCTACATTCTGGGGCGGGTTTGCCTGCGTCTGTCGGGGTCTTATTTTATTCTGGGCACACTGGCATTCGGATTGATGGTGGGATCGTTCATCAACATTGCCTACCCGCTAACTGGCGGTGGTGCCGGAATTGGCGGTTTGGCGCGCCCGGAAATATTTGGCACGGTCCTGCAAAGCGACCTGCAAATTGGTGCATTCATCTGGTTCGTGGCAATTGCTGTGCTTTGGTATTCGCTGGCGATGGTCAATTCACGCAGCGGACGCGCGATGCGCGCCATGCGCAGCGATCCCGAGGCCGCACAGGCGCTTGGCATCAATACTGAACGGTTACGCAACAGCACTTTTGTTCTAAGCGCGACCTACGCATCACTGGCCGGGATGCTTTATGCGATGTATTTCGGCGCTCTGCATCCGATCAGCTTTAACATCGGGGTCTTGGTCAACGTCTTGCTGATGTTGTTCATCGGTGGCTATGGATCGTTCTGGGGCGGGCTGGTCGGGGCCACATTTATTATCCTGCTGCCAGATCTAAGCGCCTCACTGAACACGGGCAAAGATCTGTTCAACGGCCTTTTATTTGCGGTCATCATCCTTGCCTTTCCGCGTGGAACGGCGGGAATTGCGAAGACGCTTCACCGACGCTGGAAAGACCATCGGGGGCAAAAAACCCATCATCCATTTGATCCCGTTGGCACAGTTGCCAAGATTGATGTGTTGGCACCTTATACCCAACGCAGCCAGCAGATCGACGCGCTTGAAATTCGGGATGTGAAGAAACACTACGGCGGTGTTCGGGCGCTGGATGGCGTGACAACGACGGTTGCCGGGGGCCAGATAAAGGGGCTGATCGGGCCCAATGGAGCCGGCAAAAGCACATTGATCAATCTGATTTCCGGCGCAACGATCCCAACTTCGGGCGAAGTTTTTCTGGGCAAACAGCGGCTGACCGGCCTTTTGGCGCATCAGATCGCCCGACTTGGTGTTGTGCGCACCTTTCAGAACGAACGCCTGTTTGGTGATCTGAACGTGATCGAAAACGTCATGGTTGGGTTTGAACAGGGGTCTGACGGGCGGTTCAGGGATTTACTGGCCTCGGCGGTGTTGGTGCGCGGCTGGGCCAAAGAAGAACGTCAGGCGCGGCGGGCCGCGCGCGCGTGGCTGGAATTTTTCGGGCTGGGGGAATACGCCGAACAATCGGTCGAACAACTGCCCACAGGTTTGCGCAAACTGGTTGAAGTTGCGCGCGCCTGCGCATCTGAACCGGTTGTGTTGCTGCTTGACGAAACGGCCGCCGGGCTGAACGAAACAGAGCGCCAGAGTTTCCGAAAAATCATCAATCGCTTGCGCGAAGCCGGTATGGCGATCGTATTGATCGAGCATGATCTTGAAATGGTCATGGCCCTGTCGGACGAGATTTGCGTGCTCGATTTTGGCCAGAAGATTGCCGACGATGTGCGTCAGGTCGTGCTGGATGACGAGCGGGTCATCTCGGCCTATCTGGGGGATTGAGCATGATTGAAATTGACGAAGTATCCGTAGCATATGAAAAAGGCACCGACGTATTGCAGGCGGTTTCGCTTAGCCTGTCGGCAGGCGAAATGGTTGCGGTTCTGGGGGCCAACGGCGCAGGAAAATCAACATTGCTGCGGGCAATTTCCGGCCTGATCCCCGTGCGTCAGGGCCGTATCCGTTTCAACGGCGAGGATATAACACGTCTGGCGCCCCACAAACGGGTCGCGCGCGGATTGGTGCATGTTCCCGAAATGCGCCAGATGCTGGTCGGTCTTTCGGTCGAGGAAAACCTGATCCTTGGGGCATATGTCAAACGCCGCGACAGCGCCTATATCGCCCAAAAACTGGATACGGTTTACGGCATGTTTCCGATCCTGAAAGATCGCCGGGCACAGTTGGCCGGGTCTTTGTCTGGCGGGCAGCAACAAATGGTGGCAATCGGGCGCGCGCTGATG
>JAHRVC010000217.1 GCA_019090885.1 Marinosulfonomonas sp.
AATCGAACGGGTCTGATGGACTATGATGGGCTTTTGGCGCGGGTTCAAAGCCTGACCAGCGGTGAAACCGATCAGGTGGCCCTGATGGCCACGGTTGCTTGTGAAGTTCACCATAGTGACGATCGCTTTGATTGGACCGGGTTTTACCGTGTCACCGCGCCGGGTTTGCTGAAAATCGGCCCATATCAGGGTGGCCACGGTTGCCTTGAGATACCTTTTGGCAAAGGTGTGTGCGGGGCCGCTGCGGCCAAGGGGGAAACTCAGATCGTGTCTGATGTGGCCGCATTCCCCGGCCATATTGCCTGTTCGTCAGCAACGCAGTCAGAGATCGTTCTGCCGGTGTTTGACAGCCGCGGTGACCTGATCGCAGTTTTTGACATCGACAGTAACCTGCCTGCCGCATTCGACCAAACGGACGCTGTTTTCCTGGCCGAAATGCTGCGTTCTGTCTTTGGCGAAGAGGGCGCAAAAACCTGATGAGTGCTGATTACAATCCACCGCAGGAGCCGCTTAAAATACTGCACCATGATCATCAGGTCTTGCTGGTCGACAAGCCGTCCGGGCTGCTTTCAGTTCCCGGCAAAGGCGCGCATCTGTCGGACTGCCTGATCGAGCGGGTTCAGCGGGTTTTTCCCGAGGCGTTGCTCGTGCACCGATTGGACCGCGACACCTCAGGCGTTATGATATTCGCACTGGCTCCATCAGCGCAAAAGCATCTTGGGCAGCAATTTGAAAAACGCCGAACCAAGAAAACCTATGTGGCCGAGGTCTGGGGCAAAGTGCAGCCGCGCACCGGGACCGTTGACCTGCCGCTGATCGTTGATTGGGAAAACCGCCCGAAACAAATGGTGGACCATGAAAACGGCAGGGCGGCGCAAACGGACTGGCGTGTTGTCCGTTATACGGAAAATGGAACGAGGGTCCGGCTGTATCCCAAGACCGGGCGCAGCCATCAACTACGTGTCCATATGTTGGAAATCGGCCACCCGATTTTGGGCGATCCATTCTACGCAACGGGGGCGGCCCGCGATGCCCCCCGATTGATGCTGCACGCCGAGAATCTAAGGTTTCTCCATCCAGACGGCGGTGCGGGTGTATCAATTTCTGCTAAATGCCCGTTTTAAGCGCATTTATGGTTTGAGTAAGGAAGGGTAGTCATGATGTCCAAGAAATTGATAATGCCTGAGATAGAACTGAATTTTCTGCATGCAAAATACAGTTATTATAAGCTGGGAAATCTTCCAGTATTTTCAGACCAAATGAAGTCTGTTCACGCCAATGACTGACCGCCCATTATCAAGACGCGCGATCAAATTAGCATTTTCGGTGTTTGCGGGTCGCAATTACGCACATGCGCAGGATTGCTGGCCACATTTGAGTATAATAAAACCCAAGGGTGAACGAAATGGTTCGATACTTTGGAAAAACCAAAAAGCTGGGTCACTGATTGACCCAATATCATTTTTGAGTTCATTCCACGCCAAGCCAATTATTTTCGGTTCCGGGCCATCTCTGAAAAATCAGGACCTTTCGCGGGTTTCCCCTGAACGTGCTGTTCTTTTGAATGGGGCCATCAATCTTATCCCACAGCTTGGCGGAGCATTTTCTGTCGTTATTGAAGACGAAAGGTTTATCTGGCGTCACCATGAAATGATCGCAAGGCTAGTGCCAAACGAAACTATTTTTCTACTGTCACCTGCCGTTATCCGAGCGCTCCTAAGCTTGGACCGCAATTGGTGCCAACACAGGTCCATTGTATTGTTGGACAAACTGGAAAAGCCCTATTGTGGGTCACGAAGGTCACTCAAAGATCCGGGCATTATCAACCATATTGTGTTCGGAAACGATGCAGCACTATCAACTAAGCCGGAAATAGGTGTTGTCTCAGCGGGTACAGTTGCTTTTTCGGCCGTGCAGTTTTCCCTTGCAGCCAATATATCGCAAATAGGGTTGGCCGGTATCGACTTGGCAAACGCAAACCAGCCGCGTTTTTACGAATCCGGTGACAATGCTAAGTCTGGAATTGTTAATGCAAAGGCAAGGATTTTGGCGCATTTTGCACTTGCCGATGCACACGCCAAAAAATTAGGGGTGGATATCATTTGCCATTCTTCTGTTTCAGGGCTGCGTGACATTGGCATTGCTTACCGACAGACCATTTCATAAGTTGCTGACATGAAGAAAACAGCAGTAATTTTAAACGATACGCGACCAATTGGGCACCATGGTTGTAGCCGCGTCATGGATGTAATCGAGCGCAAACTAGCCGATAGAAACATCGTCATCAGTGCAACCAGCCCCGTCAGGAATACTTGGTGGGAAGACGAAAAATTGCTCGGACACATCGCAAAGGCGGATGTCATTGTCATTAACGGCGAAGGAACGCTGCATCACGGGTCCAAACAAGGGTCCCGGCTTTTGCGGATCGTTGATCACCCGGCATGTGAAAATACGCCGATATTCCTGATAAATGCGCTTTATCAAGAGAACCCACCTGAATGGGGGGAATTGATTTCCAAGATGGATGGTGTTTGGACGCGCGATGGGCGGAGCGCTAAAGCGTTGGCATCTGCGACAGGGAAAAAAGTTGGTTTTTTTGGTGACCTCACGCTTTGCTCCGGTTCGCTTCAGGAATCGCAATTGCGAAACGGTGTTGTGATCGGCGACAGCGTATTAAAGCCACTAACCAAACTGTTGGCTCAGGCAAGCCTAAACAGAAAAAATGTAAAACTGGTGCCAACTCTGACGCGGCTGAAAAGCCTGAAGGGAAGAACCGGGTTTCGGGGCTGGCGGCGAGAGGTCTACTCGCGAATATTTCAGGTTTACTGGTCACTTAAATATCCAGCGCTTGCGATCGCCCCCGACCACAACGACTACGCGCGCGTAATTGGTGAAAGTAAACTCCATCTGACAAGCCGATTTCATGGTGTGTGTTTTTCAATTCTCACTAAGACACCCTTTCTCGCAGCAAGTTCAAATTCATGGAAAATAGAAGCTTTGCTGGAAGATTGTGGGCTGGCCCCGGAAAGATTGATTTCCGAAGATGATATTGAAACGTACTTGGACGCGAATGAGTATTCGCCATACAGTCCGGATGAATTGCGAAATATTGACCGATACCTTGAAGAAGCCGAAACAAAATCCGATTTGGCGTTCGACATAATTTCCGATGCAGCGAATTTATCTAGAAAGAGCAAATATGGCACTGGCTGATCGTGCCCGCCATTGGCGTGCATCCCGCCATCCCGAGGGTAACACCGGCCAAAAATGGTTCGGTAAGAATTGCCAGACTGAACATGACTTGTACGAGCAAATAGCAGGGAAGAATGTGGCTTTGGTCGGGAATGCCCGGGCGTTGATGAATACCCGGCAAGGGGATCAAATTGACAGCTACGATTTTGTAGTTCGGATGAACCATGCGCCCAGCCTTGGCACAGTTGCGGGTGGGGCGCGTTTTGACTGGCTCGCAACAAGTATTCGACCAGTACACCACTCTGTTAAAAATTGCCTCTGGATGGGCCAGAAACTCAAAAGAATGCCCTATTCCTTGGCTGTTTCCGGAAATTTGTATCTTTATCCGTTCAAGCGCCGCCAGATAATGTCCGAGATTTTAGGTGCGCGTGCATCAACCGGAGTGATGTTGATTGACTTCATGTTGAATAGCCCGGCCCGGAAAATATCACTTTTTGGATTTGATTTTTTTGAGACACTTTCGTTGTCGGGTGATCAGGATAAAGAAACTGCACCACATGATTTTTTGTCTGAGGCAGATTGGGTCGCGGCCAAAATGCAAAAGGATGGGCGCCTGACACTCGTTTCAATGGCATGAATTTGCGCAATTATTGCCGAAGCGCTAAGATGCCGCTTCTTTCACTGCTCAATTGGTAGTTCCGTTCGCCGGAATGACATCCCGAACCAACCGTGCCAGTGGGCGGCACGTGAGGAATGAAGGATCCCCCCAAATAAGCTTTCAATCAAATAGAGGTTGGAGCAATGTGCTAGCATCAGTATGACCAAACTACACAATGGTGAATTTGCAACTTTTGGAAAGGATGCTCAGATGGCTCTTAGGATAAATGATCTGGTTCCCGATTTTAAAGCCGACACTAGTGAAGGCCCTATCAGCTTTCACGACTGGATTGGTGACAGCTATGCAATCTTGTTTTCGCACCCCAAGGATTTCACGCCCGTGTGCACGACAGAATTTGGCGCTGTCGCACAATTGGCGGATGAATGGGAAAAGCGGAATACAAAGGTCATCGGAATTTCTGTGGACGGTGTCGAAGACCATAAGAAATGGAAAGGCGATATTGAAGGATACGCAGGCGCCAAAGCCGGTTTCCCGATAATCGCGGATGAAGATCTGACTGTCGCAAAACTGTTCGATATGCTTCCGGCAGAGGCATATTTGCCCGACGGCCGCACACCAGCAGACTCGGCTACTGTCCGGTCGGTGTTCATCATTGGCCCAGACAAAAAGCTACGGCTTTCGATGACATACCCAATGACAATCGGGCGCAATTTCGCAGAGATTTTGCGTGCTCTGGATGCATTGATTATGACCGACGGCAAGCCATTGGCTGCACCTGCCAATTGGGTATCTGGTCAGGACGTGATTGTTGCCTTGTCGTTGAATGATGAGCAAGCAAAGGAAAAATACGGCGAACTTGATATCAAATTACCCTACCTGCGGTTTGCCAAAGACCCAAGCTAAGGGATCATAGCGCAGAAACAGAAAAGGCCCCGGTTTACCGGGGCCTTTTTGGTTTTAGGGTGGTTGCGAAGTTAGGCTTTGTCTTTGTCTTCCGCAACTTCTTTGCCAGTTGCCTGATCAACCATTTTCATAGCCAGACGAACTTTGCCGCGATCATCAAATCCAAGCAGTTTAACCCAGACTTCCTGACCTTCTTTCAACACATCCGATGGATGGTTCAGGCGGCGGTTCTCGATCTGGCTTACATGCACCAGACCATCGCGCTTACCAAAGAAGTTAACAAACGCGCCAAAGTCGACGATCTTCACAACCGTACCTTTGTAGATCACGCCTTCTTCCGGCTCGGCCACGATCGCGTGGATCATGTCATAGGCCTTCTTAATTGCTTCGCCATTTGGCGACGCAATCTTGATGATACCTTCGTCGTTGATGTCAACCTTGGCACCGGACACTTCGACAATCTCGCGGATCACTTTGCCGCCAGAACCGATAACTTCACGGATCTTGTCGGTTGGAACCTGCATCGTTTCAATGCGTGGGGCGTGGACCGAGAAATCAGACGTCTCGGACAGTGCCTTGTTCATTTCACCCAGGATATGCAGACGCGCGTCTTTGGCCTGTGCCAACGCTTCGCCCATGATCGCAGGTGTGATCCCGGCGATTTTGATATCCATCTGCAGGGATGTGATCCCGGCTTCAGTACCGGCCACTTTGAAATCCATGTCGCCCAGATGATCTTCATCACCCAGAATGTCAGTCAAAATCGCATAGTCGCCGCTGTCTTCCAGGATCAGGCCCATGGCGATACCAGCAACCGGCGCTTTCAGCGGAACGCCGGCATCCATCATCGACAAGGAACCACCGCAAACCGATGCCATCGAAGATGAGCCATTTGATTCAGTGATCTCAGATACAACCCGAACCGTATACGGAAAGTCAGTCGCCGAAGGCAGCACGGCTTGCAACGCGCGCCATGCCAGTTTGCCGTGGCCAATTTCGCGGCGTCCGGTGAAACCAAAGCGGCCAACTTCACCAACCGAATAGGGTGGAAAGTTGTAATGCAGCATGAAGTTGCTCTTATACATGCCCTGAAGCGCGTCGATCATCTGCTCGTCGTCGCCGGTGCCCAGAGTGGTCACAACCAACCCCTGCGTTTCACCGCGTGTGAACAGCGACGACCCATGGGTGCGTGGCAACAAACCAGTTTCCGCAACAATTGGACGAACGGTCGTTGTGTCACGTCCATCAATCCGCTTGCCGGTTTTCACGACGTCACCGCGCAAGATGCCTGCTTCCAGACCCTTCATTGCCGAACCCAGATTGGCGTCAGCCAACTGATCTTCCGATAATGCAGCCTTGATCACGTCACGTGCCGCGCTAACGGCTGCTGTGCGTTCCTGCTTGTCCGTGATCTTGAATGCTTTGCGCATGTCCTTTTCACCGGCCTTGGCAACTGCCTTGGACAGATCGGCGTAATCAGGTGCCTGATAATCAAACGGCTCACGCGCACAATCTTCGGCCAGATCAACGATCAGGTCGATTACTGGCTGGATCTGCTCATGCGCAAATTTAACCGCGCCCAGCATTTCAGCCTCTGACAGCTCGTATGCTTCGGACTCAACCATCATCACGGCGTCTTTGGTGCCGGCCACTACAAGGTCCAGACGCTGGTCGGGATTGTTGCGCAGGTTGTGCATGTCGTCGATCTCAGGGTTCAGGATGTAATCGCCACCCTCAAAGCCCACGCGACAGGCGCCAATCGGCCCCATGAACGGAGCACCTGAAATTGTCAGCGCCGCAGACGCCGCAATCATCGCTACCATATCCGGGTCATTGACCAGATCGTGGGACAGGACTGTGCAGATCAGCAGAACTTCGTTTTTGAAGCCCGGCACGAACAGCGGACGGATCGGACGGTCGATCAGACGGCTTGTCAGTGTTTCTTTTTCGGTTGGACGCGCTTCGCGTTTGAAAAAGCCACCCGGAATTTTACCGGCGGCATAGTATTTTTCACCGTAGTGAACCGTCAGCGGAAAGAAATCCTGCCCCGGTTTTTGTGTCTTTGCAAAAGTCACGTTGGCCATGACGGAGGTTTCGCCCAAAGTGGCAATAACCGAGCCGTCGGCCTGACGGGCAACCTTGCCCGTTTCCAGTGTCAGCGTTTCTTCGCCCCACTGCATGGATTTTTTTGTTACGTTGAACATGTATCG
>JAHRVC010000218.1 GCA_019090885.1 Marinosulfonomonas sp.
TCACTGCCGATATGGCGCTCGTGGTTGTCCATCCGTCCCGACACGCGCGTGCGCCGGATTTCGGTTACCCGATACATCGCCGCCGCAGCCGCCGCGATGCGTCTGATCTGCGCCTCAGGCAGCGTAACACCCTCAAATCCCTCAGGGTATTCTTCTTCGATAAAGGCGGTCGTGATGTTGCCGGACACGAATTTCGGATGATCCATTACCGCTGACAGGAACGGCAGGTTGTGGCCGATACCCTCAACTTCGAACGCATCCAGCGCCACCCGCATTTCCTCAATTGCTTTGGCGCGGGTCGGTGCCCATGTGCATAGCTTTGCAATCATCGGGTCATAATACATGCTGATCTCGCCGCCCTCATAAACGCCGGTATCATTGCGAACGACGGCCGCCTTGCTGGCCGTTTCCGCAGGCGGGCGATAGCGCGACAGGCGCCCGATTGACGGCAGGAAGCCGCGATACGGATCTTCGGCATACAGACGGCTTTCCATCGCCCAGCCGTTCAGCTTCACATCCTTCTGGGCGATTGACAGCTTTTCACCATGCGCGACCCGGATCATCTGTTCCACCAGATCAACCCCGGTAATCAGTTCGGTCACCGGATGTTCCACCTGCAGGCGTGTATTCATTTCAAGGAAAAAGAAATTCTTTTCGCCATCAACGATGAATTCCACCGTCCCGGCACTGGCATAATCAACCGCTTGGGCCAGCGCCACGGCCTGCTCACCCATCGCCTTGCGCGTGGCTTCGTCCAGAAACGGGCTGGGGGCTTCTTCGATGACTTTCTGATTTCGCCGCTGGATCGAGCATTCCCGCTCGCCCAGATAAATCCCGTTGCCGTGGCTGTCACACAGCACCTGAATTTCAATATGGCGCGGCTGGGTCACGAATTTTTCTATAAAAATTCGGTCATCGCCAAAACTCGCCGCCGCTTCATTCTTTGAGCTTTGAAACCCCTCGCGCGCCTCGTCATCATTCCACGCGATCCGCATGCCCTTACCGCCGCCACCCGCGCTGGCTTTGATCATCACCGGATAGCCGATTTCATTGCTGATCTTTATCGCCTCATCGGCGTCCTCAATCAGCCCCATATGCCCCGGCACAGTGGAAACATTGGCCTCCTGCGCGATTTTCTTTGAGGTGATCTTGTCCCCCATCGCCTTGATCGCACCGACCGGCGGGCCAACAAAAGCAACGCCTTCGGCCTGCAAAGCCTCGGCGAACTTGGGGTTTTCCGACAGAAAGCCGTAACCCGGATGCACCGCATCGGCGCCACTATCACGCACCGCCTGCAAGATTTTGTCGATCACAATATAGGATTGATTGGCAGGTGGCGGCCCGATGTGGATCGCCTCATCGGCCATTTTCACATGCAGCGCGTTGCGATCTGCATCGGAATAGACAGCAACCGTGGCAATCCCCATCTTGCGGGCCGTCTTGATGACCCGGCAGGCAATTTCACCCCGGTTCGCGATCAGGATTTTCTTGAACATTAGTATTCCCCTAGCGGCGCCCAAAAAGAGCACGCAAAAAAGCCACCGGGGAAGACCCCCGATGGCTGACTGTTTCGTTGCGCCCAAAGGCGCGTGGTTAGATATTTATCGGCAGCGCGACGGATACGTCTGGCAATAGGCCACGTTACCGGCAGCCCCGATAACCGCGCCAGTTCCGATACTGCCGCCGGTAATAATTGCCGCACCGGCGCCAGCACCGGCGCCCATAAGGCCCTGCTCCAGCGGGGTGTCGCCGCAGGCAGAAAGGCCCGCAACCGCAACAATCGCAACAATCCATGAAATTTTCTGCATGCTCGTTCGCCTTCCCGTTTTTTGATTGTGGCATTACAATCGCCGCCAAGGCCCATATTTGCAAAGAATTTCTTGGAAAACCCGGCAATCTCGGCGGCGCTTCGCCCAATCGCGAAAGGAAGTAGAGGCCTGACCGGGAATAGGTCAGACCTCTTAGAAGGGGAAGGGTAACGGTTTTGACAATTTGCGGCAGCCAATTTTTCGGAGGGGCTACCGACAACACCGACACTGACCGGCATTTGTGATTCCCGATACATGCACGTAAAAAGCGAGCCCATTTCGGCCATATTCCGCCAAAGTTGACCCGAAGTAAGCAGGAATGTGCCGATTACCGCCATTATTCAAACGCCTCCGGAAAGGCCGCTTTGGCTCGTCCAACATCAATTTTCAGCAGCGCATCATAGCTTTGCGGATCAAACGGGTCTTCGGCGGGCACAACTTCCTGACCAAACAGCCAGCAAAGGCGCCCAGCATCCAGATTGCCGCGCTCAAAGGGTTCGTCACCGAAATGTTCCCAAAGGGCAGCCATGAAACCAGCGTCAGCCCGTTTGTCGGCCGGTTTGCGATCAGGATGGCGTTGCCGCCCGGAAACCGGCGTCACACCCCTTGGATTGGCGCGCCGGATCGTGAACTGATAATCTGTGCCGGGAAGACGGCCGGGAAAGCCGCGATGTTTTAACATTGGCGCCCCCGCAATTCATGCGCGAGCGCCGGATTTTTCTTAATTTTGGCCCAAAAGCCAATCAGTCGGCTCGCGCTATGACCTGCCTGCGACCGGGCTTCCGCCTCCAGTTGGCTCACCGCCGTCGTCGCCACGCGGCACCAGCGGAACACATACCAACCCATCCGACCCAACGCCCATACCGGTCGGGCAACAGGGTGGCAATCCAGAATGAGCAGCGCCCACAGTGCCTTGTGTCGGATCCGAAGAACATTCCGCCTCGCCATACTTATTGTAAGTCGGTTGCGCATAGATCGGCTCAGGCGCCTTTGGCGCACATGCCGTAACAAGCACCAACGCTGCAGCGGCCAACATTGTGGAAATTCGAATAGACATAAACTGCTCCTAAAATCGTTATTTCTGTAAAACAACCTATAAGGTGCATTCAAACTTTGGCTTCCAAGGTATTTCCACACGCCAACATTATCGGCAGATTCCCGCTTATCAGGCATCCCGCCACACAGCCTAAACTCCGCGGCCCGTGCTGCGTTCTGCGGCCGGATCGCAGCGGCATATCGGACCAAAAAATCCACTAAAACGGCTCCCAAACACACGCGTTGCTTTCGACCGAGTAGCCCTCAAAAAACTGGGTGACTTTCGGCGCGGGATCGCCAAACTTCGTCGGTCGGTCCGACAAAGAAATCACAATTTGGTTGGGCTGCGGGCCGGTCGAGGCGATCCGCGGCAAAGCATATGTGTCACACAGCCAGATCATGTCGCGCTGAACGGCATCCATATCCATCACGCCGTTTTTGGCTGCAATATCCGGTGCCACAAAACGAAACCGATAGGTCAGCCCTGTTGCCGGACGATCAGTAATGACATCCATCAGGCGCACCGGCTGACCGGAAGGAACCGGAACAACAGCGCCATCCGATACTGCAGGCAGGGCTATCCCGCCAACCGCGGCGACACTCAGCGCACCAGCCCAATATGTTCGGGTGAATGTCACCGGGCCCCTACTGTTTTTTTCAGATGGATGCGCGTGGATTTGCCGCGTGCCGGCAGATGCTCGATAACGCCGATATGTGACACTGCCTTTTGCTGGGCTTGGGCGGTCTTACTGCGCAGATCAAGGATAATGCTACCCTCATCTGCAACGCTTTTTTCAAAAAACGGGATATAAGAACTGACTGGGTAGTGAAACCCACACGACAGGAAACTAAAGGCAAGATCTATGTCACGGCAACTTGCCGGGTCTTCCTGATTTGGATTGAGCAATCGGATCGCCGCATCCTCAACACCGTTGTCTAGCAGCATCTGGCGTGCCACGCTCAGGGAAGAATAGGCCGCGCCTTCTTCCTGAAATCCAAAGTGGCGGTGCTCGTTTTGTTCAAGGTCAATCAGCACAAGGTCGCAGTTAAAATACCGTGCCGCAAAGAGATCAAAAAACGCATACCCACAGCCAATATCAGCGATAATCTTTGGTGAAGACTGCGACAGAACTGGTTCCAGACTGCGAAACTCTGCATGAATGACGGCGGCGGCTCGACGCGCGATGTCTTCGCCCAAACGATCAACGGCTGCGTTAATCGGGCCCATATCACCGGCCCGCCACGACCGGATAACCGCGCCGGGCTTTGGCTGATCCCACAACACTTCTGAGCGCTGCAAAATCACATTCACCAGATCGTCGCGTTCAAACGCGCTTACATCCAACCCGGTAATCACCGAGTCGGCGACTTCTGCCTCAATATCCAACGCGAGTTCCATGACTTTCCTCTAACAACACTCACCCGCTTAGAGCGGAATATTGTCGTGTTTTTTCCACGGGTTTTGCAACGATTTACCGCGCAGGCTGGCGAAGGCCCGGCAAATCCGTTTGCGCGACGATTGCGGCATGATCACCTCATCCACAAAGCCCTTTTCGGCGGCGACGAACGGATTGGCAAAGCGATCTTCGTAATCCTGCGCACGCGCGGCGATCTTTTCCGCATCGCCAATCTCGGAGCGATACAAAATCTCGGTCGCCCCCTTGGCCCCCATCACTGCAATCTCGGCCGTCGGCCAGGCATAGTTGAAATCACCGCGCAGGTGTTTAGACGCCATCACATCATACGCGCCGCCATAAGCTTTGCGGGTAATCAGCGTGACCTTGGGCACCGTCGCCTCGCCGTATGCAAACAGCAATTTCGCACCGTGTTTAATCACGCCGCCATATTCCTGCACCGTTCCGGGCAGAAAGCCCGGCACATCAACCAGCGTCAGGATCGGAATTTCAAACGCATCGCAAAACCGCACAAACCGCGCCGCTTTGCGCGAACTGTCAATGTCCAGACAGCCCGCCAGAACCATCGGCTGGTTCGCCACAACACCAACAGTCGAGCCTTCCAGCCGGATGAACCCGGTCAGAATGTTCTTGGCAAATTCTTCCTGAATTTCATAAAAATCACCCTCATCGGCCAACTTAAGGATCAGCTCTTTCATGTCGTAAGGGGTGTTTGCATTATCCGGGATCAGGGTGGCAAGGCTTTCATCAATCCGCCCCGGATCGTCAAAGAACGGCCGAACCGGTGGTTTTTGCCGATTGTTGAGCGGCAGGAAATCCACGAGGCGGCGAACCTCTGTCAGCGCCTCAACATCATTTTCAAATGCCGCGTCCGCTACGGATGATTTGCGCGCATGGGTCGAAGCCCCGCCAAGCTCTTCGGCGGTGACAACTTCGTTGGTGACCGTCTTGACCACATCGGGGCCGGTCACGAACATGTAAGATGTGTCTTTCACCATAAAGATGAAATCGGTCATCGCCGGGGAATAAACCGCGCCACCGGCGCAAGGCCCCATGATGACCGAGATTTGCGGCACAACGCCGGACGCCAGCACATTGCGCTGGAAGACATCGGCGTAACCGCCAAGCGAGGCGACACCTTCCTGAATACGCGCGCCACCGGAATCATTGATCCCGATCACCGGGGCGCCGTTCTGCATGGCCATATCCATGATCTTGCAAATCTTCTGGGCGTGGGTCTCTGACAGTGACCCGCCAAAAACCGTGAAGTCCTGTGAGAACACGTAAACCATCCGCCCGTTGATCGTGCCCCAGCCCGTCACAACCCCATCCCCAGCAGGGCGATCCTTTTCCATCCCGAAATCGGTGCAGCGGTGCGCCACGAACATATCAAACTCTTCAAAGCTGTCCTCGTCCAGCAACAGCTCAATACGTTCACGCGCCGTCAGCTTGCCTTTGGCATGCTGCGCCGCGATACGTTTTTCGCCACCACCAAGGCGAGCCTGATCGCGACGGGTTTCAAGTTCCTGCAGAATGTCCTTCATCGGCCTGTCTCCCATCCGGATTTGCTATCATTGTAAACAATTTAAGCGGCGGCAAAAAGCAAACTTTGGAAAATTTGCAAAATACTTTGTGCATTGTTTGTGTTAATTGCAACTTTGCAAAGTTTACCCTAGGTCCTTTTGGGCTTTCACCTGCCGCCTTTCAGGCATAACAGGAAAGAATGTCCAGCAAACCCGTGGTCCGCTTTTTGGACCGAACAACCCCGCCGCACCTGTTTACGTTGGTTTTTACCGCCGGAATGTCGTCGATGGCGATGAATATGTTCCTGCCGTCCCTGCCTAGCATTAGCAACTATTTCAACACGGAATACCGTGTCATGCAGCTGGCTTTGACTCTTTATCTGGGAACCAGCGGGTTGTTGCAGATCATCATTGGCCCGATGTCAGACCGCTTTGGACGGCGCAACGTTCTGATCGGCGGCTTTGTGATTTTCTGCCTTGCCTCACTGGGATGCGTTTTCGCCCAATCGGCCGAAGTGTTTCTGGCCTTTCGTGTTTTGCAGGCAAGCATCGCTGTGGCGATGGTTCTGTCGCGTGCAATTGTGCGCGATATGGTGCCGCAGGATCAGGCAGCCTCGATGCTGGGTTATATCACCATGTTTATCGCCATTTCACCGATGGTCAGCCCGGCGATCGGTGGGTTTATCGACGAAGCCTTTGGCTGGCGGGCGATATTCTGGTTCCTGTTCGTGGCCGGACTGTTTGCGATTGTGCTGATTTGGGCCGATCTGGGCGAAACCAACAAGCACCAGTCTGCCAGCTTCGCGCAGCAGTTTTCAGAATACCCGGAACTGCTGACGTCGCACCGGTTCTGGGGTTATTGCCTTTCGGCCGCTTTTGCCACCGGCGCGTTTTTTGCCTATCTGGGCGGCGGCCCATTTATCGGGGTGGAAGTATTCGGAATGTCACCATCCAAACTGGGCTATGTTCTGGGCGCGCCTGCGCTGGGGTATATATTTGGAAACTTCATAACCGGGCGATATTCGATGCGTTTCGGAGCCAACAGAATGGTTCTGGTCGGGGCAGTTTTTGGCGGCATGAGCTCATTGATACCATTGATCGTATTCAGCCTTGGCTACGGCACGCCGATTGTATTTTTTGGCTCGATGACACTGGTTGGTTTTGGCAACGGAATGGTGCTGCCCAACGCGACGTCGGGGATGTTGTCGGTGCGCCGGCATTTGGCAGGAACGGCCTCGGGGTTGGGGGGCGCATTGATGACCGGCGGCGGCGCGGCCTTGGCGGCGCTGGCCGGGGTCATGCTGGTGCCGGGCAGCGGACCCTATCCGTTACTGTGGATTATGTTAACGACGTCGTCCCTGTCAGTGGCGTCAATTATCTGGGTAATCCTGCGCGAAAAACAAGTTGGGATCAGCTAGGCCCTAGGCGAATTTGCAAACTTCTGATAGGCAATCAGCAAATTTGCAAAGGCATCCCAAATGGCCACCCAAAAACTATACGCAGGCGCCAAGCTGCGAGAGGTCCGCACCGGCTTGCAGCTGACCCAAAAAGATTTTGCCGCCAAGCTGGGCGTCTCGCTGCCCTATCTGAACCAGATGGAAAACAACAACCGCCCGGTGTCTACCGGCGTGGTGCTCGCGCTGGCGCATGAGTTTGGCTTTGACGTCACCCAACTATCGACCGGCGACGCGGAACGGCTGGTCACCGACATGCGCGAAGCACTGGCCGATCCGGTTTTCGGCGACACTCAGCCACCGCTGGCTGACTTGCGGCTTGCGGCATCCAATGCCCCCGCGCTGGCGCGTGCATTTCTGGAATTGCACCGCTCTTACCGCCAAACCCATGAACGTCTGGCATCACTGGACGAAGCACTGGGGCGCGAAGGCACCCCGGTGCGCCCTTCGCCATGGGAAGAGGTGCGCGACTTTTTCCATTACCGGGACAACTATGTTGATGCGGTAGACCGGGCAGCCGAAGATTTCGCCGCACCCGAAGGTTTGCCAATGGACCCCGGCCTTGCGGCCAGCCGGGTTCTGCAAAACCTAGGGATCGAAACGGTTCTGGCCGACCAAAGCAGCCTGCGAATTTTTGACGCCAGCCAGAACCAGCTAAACCTGCCGCGCTCCGCCGCCACCGCCACGCACAGGTTTCAGATGCTGCATCAGGTAGCACTGCTAACCCAAGATGACCTGTTGGAATCCACACTTGATCTGGCACGTTTCCAAACCGGCGAGGCGCGCGCGATAGCCAAGATTGGGCTGGCCAATTATTTTGCCGGTGCGGCGCTGATGCCCTATGGCCAGTTTTTGATTGTAGCGCAGGAAACCCGCCACGATCTGGAACGACTTGCGGATCATTTCGGCGCGTCGGTGGAACAGGTCGCGCATCGCCTGTCCACACTGCAACGCCCCGGTGCCAAGGGCATTCCGTTCTTTTTTGTGCGCGTCGATCAGGCCGGGACCATCACCAAACGCCATTCCGCAACCCGGTTGCAGTTTGCCCGTTTTGGTGGTGCCTGCCCGCTTTGGAATGTGCATCAGGCGTTTGAAACACCGGGCCGCTTTCTGCGCCAA